>NZ_CP019431.1:5937134-6274268 GCF_009866765.1 Pseudomonas sp. S35
ATAAAAGCCAGATACAACACACTCAAGCCGAGGCAGCCGTTAAAACAAAGGCAGATATTTTCATATCTGCCTTGTTATATGGAGCTCTTGAGCGGATTTGAACCGCTGACCTCACCCTTACCAAGGGTGTGCTCTACCAACTGAGCTACAAGAGCAAAACACATTGCACAACCTGCAAACTTGGAGCGGGTAGCGGGAATCGAACCCGCATCATCAGCTTGGAAGGCTGAGGTTCTACCACTAAACTATACCCGCGGAGCTTGCAGCTCACGCTAAAAATGGTGGAGGGGGAAGGATTCGAACCTTCGAAGTCGTAGACGTCAGATTTACAGTCTGATCCCTTTGGCCGCTCGGGAACCCCTCCTAAGCGAGCCGGCATTTTACATCACGCCGACCTTCTGTCAAGCATTTTCTCATTTAAATTATGAGGTTAGCTGCATTGACGTTGCTTCGCATCAAATCCCCTTAAAGGTCTTCACTGCGAAGCGGGCGCCATTCTATGCAAACTATTCGAGAGTTGCAACGCCTTCGCACAACATTATTTTATGTTTTAACTCATTGAATTCCTTAGCAAGGTTTTCAAAGGGCAGATCGTCAGCCAGGCGCCGGCTTTCAGGGGCCACGCGAAGCCAGTAACCCGATGCATCAGGAGCATTGAGCAACTGAACCTTGACCTTTATATCCAGGCTAGTGAGGCGCTGCTCGACCGATTGCGCCTGGCTCTGGTCCGTAAACCCGCCAATGTACAAGCAGGTACTCTGCGCCTCCCCCCCCTTTGCCCGCTCGCTCCGAGCCACAGCATCAGTGGACTCGCTCAACAGGCGAATATCCTGCTGGGCGCCACGGTATAGGCTCAGAGGCGTAACGTCTTTAGCGCGCAACGGCGCCTCTTGTTGATGCCAAATGTAGTAGAAAACGTTAAGGATCAGTAAAAGCAAGAAAAGCCAACGCATAAATACCTCAGGACAAAGGGCACGCCATCGCCAACCCAACGAAAACCAAATCCGGAACGAGCTGAGCCTGCGGCACAGCATCCGACACCAAATCAGCGTCCCCGCCAGTCAGGAAGACAGTGAAGTCATCCCCCCAGTAGCTGCGAGCCAGATCAAGCTGGGTTAAGACAAACCCCCTGAGCATCAACATACAGCCGCGCTCGACCGCCTCTACGGTCGTTCTACCTGGCGACAGAAGCTCCAGGGCCCGTTCAGCCGCCGCATCGCCATACCTTATCCTGCGCGTGTGCGTTCGCAGCTGGCTCCGCATGAGAGGCATCCCGGGACAAATAAAACCGCCCAGGTGCTCGCCATCGACCGCAATGAAATCAGCAGTTGCCGCCGTACCAAAATCAAGGACCAGACAGGCGCCCGACGCTAATTTAAAACCGCCGAGCATCGCCAGCCAACGATCAAGACCAAGACGGTCGAATTCCTCGTAGCCGTTGCGCACCCCGCCCATCTCCCGGGAGGAAGTCGCGCAGGAAACGGCAACGCCAAAGACCTCGACAAGCGCCTCGACCAGCTTGTTCGTTTCTTCCTGCGCGCGAACACTCACCAACCTGCAGCGCGTGAGCAGCACGCCAGGCAGCGCCAGAAGACTGTCAATCAAGGCTTCGTTCGAGCCTGCAACACCCTCTGCGCCCGCCTTCAGCTTGCCTGAATCAAGGACGCGCCATTTGATAAAGCTATTCCCACAGTCGAGCTCAAGAATCATCACGCAACCTCAGGCTTAGCTCGCCACCACTGTATGTTCTCTCAACGCCATCAACACTTAAACGCAACGCGCCTTGACAGTCGACACCCAGCACCACGCCGTTAACCTGATTTATGCCTGCGATGAGAGATACAGATCGGCCTTGCCAGGCATGGCTTTTCTCCCACTCCTGGCGAAGCCCCGAAAAACCAGCCACCCGATGTCGATCAAGGTAGCTCTGCAACTGCAAGCCCAACTGCGCGACCAAAGCGTTGCGATCCATAGGCGACCCCGTCTCAAGTTGCACAGAAGTCCATTGCTGATCAACCTCTGAAGCCTTTTGCATGTTCACGTTGATACCTATTCCAAGGACAACGTGACAAATATCCGCAGGGTCGCCTACGAGCTCCAGCAAAATTCCGGCAATTTTCTTTTGCCCCACCAGGACGTCGTTTGGCCACTTCAAGGCCGCCCCGCGCACACCCGACTCATGCAGCGCCTGCATGACCGCCAAGCCAACCACAAGGCTTAAGCCCTCCAACTGTCGAAGGCCATCCTCGATGCGTAACACAAGGCTGTAATACACATTCTGCGCGAACGGACTGACCCACTTGCGACCGCGCCTTCCCCTTCCCGCTGTTTGCTGCTCTGCAAGCACCAGGAACGGCGCCGCCGCACCCGCGCCAACAAGACGCAGCGCCTCAGCATTAGTTGAGTCAATGGAATCAGAGATGTGAACAGGCCATGCCTGTGTAGGCGCGTTTAGCGCGATGTCCTCAGCACTCAAGAAGACCAGCGGCGAAGCCAACTGATACCCCTTCCCGCGAACCTTATGAACAGGCAAATTCAATTCCGCCTCAAGGTGCTGAAGCTGCTTCCAGACAGCACTACGACTGACGCCCAAGGCGGCGCCCAGTGCTTCTCCGGAATGGAATCGCCCATCTTTCAGAAGTTTTAACAGCGTTAGCATGCAAGTTTCGCCTCACAATGAGGCAGGCATGATAGCCATGCGCAGGGTCATTGCATAGAAAGGGCGGACTTTAGCGTGACGAGGTTCGCCACGCTTTCCGAGCGCCCAAAACAAAACCCCATCTGCTTTCGCAAATGGGGTTTCGGAATTTAATCTTGACGATGACCTACTCTCACATGGGGAAACCCCACACTACCATCGGCGATGCATCGTTTCACTACTGAGTTCGGGATGGGATCAGGTGGTTCCAATGCTCTATGGTCGTCAAGAAATTCGGGTACTGAGTCGCGACCAGTTGGCCTCGCTTCAGCAAATTGGGTATGTGACAGCTTTCGGTGTTTTGTGAGCATCGAACTTTCGGTTCATTGCGTCTTCACACACCGCAATCTGATGCTCTTTCGAGTAGTCAAATTGCTTGGGTGTTATATGGTCAAGCCTCACGGGCAATTAGTATTGGTTAGCTCAACGCCTCACAGCGCTTACACACCCAACCTATCAACGTCGTAGTCTTCGACGGCCCTTCAGGGGACTCAAGGTCCCAGTGAGATCTCATCTTGAGGCTAGTTTCCCGCTTAGATGCTTTCAGCGGTTATCTATTCCGAACATAGCTACCCGGCAATGCCACTGGCGTGACAACCGGAACACCAGAGGTTCGTCCACTCCGGTCCTCTCGTACTAGGAGCAGCCCCTCTCAAATCTCAAACGTCCACGGCAGATAGGGACCGAACTGTCTCACGACGTTCTAAACCCAGCTCGCGTACCACTTTAAATGGCGAACAGCCATACCCTTGGGACCGGCTTCAGCCCCAGGATGTGATGAGCCGACATCGAGGTGCCAAACACCGCCGTCGATATGAACTCTTGGGCGGTATCAGCCTGTTATCCCCGGAGTACCTTTTATCCGTTGAGCGATGGCCCTTCCATACAGAACCACCGGATCACTAAGACCTACTTTCGTACCTGCTCGACGTGTCTGTCTCGCAGTCAAGCGCGCTTTTGCCTTTATACTCTACGACCGATTTCCGACCGGTCTGAGCGCACCTTCGTACTCCTCCGTTACTCTTTAGGAGGAGACCGCCCCAGTCAAACTACCCACCATACACTGTCCTCGATCCGGATAACGGACCTGAGTTAGAACCTCAAAGTTGCCAGGGTGGTATTTCAAGGTTGGCTCCACGCAGACTGGCGTCCACGCTTCAAAGCCTCCCACCTATCCTACACAAGCAAATTCAAAGTCCAGTGCAAAGCTATAGTAAAGGTTCACGGGGTCTTTCCGTCTAGCCGCGGATACACTGCATCTTCACAGCGATTTCAATTTCACTGAGTCTCGGGTGGAGACAGCGCCGCCATCGTTACGCCATTCGTGCAGGTCGGAACTTACCCGACAAGGAATTTCGCTACCTTAGGACCGTTATAGTTACGGCCGCCGTTTACCGGGGCTTCGATCAAGAGCTTCGCGTTAGCTAACCCCATCAATTAACCTTCCGGCACCGGGCAGGCGTCACACCCTATACGTCCACTTTCGTGTTTGCAGAGTGCTGTGTTTTTAATAAACAGTCGCAGCGGCCTGGTATCTTCGACCGGCATGAGCTTACGGAGCAAGTCCTTCACCCTCACCGGCGCACCTTCTCCCGAAGTTACGGTGCCATTTTGCCTAGTTCCTTCACCCGAGTTCTCTCAAGCGCCTTGGTATTCTCTACCCAACCACCTGTGTCGGTTTGGGGTACGGTTCCTGGTTACCTGAAGCTTAGAAGCTTTTCTTGGAAGCATGGCATCAACCACTTCGTTAACTAAAAGTTAACTCGTCATCAGCTCTCGGCCTTAGAATCCCGGATTTACCTAAGATTCCAGCCTACCACCTTAAACTTGGACAACCAACGCCAAGCTGGCCTAGCCTTCTCCGTCCCTCCATCGCAATAACCAGAAGTACAGGAATATTAACCTGTTTTCCATCGACTACGCTTTTCAGCCTCGCCTTAGGGACCGACTAACCCTGCGTCGATTAACGTTGCGCAGGAAACCTTGGTCTTTCGGCGTGGGTGTTTTTCACACCCATTGTCGTTACTCATGTCAGCATTCGCACTTCTGATACCTCCAGCAAGCTTCTCAACTCACCTTCACAGGCTTACAGAACGCTCCTCTACCGCATCACTTACGTGATACCCGTAGCTTCGGTGTATGGTTTGAGCCCCGTTACATCTTCCGCGCAGGCCGACTCGACTAGTGAGCTATTACGCTTTCTTTAAAGGGTGGCTGCTTCTAAGCCAACCTCCTAGCTGTCTAAGCCTTCCCACATCGTTTCCCACTTAACCATAACTTTGGGACCTTAGCTGACGGTCTGGGTTGTTTCCCTTTTCACGACGGACGTTAGCACCCGCCGTGTGTCTCCCATGCTCGGCACTTGTAGGTATTCGGAGTTTGCATCGGTTTGGTAAGTCGGGATGACCCCCTAGCCGAAACAGTGCTCTACCCCCTACAGTGATACATGAGGCGCTACCTAAATAGCTTTCGAGGAGAACCAGCTATCTCCGAGCTTGATTAGCCTTTCACTCCGATCCACAGGTCATCCGCTAACTTTTCAACGGTAGTCGGTTCGGTCCTCCAGTTAGTGTTACCCAACCTTCAACCTGCCCATGGATAGATCGCCCGGTTTCGGGTCTATTCCCAGCGACTAGACGCCCTATTAAGACTCGCTTTCGCTACGCCTCCCCTATTCGGTTAAGCTCGCCACTGAAAATAAGTCGCTGACCCATTATACAAAAGGTACGCAGTCACCCAACAAAGTGGGCTCCCACTGCTTGTACGCATACGGTTTCAGGATCTATTTCACTCCCCTCTCCGGGGTTCTTTTCGCCTTTCCCTCACGGTACTAGTTCACTATCGGTCAGTCAGTAGTATTTAGCCTTGGAGGATGGTCCCCCCATATTCAGACAAAGTTTCTCGTGCTCCGTCCTACTCGATTTCATGACTAAGAGATTTTCGCGTACAGGGCTATCACCCACTATGGCCGCACTTTCCAGAGCGTTCCGCTAATCTCAAAGCCACTTAAGGGCTAGTCCCCGTTCGCTCGCCACTACTAAGGGAATCTCGGTTGATTTCTTTTCCTCAGGGTACTTAGATGTTTCAGTTCCCCTGGTTCGCCTCTTACGCCTATGTATTCAGCGTAAGATAACCATCTTATGATGGCTGGGTTCCCCCATTCAGACATCTCCGGATCAAAGTCTGTTTGCCGACTCCCCGAAGCTTTTCGCAGGCTACCACGTCTTTCATCGCCTCTGACTGCCAAGGCATCCACCGTATGCGCTTCTTCACTTGACCATATAACCCCAAGCAATCTGGTTATACTGTGAAGACAACATTCGCCGAAAATTCGATAATACTCAAAACTGAGTAACTCACAAATTTTACCTTAGCCTGATCCGTTACCAGTGAAAGTAACGTTCAGTCTATCTTTCTATCACATACCCAAATTTTTAAAGAACGATCTAATCAAAGACTAGAAATCAACATTCACCATCATCACAATGGAATGCTCATTTCTAAGCTTTCAACAAACAGAAGCAGTAGTGGTGGAGCCAAACGGGATCGAACCGTTGACCTCCTGCGTGCAAGGCAGGCGCTCTCCCAGCTGAGCTATGGCCCCGTATTTCTACAGGCGTTTCCCACACAAAATTGGTGGGTCTGGGCAGATTCGAACTGCCGACCTCACCCTTATCAGGGGTGCGCTCTAACCAACTGAGCTACAGACCCAATTTCGGGCTGCTTCTTTATCGTCTTCTTCAATGAATCAAGCAATTCGTGTGGGAACTTATGGAGCAGCTGATGTCGTCGATTAAGGAGGTGATCCAGCCGCAGGTTCCCCTACGGCTACCTTGTTACGACTTCACCCCAGTCATGAATCACACCGTGGTAACCGTCCTCCCGAAGGTTAGACTAGCTACTTCTGGTGCAACCCACTCCCATGGTGTGACGGGCGGTGTGTACAAGGCCCGGGAACGTATTCACCGCGACATTCTGATTCGCGATTACTAGCGATTCCGACTTCACGCAGTCGAGTTGCAGACTGCGATCCGGACTACGATCGGTTTTATGGGATTAGCTCCACCTCGCGGCTTGGCAACCCTCTGTACCGACCATTGTAGCACGTGTGTAGCCCAGGCCGTAAGGGCCATGATGACTTGACGTCATCCCCACCTTCCTCCGGTTTGTCACCGGCAGTCTCCTTAGAGTGCCCACCATAACGTGCTGGTAACTAAGGACAAGGGTTGCGCTCGTTACGGGACTTAACCCAACATCTCACGACACGAGCTGACGACAGCCATGCAGCACCTGTCTCAATGTTCCCGAAGGCACCAATCTATCTCTAGAAAGTTCATTGGATGTCAAGGCCTGGTAAGGTTCTTCGCGTTGCTTCGAATTAAACCACATGCTCCACCGCTTGTGCGGGCCCCCGTCAATTCATTTGAGTTTTAACCTTGCGGCCGTACTCCCCAGGCGGTCAACTTAATGCGTTAGCTGCGCCACTAAGAGCTCAAGGCTCCCAACGGCTAGTTGACATCGTTTACGGCGTGGACTACCAGGGTATCTAATCCTGTTTGCTCCCCACGCTTTCGCACCTCAGTGTCAGTATTAGTCCAGGTGGTCGCCTTCGCCACTGGTGTTCCTTCCTATATCTACGCATTTCACCGCTACACAGGAAATTCCACCACCCTCTACCATACTCTAGTCAGTCAGTTTTGAATGCAGTTCCCAGGTTGAGCCCGGGGATTTCACATCCAACTTAACAAACCACCTACGCGCGCTTTACGCCCAGTAATTCCGATTAACGCTTGCACCCTCTGTATTACCGCGGCTGCTGGCACAGAGTTAGCCGGTGCTTATTCTGTCGGTAACGTCAAAACAATCACGTATTAGGTAACTGCCCTTCCTCCCAACTTAAAGTGCTTTACAATCCGAAGACCTTCTTCACACACGCGGCATGGCTGGATCAGGCTTTCGCCCATTGTCCAATATTCCCCACTGCTGCCTCCCGTAGGAGTCTGGACCGTGTCTCAGTTCCAGTGTGACTGATCATCCTCTCAGACCAGTTACGGATCGTCGCCTTGGTGAGCCATTACCCCACCAACTAGCTAATCCGACCTAGGCTCATCTGATAGCGCAAGGCCCGAAGGTCCCCTGCTTTCTCCCGTAGGACGTATGCGGTATTAGCGTCCGTTTCCGAACGTTATCCCCCACTACCAGGCAGATTCCTAGGCATTACTCACCCGTCCGCCGCTCTCAAGAGAAGCAAGCTTCTCTCTACCGCTCGACTTGCATGTGTTAGGCCTGCCGCCAGCGTTCAATCTGAGCCATGATCAAACTCTTCAGTTCAAACATCTTTGGGTTTTTAAGAAACCCTAAACTTGGCTCAGCAATCGTTGGTTACATCTTTGATTTCTCGCGGAGTAACTTGTGATGCTGATAATCTTGTTGACTATCAGTCTGACTCCACAAGCACCCACACGAATTGCTTGATTCAGTTGTTAAAGAGCGGTTGGTTAAGATCTTTCGTCTCAACCGAGGCGCGCATTCTACAGCAGCCTCATTTGCTGTCAAGTGATTATTTTAAGAAGTTTTCAAGGAATCCTTAACAACTTCAACCACTTGCGCTTCAGATCTCTCATCAGCGGGAGGCGAATTCTACAGCGTTACACGCTGCTGTCAACACCTCTTTTTCAACTTCCTTTTGGCTTCGATGAACTGAAGCACCTGCTGCCGAAAACTGCGTAACTCATTGTTTACCAAGGAGTTTTCCGTTTCGACTGCGCCGGAAGTGGGGCGAATTATAGACAGATATAATTCGCCGTCAACCCTTAATTTCGGACTTATTCGGATTTGAGCGTAATACGCGCAAATGCCTTCTTCCCAGCCTGGCAAACGTGGGTCGCGCCCAGCTCATATATAAAGGTGCGATCTACCACCTCACCATCTATACGCACGCCACCAGAGTTCAGAAGGTCGCGAGCTACGGCCGAGTTCTTCACCAAGCCCGCCTTATTAAGGACGGCCGCAATCGGCATCGCCTCGCCAGCAGTCAGCTCAATCTCAGGCAGATCATCAGGCAGCTCGCCATCCTTCATGCGATTACCCGCCCCACGGTGAGCATTGGCCGCAGCCTCTTCACCATGGAAACGCGCAACAATCTCTTCAGCCAGCTTGATCTTCACATCGCGCGGGTTGGCGCCAGCCTCGACATCAGCGCGCAACGCATTGATCTCATCCATCGAGCGGAAGCTCAGCAGCTCGAAGTAACGCCACATCAGCGCATCAGGAATGGAAACCAGCTTGCCGTACATCACACCCGGCGCCTCCTGGATACCGACATAGTTACCCAGGGACTTGGACATCTTCTTGACGCCATCCAAGCCTTCCAGCAGCGGCATGGTCAGAATGCACTGCGCCTCCTGCCCATACGCACGCTGGAGCTCGCGCCCCATCAGCAGGTTGAACTTCTGATCGGTACCACCCAGCTCGACATCGGCACGCAAGGCTACCGAGTCATAGCCCTGGACCAGCGGATAGAGGAACTCATGAATAGCGATCGGCTGATTGGTGGAGTAGCGCTTGTCGAAGTCATCACGCTCAAGCATCCGCGCAACGGTGTACTGGGAGGTCAGGCGAATGAAATCCGCCGGCCCCATCTGGTCCATCCAGGTGGAGTTGAAGGCCACTTCGGTCTTGGCCGGATCAAGAATCTTGAACACCTGAGTCTTGTAGGTCTCGGCATTATCGAGCACCTGTTCGCGAGTCAGCGGCGGACGCGTCGCGCTCTTGCCGCTCGGATCGCCGATCATCCCGGTGAAATCACCTATAAGGAAGATGACCTGATGCCCCAATTCCTGGAACTGGCGCAGCTTATTAATAAGCACGGTATGACCCAGGTGCAGATCCGGCGCCGTAGGATCGAAGCCAGCCTTAATACGCAGGGGTTGGCCACGCTTGAGCTTTTCGATCAGCTCGGCCTCGACCAACAGTTCTTCCGCACCACGTTTTATCAGCGCTAGCTGCTCTTCAACCGACTTCATAACAGACCCGCAAGGCTCAGATTCAAAAGGGAACCAACCATACAAGATCAGGGACTAATTACAAGTTTTGCCCTGCGCACGGACACCGTTCAGCAAGCCCAGCGTTCGCGAGCTTGCGCCACAGATGATTTGGTTATATTTTATACAGTTATTTCATCTTCATCATGTCATTCATCTTTTCCATTTCATCTTCAAAGTCAAAATTACCTATGACCACTGAACCGTCTAAAGCGCCGCCGCTTTACCCGAAGACCCACTTGCTCGCCGCAAGTGGTATCGCCGCCCTTCTCAGCCTGGCACTCCTGGTATTCCCTTCCAGTGACGTAGAAGCCAAACGAACATCCCTGAGCCTTGACTTGGAGAGTCCGGTTGAACAACTGACACAAGATCAAGACGCCGCCAGTGCGCAACAAGCCACAAATGCTTCAGCCGAATCACCGTTCGCGCAGATCGAAAGCGCGCCCGAAGACACTCAGCAAGCCGCTCAAGAGCAGCCCGCTGTGGCCGCAGCCAAGAGCCCACAACACCGCGAAGTCATTGTGTCAAAAGGCGATACGCTTTCGACCCTATTCGAAAAGGTAGGCCTGCCCAGTGCCACGGTTAACGATGTGCTGGCCAGCGACAAACAGGCCAAGCAATTTACCCAGCTCAAGCACGGCCAGAAACTTGAGTTCGAACTAGCCACCGACGGGCAGTTGAACAGCCTGCACAGCAATGTCAGCGACCTCGAAAGCATCTCCCTGACCAAGGGCGCCAAAGGCTTCTCCTTCAGCCGCACCACGACCAAGCCGGTCATGCGCTCCGCCTACGTTCACGGCGTGATCAACAGTTCGCTGTCGCAGTCTGCCGCCCGCGCCGGCTTGTCCCACAGCATGACCATGGACATGGCCAGCGTATTTGGCTACGACATCGACTTCGCCCAGGACATCCGCCAGGGCGACGAATTCGACGTGATCTACGAGCAGAAAGTCGCCAATGGCAAAGTGGTCGGCACCGGCAACATTCTCTCCGCGCGCTTTACCAACCGCGGCAAGACCTACACTGCCGTGCGCTACACCAACAAACAGGGCAACAGCAGCTACTACACAGCTGATGGCAATAGCATGCGCAAGGCCTTCATCCGCACCCCGGTGGACTTCGCTCGTATTAGCTCGCGTTTCTCCATGGGTCGCAAGCATCCAATTCTGAACAAAATCCGCGCTCACAAAGGCGTCGACTATGCTGCCCCGCGCGGCACGCCAATCAAGGCTGCCGGTGACGGCAAGGTCTTGCTGGCCGGGCGTCGCGGCGGTTACGGCAATACCGTGATCATCCAGCACGGCAATACCTACCGCACGCTGTATGGCCATATGCAAGGCTTCGCCAAGGGCGTGAAAACCGGTGGCAACGTGAAACAGGGCCAAGTGATCGGCTATATCGGTACCACAGGCCTGTCTACCGGCCCGCACTTGCACTATGAATTCCAGGTCAATGGCGTGCATGTCGACCCATTGGGCCAGAAGCTGCCGATGGCCGACCCAATCGCCAAGGCCGAGCGCGGGCGCTTCATGCAACAGAGCCAGCCGCTGATGGCACGCATGGACCAGGAGCGCTCCACCCTGCTGGCTTCGGCGAAGCGCTAAGCCATGCCGCTCTATATAGGTGTGATGTCCGGTACCAGCCTCGACGGCCTGGATATCGCACTGATCGAACATGACACGGCGATCAACTTGATCGCCACTCACTACACCCCCATGCCGGACACTCTGCGCGCCGAACTACTGAGCCTATGCGCCAGCGGCCCGGATGAGATTGCCCGCTCAGCCATAGCCCAGCAGCACTGGGTCAGCCTGGCGGCACAAGGCATTCACGCCCTGCTTGAACAGCACAACCTCAAGCCTCAGGACATTCGCGCAATCGGCAGTCATGGTCAGACCATCCGCCACGAACCTGCCTTGGGGTTTACCGTCCAGATCGGCAACCCGGCGTTGCTCACCGAGCTGACAGGCATCACCGTGGTCAGCGATTTCCGCAGCCGCGATGTGGCCGCCGGCGGTCAGGGCGCGCCTCTTGTCCCCGCGTTTCACGAAGCGCTGTTTGGCGAGCGCACCGGTAACCGGGCGGTATTGAATGTTGGCGGTTTCAGCAACCTCAGCCTGATCGAGACCGGCAAACCCGTAGCGGGCTTCGACTGCGGCCCAGGCAATGTCCTGCTGGACGCCTGGATTCACCTGCAGCGTGGCGAGCACTTTGACCGAGATGGGAAATGGGCCGCCAGCGGCAACGTAGCCCCTCTGCTACTCAATGCCCTGCTCAGCGACCCGTTCTTCTTGACCAAAGGCCCGAAAAGCACCGGGCGCGAAGTGTTCAACCTGGGATGGCTGCAGCAGCACCTTGGCCGCCTGCCGGCTTTGCAGCCTCAAGATATCCAGGCGACGCTATTGGAACTCACCGCCCTGACCATCGTTGAATCACTGCAAACGGCACAAGCCCAGACCGAAACCCTGCTGGTCTGCGGCGGCGGCGCCCACAACGGCGCGCTGATGCAGCGCCTGGCCGCCTTGCTGCCATCCACCCTGGTCAGCAGCACCGCCACACACGGCGTAGATCCGGACTGGGTCGAGGCTATGGCCTTCGCCTGGCTGGCTCATTGCTGCCTGGAAGGGATCGCCGCCAACCGCCCCAGCGTCACCGGCGCACGCGGACTGCGGGTCCTGGGCGCGATTTACCCCGCCTGAATCCCAGACAGCAAAACGCCGCTTGGCCGATCAAAGCCAAGCGGCGTTTTTGTATCCGTCGTCGATCAGATCGAGAACGAAGACCCGCAACCACAGGTAGTGGTGGCGTTGGGGTTCTTGATCACAAAACGCGAACCCTCCAGACCTTCCTGATAATCCACCTCGGCACCTGCCAAGTACTGGAAGCTCATAGGGTCCACAACCAGGCTCACGCCCTCGCGCTCAACGATAGTGTCATCGTCGGCCACATCTTCATCGAAGGTAAAACCGTACTGGAACCCTGAACAACCGCCGCCCGTAACGAATACGCGCAGCTTCAAGCGATCATTACCCTCTTCATCGACCAGGCTCTTCACCTTGTGCGCAGCACCGTGGGTGAATTGCAAAGCCGTGGGGGTGAAGGATTCAACGCTCATGCTGATAATCTCCCGGCGTAACGCCGCCATATGCGTAATGGCGGGCATTATCCGCTTCTCCTAGAAAAGCGGTCAACTATTGTTACGGTATATCAATCTGCTCAGCCGCCATTAGAAACACAAAAGGCCCGATCAACGGGCCTTTTGCGCAATCAGCAAACCGGCTTAAGGCAACATGCCAGCGTGAGACAGACCCAGCTTCTCATCCAGGCCAAACAGGATGTTCATGTTCTGCACAGCCTGGCCCGATGCGCCCTTGACCAGGTTATCGATCACCGACAACACCACCACCAGATCACCATCCTGCGGACGATGCACCGCAATACGGCACACGTTGGCGCCGCGAACGCTACGGGTTTCCGGGTGGCTGCCCGCCGGCATTACGTCGACGAACGGCTCATTGGCGTAGCGCTTTTCAAACAACGCCTGCAGGTCTACCGTGCGGTCAACCACAGTGGCGTACAGCGTGGAGTGAATGCCACGGATCATCGGCGTCAGGTGCGGTACGAAGGTCAGGCCCACATCCTTACCGGCAGCGCGACGCAGCCCCTGGCGGATTTCCGGCAGGTGACGATGCCCTTTTACCGCGTAGGCCTTCATGCTTTCCGACGTCTCGGAGTACAGCGAACCTACTGCCGCACCACGACCAGCACCGCTGACGCCCGACTTGCAGTCTGCGATCAGGCGCGAAGCATCCGCCAACCCGGCTTCGAGCAACGGCAAGAAGCCCAGTTGCGTCGCAGTTGGATAGCAGCCCGGCACCGCGATCAGGCGCGCGCGCTTGATCTGCTCACGATTGACTTCCGGCAGGCCGTACACCGCCTCTTCCAACAGCTGCGGCGCGCCATGTGGCTGACCGTACCACTTGGCCCATTCGTCAGCGTCCTGCAGACGGAAGTCTGCCGACAGGTCGATCACCTTGGTGCCCGCCGCCAGCAACTCGCCGGCCAACGCATGGGCAACACCGTGGGGCGTGGCAAAGAACACCACGTCACACGCACCAAGGGTCTTGATGTCCGGAACGCTGAACGCCAGGCCATCATAGTGACCTCGCAGGTTCGGATACATATCGGCTACGGCCAGGCCGGCCTCGGATCGGGAGGTGATGACCACCACCTCAGCTTGCGGATGCTGAGCCAACAGACGCAGCAATTCGACACCGGTGTAACCCGTGCCGCCGACGATACCGACCTTGACCATAAACCTGCCCTCAACGAACCCACTGGAAAGCCGTCGATAATAGGGGTCACATCGCCCTGCGACAACCGCCAACGTGACGTACGGGCGCATCAGCCACTACTATCTTGCCTACCGTGAACCTGGGAATAACTAAAAATGCTTTATCTATGGGTCAAAGCCTTTCACATCATCAGCATCGTCTGCTGGTTTGCCGGGCTGTTCTACCTGCCACGCCTATTCGTCTACCACGCCCAAAGCGAGGATACCGTCAGCAAGGAACGCTTCAGCATCATGGAGCGCAAGCTCTACCGCGGCATCATGGGCCCTGCGATGATCGCCAGCCTGATATTCGGCGCCTGGCTGATCTACCTCAACCCCAGCCTCTTTCAATCCGGCGGCTGGATCCACGCCAAGCTCACCCTGGTCGTGCTGCTGATCGGCTACCACCATATGTGTGGCGCGCAGGTAAAACGCTTCGGCCGTGGCGAAAATACCCGCAGCCATGTCTTTTATCGCTGGTTCAATGAAGTCCCGGTTCTGCTATTGCTGGCTATCGTAATTTTGGTCGTGGTCAAACCGTTCTAACTTCAACTACCCGGGGTACCTCCAATGTCGCTGCCCGCTCTGCTTGAACAACGTCTGCGCCTGCCCCTGGTGGTGGCGCCGATGTTCCTGATTTCCAATCCGCAACTGGTGCTGGCGTGCTGTCGCAATGGCGTGGTGGGGAGCTTTCCTGCGCTCAACCAACGCGAAAGCAGTGGCTTTAAGGCCTGGCTGGAGGAAATCGAAGCAGGCCTGGCGCAGTTGGAGAATCCCGCGCCGTATGCCGTCAACCTCATCGTGCACAACAGCAACCCACGCCTGGAGGCGGACCTGGCGATCTGCGTCGAGCACAAAGTACCGATCGTGATCACCAGCCTGGGCGCCGTCAAAGAGCTGGTGGATGCCGTGCACAGCTACGGCGGCCTGGTGTTTCACGATGTCACTACCCGCCGCCACGCCGAAAAAGCCGCCGAAGCCGGTGTGGACGGCCTGATTGCCGTGGCTGCAGGCGCCGGTGGCCATGCCGGCACCTGGAGCCCGTTCTCGCTGATTGCCGAGATTCGCCAGTTCTTCGACAAGACCCTGCTGCTCGCGGGGTGCCTCAATCACGGGCACGAGATTCTTGCCGCGCAGTTGCTGGGGGCGGACCTGGCGTATTTCGGCACACGCTTTATCGGCACCACCGAAAGCCACGCTCCAGATGCGTATAAAGAGATGCTGCTCACATCGCGCGCCGCCGACATCGTGCACACTCCCGCAGTCTCCGGCGTGCCCGCTAGCTTTATGCGCCAAAGCCTGGAAAATGCCGGGTTCGACCTCGCAACGCTGCAAGGCAAAGGCGAGGTCAACTTCGGTTCCAAGCTCAAGCCGTTGAGCGACGAAGCCAAGGCGTGGAAGATCGTATGGTCCGCCGGCCAAGGCGTCGGTGAGATTGATGATTTACCCAGCGTCGATGAACTCGTTGCCCGCCTGGATGCCGAATACCGCAAGGCGCACGAGCAGGCCGCACAGTTGCGCTGGCCGCGCTGACCCAACCGATAGGCCTGCCGATTGAGCGGGCCTGCACCCCCATACCTGAATCAGTGACAAGGAAGCCCGCATGAGCGACAACCGCTTCAAGATTGTGTTTGATGGAGCCTTGCTCCCGGGTGTCGAAAGCACCACGGCCAAGCTGAACCTGGCTGAGCTGTTCAAGAGCACCGTCGAGGACATCGAGAAACTCTTCACCGGCCGCCAGGTCGCACTCAAACGCGACCTGTCGCGCCCCGACGCCGAAACTTATCTCGCCGCGCTGAAAAACGCCGGTGTAGATGCGCGCATCGAAGCTGAACAGCCTGTGGCATTCAGCCTTGCCGAAACCCACGAGACGGATTCCAGCGCCTCAGACTTCTCCCGCCCAGCCGCTTCACCGTACGCACCGCCACGCTCCACCGTCGGTGAGAACCTGCCCGAATACGCAACCCTCAAGATCTTCACGATCAATGGCCGTATCGGTCGCCTGCGATACCTGGCATGGACGCTGGTGTTGACCGTCGCCATGCTCGTCGCAGCAGGTATCCTCAGCACCGTGGGCTTCGCCATTGCCACCGCGTCCCCAACCACAGCCATCATCGTCGGCTCGCTGCTGGGCTTTGCGCTGTGCATCGCGGTGGTGGTCGTGAGCGTGCAGATCGGCGTGCAACGCCTGCACGACCTGGGCTGGTCTGGCTGGTTGTACCTGCTGAACCTGGTTCCACTGGTGAACAGCATTTTCCCGCTCCTGCTGCTGGTGCTGCCAGGTAACGCCGGCGCCAACCAATACGGCGCACCGCCACCGCGCAACTCCACGGCGGTGAAGGTTCTGGCCTCGCTATGGCTGGCGTTCATTCCGCTGATGCTGATCCTCGTGGTGTCGCTGGGCATGAATGGCTACTTTGACCAACTCGAAGCCAACGTAGACAGCAGCTACGAAAGCAGCTCCATCACCGCCGATGAAGACGCTGACCAAAGCGTGATCGTCGAGGAAGACGACGCGCAAAGTGCTGACGAAGCAGCCGAACCTGTAGACTCTGCGCAAGAACAGTAAAGAAACGCCCCCATCCGTGATGCCTCCATCATCGATGGGGGCGTTGCGATGGAGAAAGGCATGACCCGTTACGCTCTGATCACCGGTGCCTCCAGCGGCATCGGCCTGGCCTTGGCCGAAGCCCTGGCCCGTCGCGGCCGCAGCTTGATTCTGGTGGCCCGCCAGCGTGATCAGTTGGAAAGCATTGCACTCGAATTGACTCAGCGCTTCGGCGTCGAGGTGCTGTTTCGTGCCTGCGACCTAGGCGAGCCACTGCGTTTGTCAGGGTTCCTGCTGGAGCTTGAAGAGGGCGAGCGGCAGATCGATTTGCTGGTCAACTGTGCCGGTATCGGTACCAGCGGTCCCTTCCTGGCCCAGGACTGGATGACCGAGCAAGACCTGATTGAAGTCAACATCCTCGCCCTAACCCGCATGTGTCACGCACTGGGCAATACCATGGCGCTGCACGGTGGCGGGCAGATTCTCAACGTCGCCTCGGTTGCCGCGTTCCAGCCCGGCCCGTGGATGAGCAGCTACTACGCCAGCAAGGCCTATGTGCTGCATTTTTCCGAAGGTTTGCGTGAAGAACTGAAGACCTGCGGCATCAAGGTCTCGGTGCTTTGCCCCGGCCCGACACGCACTGCATTCTTCGGCACTGCACAAATGGACACTGCCAAACTCGACCGCAGTGAGCAACTGATGAGCCCGGAAGAGGTGGCGCTGTATACCGTGCGCGCACTGGAAAAGAACAAAGCCATCATCATCCCCGGCCGCCGCAACCGCTGGCTCGCCTTCAGCCCACGTTTCAGCCCGCGCTGGCTGACGCGCAAGATTGCCGGTGCCATCAACAAGGCCTATTGCCCACGCTGAATGGCTGAGTACACTCACCCTGCACTTTCATAATGGAGAAATAGCTGTGGATACTCTGTTCACCAAGATCATCAACAGAGAAATACCCGCGACGATCATCTACGAAGATGATCAAGTCCTCGCCTTCCACGATATTGCCCCGCAGGCACCCGTGCATTTTCTGGTGATCCCGAAGAAGCCGGTCCGCACCCTGAATGACCTCAAGGAAGAAGACAAGGCGCTGGCCGGGCATATCCTGTTCACGGCCCAGCGCCTGGCCCTTGAACTCGGCTGCGAAGACGGCTTTCGAGTCGTCATGAACTGCAATGAGAAGGGCGGGCAAACCGTCTATCACATCCACATGCACGTGCTGGGTCAGCGCCAGATGAACTGGCCGCCGGGCTGAGGATCATCTGGGGGCTTGCGACCGCTTCGTACACGCGCGCAAGCAAGCTCCCTCGCCGCAATGGCAAATTGACTCAGGGCAAACGCTTGTCCCTCTCTTGCGGTAAACTGGCCGCCGAGATTCTTCCCGGAGGTCAGCATGACTACCCAACGTCACTACTCGCCGATTGACCGTCTGTTGCTGCAGGCCGACATGGCCATGCGCACGCTGCTGCCCTTCAGCGGCCAACCCTACCGCCCGTCGCCCGCCATCGTGCAGCCCGACGCGCAGATGAGCGAGACCGACACGCGTCACGTCGCCGGCCTGATGCGCATCAACCATACCGGCGAAGTCTGTGCCCAGGCGCTGTACCAGGGCCAGGCGCTGACCGCCAAGCTGCCGCAGGTGCGCGCGGCCATGGAGCATGCAGCCGAGGAAGAAATCGATCACCTGGCCTGGTGTGAACAACGCATTCGCCAACTGGGCAGCCATCCCAGCGTACTGAACCCGCTGTTCTATGGTTTGTCGTTTGGTATCGGCGCGGCTGCCGGCTTGATCAGCGACAAGGTCAGCCTGGGTTTTGTCGCCGCGACTGAGCATCAAGTGTGCAAGCACCTGGATGAACACCTTGAACAACTGCCGGCCGAAGACGAAAAGTCCCGGGCCATCCTTGAGCAGATGCGTATCGATGAAGAACACCACGCTGAAAGCGCCCTGGATGCTGGCGGTTTCCGCTTCCCGGCGCCGGTACGGTTCGGCATGAGCCTGCTGGCCAAGGTCATGACCAAAAGCACCTACCGCATCTGACCCAACCCGCAGCCGAAAAAAAGGGCGCTTTCACAGCGCCCTTTTCTTTTTGCCGATCGGCAATCAACCCAGCTCGATAATCTCGTAATCATGGGTGATCGCCACACCGGCTGCGCCAAGCATGATCGATGCCGAGCAGTACTTCTCTGCCGACAGCTCGATGGCACGCTTGACCTGAGCTTCTTTCAGCCCACGGCCCTTCACCACGAAGTGCATATGGATCTTGGTGAACACCTTCGGATCTTCAGTGGCGCGCTCGGCTTCCAGGAAGGCTTCGCAGCTCTCCACGGCCTGGCGGGATTTTTTCAGGATGCTGACCACGTCGAAATTGCTGCAACCGCCCACGCCCAGCAGGAGCATTTCCATCGGACGTACGCCCAGGTTGCGGCCACCGGCTTCCGGCGGACCATCCATGACCACTACATGGCCACTGCCCGACTCACCGAGGAACATGGCTTCGCCCGCCCATTGGATGCGTGCCTTCATCGCCCAGACTCCACTGCTAAAAAAGGGTCGCCAGCTTAGCACAGGGCCCAAGGGCGACAGCGTTTCCCTTCAAAGTGATCGATAGCCACGCTTGCTCGGTAAATTCGCTAATCGAGTCAGAATGTGTCTGTTAAGCTGGCGCCAAATGAGTGGCGTATTGCCACCCTTTATACAACGTGTATCAATGCCGATACCGCTGAGTACAACAACTCCAACCACCTCGCGCTGCCTTTCGGGATACAACCATGGTTGCTCTGACGCCCATACCCAAGATCAAGAATCTCGACAAGTTGCTGATGCACTGTCAGCGCCGGCGTTACCCGGCCAAGCACAACATCATCTGTGCCGGCGAGCGCTCTGAAACGCTGTTCTTCATTATCAAGGGCTCAGTCACCATCCTGATCGAGGATGAAGACGGCCGCGAGATGATCATCGCCTACCTGAACACCGGGGATTTTTTTGGCGAGCTGGGGCTGTTTGAACAAGCGGGCAAGGAGCAAGAACGCAGCGCCTGGGTACGCGCCAAGATCGAGTGCGAAGTGGCCGAGATCAGTTACACCAAGTTTCGCGAACTGGCCCAACAGGATCCCGACATTCTCTACGCCCTCAGCGGTCAAATCGCCCAACGCCTGCGCGACACCACACGCAAGGTCGGCGACCTGGCGTTCTTCGACGTCACCGGCCGTGTAGCCCGCTGCCTGCTGGAACTGTGCAAGCAGCCCGACGCGATGACTCACCCGGACGGCATGCAGATCAAAGTCACGCGCCAGGAAATCGGGCGCATTGTCGGCTGCTCGCGGGAGATGGTCGGCCGCGTGCTCAAGGACCTGGAAGAGCGCAACCTGGTCCACGTCAAAGGCAAGACAATGGTGGTGTTCGGGACTCGTTAAACCGCCAGGAAGCTGGCCAGCATCTGACGGTACAAGGTATCCAGCCGGCTGATGGCATCCGGCGCAGGGAAGGCTTCGTGCAGGGCGATATGACTGTCGGCACGCACCCGCTGGTCGAGGCCGCACGCTTGATTGAAACGGTTGACCGCGGCGATCAACTCTTCGCGATCGTTATCCAGCAACAACGCACCGTGCACCAGACCCACCGGGCGGCCACCGCTTTGCCGCCAGCGCTGGGCGGTGCCGACCATTTTGCGGCCATCGAGGTTGACGTTGTAGCGACCGTCGCAGAACGCCCCGTCGATTTCACCCACGGAGGCGTTGCCGCCCAACTCGATCAGCAAGTCGCAGATCGGCTGGCATAGACGCTGATAACCGGTTTCGATGCGGCCTTGATCGCCTTCACTTCGCGGGGGGGTGTAGACCAGCGCGATATTGACCGTGGCACTCGATTGCGGCACCGGCTCACCACCCGTTTCGCGCAAGAGCACCGGCCAACCGGCATCCGCAGACACGCGGCTGGCGACATCGAAAGCCGGCAGTCGACTCAACCGGCGCGGCATCACCAAGGCTTGATCGCTGGGTTGCCAGAACAGCAGGCCGTATTCCAGCTCACCGGCGCAAACCGCAGCCAACAAATCTTGCTCGGCAGCAAGGCCTGCTTCGACGGTCATCATCACGGGCTGAGTCATCAAACACCTACCTCTCTGGATAAACACAAAACCCAATGTGGGAGGGGGCTTGCCCCGATAGCGGTGGGTCAACCAGCAAATGTATTGCCTGGAACCCTGCTATCGGGGGCAAGCCCCCTCCCACATTTTGATTACATTTCACGTCAATCGAGCGTGGAACCACTCACCGACACGCCACGCTCCGGGAAGAACAGACGTTGCAATTCTGCCCCCGGGTTCTCGGCGCGCATGAAGGTCTCGCCCACCAGGAACGAATACACGTCGCTGATTTCCATCAGCTCCACGTCGGCGCGGTTGACGATGCCGCTCTCGGTAATCACCAAACGGTCGCGCGGAATACGCGGCAGCAGGTCGAGGGTGTTTTCCAGGCTGACTTCAAAGGTGTGCAGGTTACGGTTGTTGACCCCCACCAGCGGGGTGTCGAGGGTTTTCAGTGCGCGTTCCAACTCATCGCCGTCGTGCACTTCAACCAGCACGTCCAGGCCGACGCTTTTGGCCACGGCCGCCAACTCGGCCATCTTCACGTCATCCAGTGCGGAGACGATCAGCAGCACGCAGTCGGCGCCCAAGGCACGGGCTTCGACGATCTGGTACGGATCAACCATGAAATCCTTGCGGATCACCGGCAACTTGCACGCCGCACGGGCCTGCTGCAGGAACAGGTCCGAGCCCTGGAAGAAATCGATATCAGTCAGAACCGACAGGCATGTCGCCCCGCCCTTCTCATAGCTGACGGCGATTTGCGCAGGCTCGAAGTTTTCGCGAATCACGCCTTTGCTTGGCGAGGCCTTCTTGATCTCTGCGATGACCGCCGGCTGCTTTTTCTTGGCCTGGTCAATCAAGGCCTTGGCAAATCCGCGTGGAGCGTCAGCGGCCTTCGCCAGGGCTTCCAGCTCGGCCAGGCTCACGCGGGCACGGCGCTCGGCGACTTCTTCGGCCTTGCGGGCCAGGATTTTTTCCAGAACGGTCGGCACACTCATCCTTCATTCTCCATCTTGAATACGGCAGTGAATGCTCCCAGTTCCTCGAGTTTTTCACGAGCCAGACCGGTGTGCAGCGCATCGTGGGCCAAGGCGACACCCTCTGTAAGACTATAGGCGTGGTCAGCTGCGTAAAGTGCCGCGCCAGCATTCAGAACAATCATTTCCGCAGCCTTTTGACCGTTCTCAGTCTTGCGTCGCCCCAGGGCATCACGAATCAGTTCCAGGGAGGCTGCCGGGCTTTCCACCGCCAAACCGTGCAGGCTCTGGCTTTTCATGCCCAAGTCTTCAGGTTCGACCCAATATTCGGTGATCTGGTCATTCTTCAATTCCGCCACAAAGGTCGGCGCTGCCAGGCTGAATTCATCCAGGCCGTCTTTGGAATGCACCACCAGTACATGCTTGCTGCCCATACGCTGGAGCACTTCTGCCAAGGGGCGGCACAACGCTTGGCTGAACACGCCCACCACCTGGTGCTTCACACCGGCCGGATTCGTAAGCGGGCCAAGCATGTTGAACAGGGTACGCAGGCCCAGGTCTTTGCGCGGGCCGGCGGCGTGCTTCATCGCACCGTGATGGGTCTGGGCAAACATGAAGCCAATACCAACGTTGTCGATGCAACGTGCCACTTGCACCGGCGTCAGGTTCAGGTAGATTCCGGCCGCTTCCAGCAGGTCGGCACTGCCGCTCTTGCCAGATACTGCACGGTTACCGTGCTTGGCCACGGTGCAACCTGCGGCGGCCACCACAAAAGATGAAGCCGTCGAGACGTTGAAGATATTTGCACCGTCACCGCCGGTACCGACCACATCGACCACGCCGTCGAGGGTCTTGAGTTCAACCTTGTCGGCCAACTCACGCATCACCGAGACGGCGCCGACGATCTCGTCGATGCTTTCGCTCTTCATGCGCATCGCCATCATGAACGCACCGATCTGCGCGTCGGTGCATTGGCCGGTCATGATCTCGCGCATCACATCGCTCATTTCAGCGGTGCTCAGGTCCAGATGGCCGACGATACGGCTCAGGGCAGTCTTGATATCCATGGAAAGTCCTTAGCGCGTGCCGCCGCTCTGCTTGAGAAAGTTGGCGAACAGCTCGTAGCCCTGCTCGGTCAGGATCGACTCGGGGTGAAACTGCACCCCTTCGATATTCAGTGTCTTGTGACGCAGGCCCATGATCTCGTCAACGGAGCCGTCTTCCAGTTGGGTCCAGGCCGTCAGCTCCAGGCATTCTGGCAAGGTTTCACGCTTGACCACCAGCGAGTGGTAGCGGGTCACCGTCACCGGATTGTTCAGGGCCTGGAACACACCCAGGTCTTTATGGAACACCGGGCTGGTCTTGCCGTGCATCACCTGGCGTGCGCGCACCACGTCACCGCCAAACGCCTGGCCGATGGATTGATGGCCCAGGCACACGCCCAGGATCGGCAGCTTGCCGGCGAAATACTGGATAGCTTCGAGGGAAATACCAGCCTCGGTCGGCGTGCACGGGCCAGGCGAAACCACGATGCGTTCGGGGTTCAGCGCGGCGATCTCGGCTACGGTCAGTTCGTCGTTGCGCACTACCTTGACCTCGGCACCCAGCTCGCCCAGGTACTGCACAACGTTGTAGGTAAAGGAGTCGTAGTTATCAATCATCAGCAACATGGGGGAAACCTCAGGAATTGGGGGTCTGTTCAGCCAGCGCAACGGCGCGGAACATCGCGCGGCGCTTGTTCAGGGTTTCTTCCCATTCGAGGGCCGGCACCGAGTCGGCGACAATCCCGCCACCGGCCTGCACATGCAGCTCCCCGTCCTTGATCACCGCCGTGCGGATCGCAATGGCGGTGTCCATGTTGCCGTTCCAGGCGAAATACCCCACGGCGCCGCCGTAGACACCACGCTTGACCGGCTCCAGCTCATCGATGATTTCCATCGCACGAATCTTCGGTGCACCCGACAAGGTGCCCGCCGGCAGAATCGCCCGCAGTGCGTCCATCGCGGTCAGGCCAGCCTTCAACTCGCCAGTTACGTTGGACACAATATGCATCACGTTGGAATAACGCTCGATGACCATCTTCTCGGTGAGCTTCACCGAACCGATTTCCGACACGCGCCCGGTGTCATTGCGGCCCAGGTCGATCAGCATCAAGTGCTCGGCGATTTCCTTGTCATCGCTGAGCAGGTCTTCTTCCAGCGCCTGGTCTGCTTCTTCGGTCGCGCCGCGCGGGCGGGTGCCAGCAATCGGGCGCACGGTGATCAGGTTGTCTTCAACCCGCACCAGCACTTCCGGCGAGCTGCCCACGACGTGGAAGTCGCCAAAGTTGAAGAAGTACATGTACGGCGTCGGGTTGAAGCAGCGCAGCGCCCGGTACAGGTCGATGGGCGCAGCCTTGAAGTCGATCGACATGCGTTGCGACGGCACCACCTGCATGCAGTCGCCAGCGAGGATGTATTCCTTGATGGTGTCGACGGCGCGCTCGTAGTCATCCTGGGTGAAACTGGAGCGGAACACCGGGTCAGCTGCCGGTGGACGGCTGAGGTCCAGGCCGCGACGCGGAGTGATCGGCTGGCGCAGTTTTTCCAGCAGGGCTTCCAGGCTGGCCTGGCCTTGCTCGAACGCGTCCTCGCGGGACGGGTCGGCGAGTACGATGGCGTGCATCTTGCCGGCGAGGTTGTCGAACACCACCACCGCGTCGGACACCATCAGCAGAATATCCGGCACGCCCAGCGGATCCGGGTTCGGGCATTTGCCCAGGCGTTTCTCCACGTAGCGCACGCAGTCGTAGCCGAAGTAACCCACCAGGCCGCCATTAAAACGCGGCAGACCCGCAATGGTCGGCACGTTGTAGCGCGCCTTGAAGGCTTCGACAAAGGCCAGCGGGTCTTCGACGTCATGGCTTTCGATCTCGACGCCATCATGGGTGATGCTCACGTGATGGTCGTGCACCCGCATCACCGTGCGGCATGGCAGGCCAATGATCGAATAACGGCCCCATTTCTCGCCGCCTTGTACCGATTCCAACAGATAGGAATTGGGTTCGTCGGCCAGTTTCAGGTAGATCGACAGCGGCGTGTCGAAGTCGGCCAGGGTTTCGCAGGCCAGGGGAATACGGTTATAGCCGGCAGCGGCCAAACGCAGGAATTCTTCGCGATTCATGAGGTGCCTCGTGGTGTGAGGGTCTAACAGTCAGGTATGCAAACGTGCCGCATGGCGCGGCCAGGATCAGTCAGGCGCGCCAACGCCAGCGGGCCAGGGCCTTGATGACTTTCATCCAGAGTTTGCGAGTGACCACCACGATGGGATTTCCAGAAGGGGACGGATCGGTATCGGGCAACGTTATCTCAGCGCCCGCTCCCAAGCAACCGGGGATTAACAGTCGCAGGTCATCAATCACCAGCGCTGGCGACTCTTCGGCAATCGGCCGGCCATGGTTGTAGCCGTAGCTGAGTGCGACACACTGCACGCCCGCCGCCTTTGCCGCCTGCACGTCACTGCGCGAATCGCCGACAAACAACGACTGGGACGCCGGGATATTGGCCATTTTCATCACGAAAAACAGCGCCGCCGGATCGGGTTTCTTCTGTGGCAAGGTGTCGCCACCGATGATCCAGCGGAAATACCGGCCGATTTTCATCTGGTCCAACAACGGCGCGACGAAGCGCTCCGGCTTGTTGGTGATCAGGGCCATTTCCACGCCCTGCTTGTGCAGCCATTTGAGGGTGTCGCGCACGCCGGGGTAGACCACGGTCAATTCGTGGCCGTCTTCATAGGCAGCGTTGAACAGTTCCAGGGCGTGCTCGGCTTCCACGTCATCGACCCCTTCAGCATCGATGTGGTTGGCCAGGGCCCGACGCACCAACATCTGCACGCCATTGCCGACCCAGTCGCGTACCGACTCGATCCCAGCGGGCTTGCGACCCAACTTGAGCAGCATCTGGTCCACCGCTGCCGCCAGGTCTGGCACCGAGTCGATCAACGTACCGTCCAGATCGAACATCACCAGCCGGGGCAGTTTGCCGGAGAACAGCTGCTCAAAGCCGCTCATGGACGCGCCAACGCCAGTTCGGCGCGCATCTTGTCGATCACGTCCTGATAGTTCGGCGCGTTGAAGATCGCCGAGCCGGCCACGAACGTGTCAGCGCCAGCAGCGGCAATTTCACGGATATTGTTGACGTTGACCCCGCCGTCGATTTCCAGGCGGATATCACGGCCCGAGGCATCGATCAGCGCGCGGGCTTCGCGCAGCTTGTCGAGGGTGCCGGGGATGAACTTCTGCCCGCCGAAACCTGGGTTGACGCTCATCAGCAGCACCATGTCGACCTTGTCCATCACGTACTTGAGCACGTCCAGCGGAGTGGCCGGGTTGAACACCAGGCCCGCCTTGCAACCGCCTTCACGGATCAGTTGCAGGGTGCGGTCGACGTGCAGCGTCGCTTCCGGGTGGAAGGTGATGTAGGTCGCGCCGGCTTCGATGAAGTCGCCGATGATGCGGTCTACCGGGCTGACCATCAGGTGCGCGTCGATCGGCGCGGTCACGCCGTATTTGCGCAACGCCGCGCAGACCATCGGGCCGATGGTCAGGTTGGGCACGTAATGGTTGTCCATGACATCGAAGTGCACGAAGTCGGCACCGGCGGCCAACACGTTATCCACTTCCTCACCCAGGCGGGCGAAATCGGCGGAGAGAATCGATGGGGCAATAACGAAGGGCTGCATGACGCACCTTTTCTGAGCTAAATCACGATGGCGCGCATTGTATACCTCATGCTTTGCTGCGCGCACCGTGACCTGGCTCAATGGCTAGTACGCGGCCCGGTAGATTTTCTCGATATCCGCCACGCTGAGCTTGCGTGGGTTGTTGCGCATCAGCCGTTCGATCCCCGCAGCTTCCGTGGCCATGCCAGGGATCGCACCTTCGGGGATCCCGAAACTGCGCAGCCCTGCCGGGATCTCCACTGCCGCGCAGAGTCGCGTCATCGCCTCGACCGCCTGGTCGGCTGCGTCATTGGCACTCAACCCTGTGATGTTCACGCCCATCGCCTGGGCAATGTCCTGCATGCGCTCGACACACGCGAGCTTGTTCCAATGCATCACATAGGGCAGCAACAGCGCGTTACTCACGCCATGGGCAATATTGAAGCGCCCGCCCAGCGGGTATGCCAACGCATGCACCGCGCCCACCCCGGCGTTGCCAAAGGCCATGCCGGCCATCAGGCTGGCGGTGGCCATGTCGTCGCGGGCCTGCAAATTGGCCGGGTTGGCATAGGCCTTGGGCAGCGCCTTGGCGATCAGCTTGATGGCGCCAATGGCCAGGG
This sequence comes from Pseudomonas sp. S35, assembly GCF_009866765.1. NCBI lineage: Bacteria > Pseudomonadati > Pseudomonadota > Gammaproteobacteria > Pseudomonadales > Pseudomonadaceae > Pseudomonas > Pseudomonas sp. S35. The sequence goes on from NZ_CP019431.1 coordinate 5,964,146, forward strand.
CATCGGTGATTGGCGAGGCGTTCAGCGACAAGTAGGACTCAATGGCATGCACCAGCGCATCCACGCCACTGGCGGCAGTGACGCTACGCGGGCAGGTCAGGGTCATTTGCGGGCTGATCAGCGCAACGTCCGGCAGCAAGTAGTCGCTGACGATGCCTTTCTTCAACTGAGCGACTTTGTCAGAGAGGATCGCCACATTGGTCACCTCCGAGCCGGTACCGGCCGTGGTCGGAATAGCGATCAGCGGCGGGCCCTTGCGTGGCACTTGGTCGACACCAAACAAGTCGGCCAAGGCGCCGTGGTAACCGGCGTAGGCGGCCACGCTTTTGGCGATGTCGATGGCACTGCCGCCGCCCAGCCCGATCAGGCCGTCGTGCCCGCCGTCGCGGTAGGCTTGTATGCAGTCTTCGACAATGGCGATTTCCGGGTCGGGCAGCACGCGATCGAAAATCTCGTAGGGGCGCTCCCCCAGGTGTTCGAGCGCCAGCGCCACCGTGCCGGACTTGACCAGCACGGCGTCGGTAACGATCAGCGGGTTATCCACATCCAGGCGTGTGAGCTCAAAGGCCAGTTGTTCGATGGCGCCAGCGCCGGTCAGGAGTTTGTGGGCGATCTTGAATGAGGAAGTACTCATGTGCGCGGCCTCTTATTCGGAAATGGGCTGGCACAAGAGTAGCTGGTGATTTTGGGTTGCCTAGCATTCAGCAACTGAATGGTAATTATCTGAATGAACACAAAACCACTGTGGGAGGGGGCTTGCTCCCGATGGCAGTGGGTCAGTCACCTCATCTGTAACTGATCCACCGCCATCGGGAGCAAGCCCCCTCCCACATTTGAATCTCCAGCAGGCCGTTAGACCGCCGCTGTTCGCAGCTTCTCGCTACGCCCACGCAACCATTCCAACGTCAGCAACAGCAACACCGAGAACGCAATCAGCAAGGTCGCCGCTGCGGCAATGGTGGGGCTGAGGTTTTCGCGGATACCGCTGAACATCTGCCGTGGCAAGGTCGCTTGCTCCGGGCCGGCGAGGAACAGCGTCACCACCACCTCATCGAACGAGGTGGCGAACGCAAACAGCGCCCCGGAAATCACCCCCGGTGCAATCAACGGCAAGGTCACCCGACGAAACGCCGTCAGTGGCGAAGCCCCCAGGCTGGCCGCCGCACGTACCAGATTGTGGTTAAACCCCTGCAACGTCGCCGACACGGTGATGATCACAAACGGCACACCCAACACCGCATGCACCACGATCAGCGAGAAGAAGCTGTTACCCAGGCCCAGCGGCGCAAAGAACAGGTAGCTGGCCACGCCGATGATCACCACCGGTACCACCATCGGCGAAATCACCAGCGCCATCACCAGCGCCTTGCCGGGGAAATTGCCACGGGTCAGGCCAATCGCTGCCAATGTGCCGAACACCATCGCCAGCAGCGTGGCCGCCGGGGCGACGATGATGCTGTTCTTCAGCGCACGCATCCACTCGGCCGAGGCGAAGAAATCCTGGTACCAATGCAGCGAGAAACCTTGCAGCGGGTACACCAGGAAACTGCCGCTGTTGAACGACAGCGGGATGATCACCAGCACCGGCAGAATCAAAAACAATAGGATCAAGCCGCAGAGGATCCGCAAGCTGTAGAACCAAACCCGCTCAACGGGCGACATATAAGGGCTCAGCATCGCAAGGTCTCCTCAGCTCAGGCGCAGGCGGCTGGCGCCGACCAGACGGTTGTAGATCAGATACAGCACCACGGTCGCCAGCAGCAACAAGCCGCCCAACGCCGTCGCCATGCCCCAGTTGATGCTGGTGTTGGTATAGAAGGCCACGAAGTAGCTGACCATCTGGTCGTTCGGGCTGCCCAGCAAAGCCGGGGTGATGTAGTAACCAATCGCCAGGATGAACACCAGCAGGCAACCGGCGCCCACACCGGCGTAGGTCTGTGGGAAATATACGCGCCAGAAACTGGCGAACGGGTGGCAGCCCAGGGAAATCGCCGCACGCATGTAGGTCGGCGAGATGCCTTTCATCACGCTGTAGATCGGCAGGATCATGAATGGCAACAGAATGTGCACCATGGAGATGTAGACGCCGGTGCGGTTGAACACCAGTTCCAGGGGCTTATCGATCAGGCCCATGCCCATCAGCGCGCTGTTGATCAGGCCGCCGGACTGCAACAGCACGATCCACGCAGCCACTCGCACCAGGATCGAGGTCCAGAACGGCAACAGCACCAGAATCATCAGCAGGTTGCTTTTACGCGCCGGCAAGTTGGCCAGCAGATACGCCAACGGGTAGGCCAGCAGCAGGCAGATAACAGTGATCACCAGGCCCATCCAGAAGGTGCGGGCGAAGATGTCCAGGTAGATCGCCTGGTCCGGAGTGGCCGGGGCCACTTCGCCGAGGTCGTCGATACGGTGATCCACGGCCGCCAGCAGGTAGAACGGTGTCAGGCTGCTGGTATTGCGCCGGATCGCCTGCCAGTACGCCGGGTCGCCCCAGCGTTCGTCGAGGGTTTCCAGCGCTTCTTTATAAGAGGCCGGCGCTTCGGTAAACGGCAGCGCCCGCGCAGTTTTGGTCAGCAGGCTGCGATAGCCGGCCAATTCCATGTTCAAGCGTTTGGACAGGTCGCCCAGGGTCTGGTTTTTGCGTGCCTCGCCCAAGTCCTCACTGAGGGCCTGGTACACCGGCTCGCCCGGCAGGCCACGGCCGTCCCAGGCAGTCACCGCCACCACGGTACGCGGTAAACCGCCCACCACTTCCGGATTGCCGACGCTCTTGAACAGCAGTGCGACGATCGGCACCAGAAACACCAGCAGCAAGAACAGCACCAGCGGCGCAATCAAGGCCTGGGCCTTCCAGCGATTGAGCCGCTCGGCACGCGCCAGGCGCTGCTTGAGGGTGGGGATGGCGATGGCCATGGCAAACTCCGGATCTTGAAGAGAAATGCAGATCTCCTGTGGGCGGGGGCTTACCCCTCCCACAGGGGTTAGGCGGTGTTATTTAGCGGCCCAGGAGTTGAAGCGCTGCTCCAGTTGCTCACCGTTATCCGCCCAGAAGCTCACGTCGATCTGCACCTGGTTGGCGATGTTCTCTGGGGTAGTCGGCATGTCCTTGAGGATGTCCTTGGCCAGCAACGGCACGGCTTGGGTGTTGGCCGGGCCGTAGGCGATGTTTTCCGAGTAGGTCTTCTGTTGCTGCGGCGCGACCGAGAAGGCGATGAATTTCTTCGCTGCTTCTGCACGCTCCTTGGCCAGGCCTTTTGGAATCGCCCACGCGTCGAAGTCGTAGATGCCGCCGTTCCACACCACTTTCAGGTTGCTTTCTTTTTGCACCGCAGCGATGCGACCGTTGTAGGCCGAGCTCATCACCACATCACCCGAGGCGAGGTACTGCGGCGGCTGTGCGCCGGCTTCCCACCACTGGATCGACGGTTTGAGTTCGTCGAGCTTCTTGAACGCACGGTCCTGGCCATCTTTGCCAGCCAGCACTTTGTACACGTCCTTCGGCGCTACGCCGTCGGCCATCAACGCGAACTCCAGGGTGTACTTGGCGCCTTTGCGCAGGCCGCGCTTGCCCGGGAATTTCTTGGTGTCCCAGAAATCCGCCCAGCTGGTTGGCGCGGAGGCCAGTTTGTCGGCGTTGTACGCCAGCACCGTCGACCATACGAAGAAGCCCACGCCGCACGGCTGGATCGCGCCCTTCACGTAGTTGGCGCTGTCGCCGAACAGTTTCGGGTCGAGCGGTTCGAACATGTCTTCGTCGCAACCGCGCGACAGCTCCGGCGATTCCACTTCGACCAGGTCCCAGGACACGCTCTTGGTGTCGACCATGGCTTTGACCTTGGCCATCTCACCGTTGTACTCACCGGCGACGATCTTGCCGTTGCCCGCGCTTTCCCACGGTGCGTAGAAGGCCTTGACCTGAGCCGCCTTATTCGCGCCGCCGAAGGACACGACCGTCAGGTCCGGGCCCGCCATGGCCTGTGTCGCGCCCATCAAGCTCAATGCCAGAACGGAATACTTCAAGGAACTCAACATTGTTGTTCTCTCCACGTGCAGGGTTGGTGAAGCCATGGGGGCGATCAATTCGCCTCTAGAAGTGGGTCGAGTGCGCGAACGTGCTCGACTTGCCAGCCAATCGGTACCACGTCGCCGACCGCCAGGGCTGGATCCAGCTCGGCAATCGGTTGTTTCACAAAAAAATCGGCCTTGCCGCAGACTTCCAGGCGTACACGCACGTGGTCGCCCAAGTAGATGAATTCGGCCACCCGCCCAGAGAAGCGGTTGACGCAGCTCTCGCTGGAGCCATTGAGACTGACCCGCTCCGGACGCACCGACAGCGTCACCGGGCCGCCGATCTGGCCGACGTTGATCGCCAGCGCCTCGACCTTCTCGCCCCGCGCCAGCTCCACCACGCAGCGCTCACCGGTGTGGCTGTGCAGACGACCATTGAGGCGGTTGTTCTCGCCGATGAAGTTGGCGACGAAGGTATTCTTCGGTTCTTCATACAAAGTGCGTGGCGGAGCGATCTGTTGGATCTCGCCTTGGTGGAACACCGCCACACGATCAGACATCGTCAGCGCTTCACCCTGGTCGTGAGTCACGTACACCACGGTGACGCCGAGGCGTTGGTGCAGGTGCTTGATCTCCATCTGCATGTGTTCGCGCAGTTGCTTGTCGAGGGCGCCGAGAGGTTCGTCCATCAGCACCAACTGCGGTTCGAACACCAACGCACGGGCCAGGGCCACGCGCTGTTGCTGGCCGCCGGAGAGTTGTGCCGGATAGCGCTGGGCGAAGGCGTCGAGCTGGACCATGCTCAGCACGCGCTTGACCCGCTCGCTGACATCGGTCTTGCTCAAGCCGCGCACAGACAAGGGAAACGCCAGGTTCTCGGCCACGGTCATGTGCGGGAACAGCGCGTAGTTCTGGAACACCATGCCGATATCGCGCTTGTGCGGCGGCACGTTGTTGATGGAACGCCCGGCCAGCAGGATCTCGCCAGCGGTCGGCGTTTCAAAGCCGGCGAGCATCATCAGGCTGGTGGTCTTGCCCGAACCCGAAGGCCCGAGCAGGGTGAGGAACTCGCCCTTGCGAATCTCCAGGTTGAGGTCTTTGACGATCAGGTTCTCGCCGTCGTAGCTCTTTTGCACGCCACGAAAGCTGACCAGTACATCATTTGAATCCACCTCGCTCATACCCGCACCTTTGTGTTTTGGACTGCTGTGGCACAAGCGTAGTCCAGGGGCGAGGCCCCGGAAATCGGGGGCCAGGAGAGAATTGCATCAGCCGGATGGAAGGTTGGGGGTAGGGATTGCCCTACACGGATGGCGGGCACTGGACAGTGCAGCGCCAAGGAGCGAGCTGCAAGTGGCAAGAATGGGCGCGACGACGTTTTGTGGGGCGTCGCAAATAGATATGTCGCTACAGAAGTTTGTGCTCCATGGCGTACTTCACCAGTTCAGCCAGGGAGGTGATATTGAGCTTTTGCATCAGGCGCGCCTTATGGGTGCTGATGGTCTTGCTGCTCAGCGCCAGTTGCTGGGCGATGTCATTGACGTTGGCGCCCTGGGCCAGGCGCTCGAACACCGAAAACTCACGCTCTGAGAGCAGCGAGTGCAACGGCCGGGCATCGGTGAGGCCGACTTCGAAGACCATGCGGTCGGCCAGGTCCGGGTCGATGTAGCGCCCGCCCGCCGCGACCTTGCGAATCGCCGTGAGCAACAGCGCCGGGTCGCTGTCCTTGGTCGCATAACCGGCAGCACCGACCTTCAGGGCACGGGCGGCCATTTGCGCTTCGTCGTGCATCGACAGCACCAGGATCGCTGGCGGATTGTTCAGCGCGCGAATCCGCGCAATCGCTTCCAGGCCATTGACGCCGGGCATCGAGATGTCCAGCAACACCACCTCGCACGGCACATGACGCAACGTGTCCAACAACTGTTCGCCATTGCTCGCCTCGCCGACGACCAACAGGTCTTTGGCCAGGCCGATCAATTGCTTGATGCCTTCACGAACGATGGTGTGGTCTTCGGCTACCAGTACGCGGATCACAGGGACTTCCTCTTGGCGTTATGCATCCAGCGGCACCGTCACACTCAGGGTGGTGCCCTCCCCCAACTCACTGTGCAGGCTCAACTGCCCGCCCATGATCAACACCCGCTCGCGCATGCCGACCAAGCCAAACGAGACCGCACGGCCTTCCGGCTGGACGAAGCCGACACCGTCATCGCTGATGGTCAGCCGCAAATCCGGGCCGTCGATGGCCAGGGTCAGTTCCACAGTATGCGCCTGGGCGTGGCGCATCACATTGGTCAGCGCCTCCTGCAGGATACGAAACAGGCCGATGGCCTTGGCGTCGCTCAGGGCCGGCAAGTTTTCCGGCACCTGCACCAAACACGGTATCTGCGTACGCGCTTCGAAACGCCGAGCCTGCCATTCAATTGCGGAGGCAATGCCGGCGTCGAGAATCGGTGGGCGCAGCGCGGTCGCCACGTCCCGCACCAGTTGGAACAATTGAGCGATCAGGCGCTTCATGCTGTTCAAGCGTTCGTGCAGGCCAGGGTCCAGTTGCGCATAGGCCAACTCGCACATGGAGGTTTCCAGCTTGAGCACGGTGAGCATCTGCCCGAGTTCGTCGTGCACTTCGCGGGCGATGCGGGCCTTTTCCTCTTCGCGCACGGTTTCCAGGTGGGCCGACAGTTCGCGCAGTTGCGCTTCACTTTGCATCAACGCGGCCAGCGTGCGGCGCAGTTCGGTGACGTCGTTCAGGTAAACCACCAAGTACTCGGCCTCGGCAAACCGCAGGAAGCTCAAGGACACGTTGGCCGGCAGGATGCTCCCGTCGGCGCGCACACAGTCGGTGGCGAAATTCTGCGGCCCCTCTTCGCTAGCGCGTGCGCGCTTCCACAAGTTGAGCCAGCGGTCCATGTCCAGGGTCGGGTCGAGGTCGACCAACGGCCGCTCGATCAGTGCGCCGGCGGCATAACCGAGCATGCTTTCGGCGGCGTGGTTGGCGTAGCGCACATGGCTGTCCCAGTTGACCCAGAGGATGCCGACGGTGCTTTGGTCGATGGAAAACTGCGTCAAGCGCAGCGCTTCGGCACCGGCTGCGCGGGCGGCACTTTCTTCCCGTGCCGCCAGCAGGCAATGTTCGAGCACACGTTGCTGGCGGCGCTGCCAGAACACGGTCGCCAGACTGGCGAGCAGCAGCAGGCTGAGTAACAGGCTCAGGTTCTGCCACAGCCCAGGTGACTCCGATAATCGTGGGTATTTGGGTTGCAGCCAGCGGCTGTGCAACTGGTCGAGATCGCGGGCGGGAACGGCGCCCAAGGCACTTTCCATGATGCCGGCCAGTTCGGGCCAATCCCGCCGCGTGGCCACTCGCAGCAATTGCGGCAGGCCAATGTCGCCCACTACCGCCAACCCGGCAAACTCGGCCTCGCCAGACAACCGGCTCAATTGCGCTTCGTCCACCACCGCATATCGCGCTTGCTGGCTGACCAGCAACTGTAAGGCCTGGCGCTCCATCGGCACGCCTTGCAGGTTGAGGCTGGGATACGTGCTGCGCAGGTAATCGGCCACGGCACTGGGCATGCGCACGGCAACGCGGGATTGATCGTCGAGTTTTTCCAACTCCACGGCGCCACCGCCTTCACGGATGCCGACGATGTGCTGGGGCACACGCATGTACGGGTCGCTGAACAACCACAGGCGTAAACCGGCCGGGGTTTGTTGCAGTCCCGGCGCGATGTCCACTTCGTCGTCGCGGACGGCGGCTTCCAGTTGTTCCTGATTGGGGAAATTGCGCCAGGTCAGCTCGATATTCAGCGCCTTGGCCAGCCACTGCATCAACTCCACATTGGCCCCGGACAAGCGCTGCAAGCGCCGGTCGTATTGCGCGTAAGGCACCTGCAACACCACGCCCACCCGCAGTTCCGGGTGCTGGGCCAGCCATTCGCGCTGCTGCACATTGAGCTGCGCCTGCGGGGTGACAGGCGCGGGGGAGGCGTTAGCCATCAAGGCGACGCACAAACAGCCGATAACCAGCAGACAGCGAAAACCCATGATCCACGTCTCACATCACTGACAAAAACTGACCAACCCATTAGGCTGCTGGAATCTCTTCTGGCCGGAAATCTACGATGCCCTATCGAAACCGTTCGGCACTGCCAGCATTGTGCCTGTCGCTGCTGTTTACCAGTGCCTTTTCTGCACACGCCGCCGACGCACCTGCGCCGGCTGCCGAAAAACCCGCCGAGCGCCAGCCCCTGCCTGAGCGCAGCCAGGAAGACGCCAGCGCCCTGGAACGCACGATCCCGCAGCAAGAGCAGCAACAACTGCAGGCCGGCAGCGACTCATTCCTCGCCCTGTGGAAACCGGCCAACAGCGCCGAACCCGAAGGCGTGGTGATTATCGTACCGGGCAGCGGTGAAAGTGCTGACTGGCCGCAAGCCATCGGCCCGTTGCGGCGTAAATTGCCGGACGCCAATTGGGGCAGCCTCAGCCTGTCGTTGCCGGACGTGAGCGTCGACACCTTGCCGCCGCGCGTCATGGAGGCGCCTAAAGCGACCGTCGACACCAGCAGCAAAGAAGCGAGTACCGCCGACAAACCGATCGAACAAGCCGCCAGCGCCGAAGCCGAAGGCACCGACCCGTCAGTGGTGCCGGGTGCCGACGAGCAGGACAAGACCGACGCCTCGCGCATCTTCGATCGCATCGACGCAGCCGTCGCCTTCGCCCAGACCCAGAGCGCCCGCAGTGTGGTGCTGATGGGCCATGGCACCGGTGCTTGGTGGGCCGCGCGCTACCTGAGCGAGAAACAACCGTCCCAGGTGCAGAAGTTGGTGATGGTCGCGGCGCAGACGCCTAACGGCCGCCATCCGGACGTGCAGCAACTGGCGCCCGGCCTGAAACTGCCGACCGCCGACGTCTTCTATCAAGACAACGCCCAGGCACGCAAAAACGCCCAGGCCCGTGCCCAAGCGGCCAAGCGCTTGAAGAATGAGGGTTATAAGCAGGTGTCATTGAAGACCTTGCCCGGCAACAGCGCCGCCGAGCAGGAACAGTTGTATCGCAGGATTCGCGGGTGGTTGAGCCCACAGGCCAGCGCCGACTGAGGTGCAGCACAAGCCCCCTCCCACACTGGTTTATGGTTATCCGTGAATCTAGCGAAAATCCCGGCGCTCACGAATCAACGCATAGGCGTTGTGCAACTCGCGGGTACGCTCGGTGGCGTCACGCACTTGCGCGGGGCTGGCGCCACTGCCGGCGACCTTGTCCGGGTGGTGGCGGCTGAGCAGACGACGATAGGCACGCTTGATTACCGACGGCTCGGTAGTCGCCGTTACACCGAGCAAGCGCAGCGCGTCTTGATAGCTACCGCCGCGATTGACCAACGGCTTGCGCTCCGGCGTGTAGTCGGCCGCCAAGGCCTGAAGCTGTTGCGGTGTCCAGCCCAACCACTTGCCCCACAGGTCGATCAGGTCGCGCTCGGCGTCATCCGCCTTGCCGTCCGCCCAGACCATCCGCCAGCAGGCACGCAACACCCCTTCCGCCGCATGAGGCTGGGCCTTGAGCACGCGCAGGTAGCTGCGCACCCGATCCGAGCCAGACTTGCCACGGTTAAATGCCGCGATCGCACGGCGCTGGGCCGAGTCGGTCATGTCCAGCGAGCGCATCTCCTGGCGCGCCTGCTGGATATGCCCATCCGCCACGCGCCCGTTGCTTTTGGCCAAGCGCCCGAGCAACACGAATAGCAGTTCGTCATTACGCAACGCCGGACGGCCGCCCAAACGCTCGCGCAACTGAGCCCAGTTGTGCAGTTGCAGACGGCGGTCCAACGCCTGCCCCAACAGCGCCCCCAACAAGGCCCCCGGAATACTGGCAATGGCAAAGCCAGCCCCGGCGCCGATCAGCGTCCCTGGCCACAACATGCTACTGCCCTGCTGTCAGCAAGGTTTCGACTTGCGCCAAGCGCTCCAGCGTGCCGACATCAATCCAGCGTCCCGCCATATGTTCCCCCGTTACCTGACCCTTGGTCATCGCCGCCCGCAGCAGCGGCGCCAGCTTGAAGGCACCGGCACTGCAACCCGCGAACAACAGGGGGTCGAGCACTGAAATGCCACTGAAGGTCAGGTTATCGGCACCGGGCGCCGCATCATGAAGCAGACCCTGATCCAGGTAGAAGTCACCGCCCGAAGGGTGGTGCGCCGGGTTGTCGACCATCACCAAGTGAGCCAGGCCGTTGAGCGGCTGCTTGAGCTGGGCGAAGTCGTAGTCGGTCCAGATATCACCATTGACCACCAGGAAAGGCTCATCCCCCAGCAACGGCAAGGCCTGGAAAATCCCGCCGCCGGTTTCCAGGGGTTCGCCCTCCGGGGAATAGCGGATGCGCAGGCCAAACTGCGCGCCGTCGCCCAGGTAGCTCTCGATCTGCTGACCGAGCCAGGCGTGGTTGATCACGATGTCGGTGAAGCCGGCCTTGGCCAGCGCCTCCAAGTGATACTCGATCAGACGCTTGCCGCCGGCCTGCACCAATGGCTTGGGGGTGTGCAAGGTAAGCGGGCGCATGCGCTCACCTTTGCCGGCGGCCAGGATCATGGCCTTCATACAGTCGCCTCAACGGGTTGACGCAGGCTGGTCAGCAGCTCAGCCAACTCGCTCAACTCCGGGCGATCCGCGAGCACCGCTTCTATATAAGCAAAGAAACGCGGTACGTCGGCCAGGTAGCGCGGCTTGCCATCACGATGGCAAATACGCGCGAAGATACCGATGACCTTGAGGTGGCGCTGCACGCCCATCAAATCGCTGGCACGCAGGAAGTCATTGAAGTCCGGTTGTACCGGGATGCCGGCCTGGCTCGCACGTTCCCAATAGCCGCGCTGCCATTCGCGCACGCGTGCCTTTGGCCAACTGAGGAAGGCGTCCTTGAACAGGCAGGTGATGTCGTAGGTCACCGGGCCATAGACCGCGTCCTGGAAATCCAGCACGCCTGGGTTCGGCTCGCTGATCATCAGGTTGCGCGGCATGTAGTCGCGGTGCACCAGCACCTTCGGCTGCGACAACGCGCTGTCGATCAGGTGATCACTGACGCGCTGCCAGAGTGCCTGTTGCGTCGCATCCAGTTCGATGCCCAGGTGCCTGCGCACATACCATTCTGGGAAGAGCTCCAGCTCACGGCGCAACAAAGCGACGTCATAGCTGGGCAGCAACGCGTCCATCGGCAACTGCTGGAATGCCAGCAACGCGTCGATGGCGTCGGCAAACAATTGATCGGCGTTTTGCTCGTCAATCACGTCCAGAAAGGTTTTTCTGCCTAGGTCATTCAGCAAAAGAAAGCCACGTTGCAAATCTTCTGCATAAATTTTTGGAACATTTATTCCTGATTTTGCGAGTAAATGTGCGATATCAACGAAGGGTTTGCAGTTTTCCTGGGGCGGTGGCGCGTCCATGACCACGAACGTCCGGCCCCCGCCTTCCCAACGGAAATAGCGCCTGAAACTCGCGTCGCTGCTGGCCGCGGTCAATGTGGCCGGGGGTACGGGACCCCAGTCTTGAGCGTTGAAAAGGATCGGCAACTGCTCATCCAGCCAGACTTCCAACTGTTGTAAACGTAGATCTTGCTCGGGCATTACAAGGGTCTCCGACGGCGCTAGCCGTCAAGCGGGGCATGCTTTATTATCACGCATCTTTTTCAGACCATCGAGAGGCGTGCGGCCCACACCGCGGGCAGATGGCACGCAGGAAGCCCGGACTAATAAGATGGCATTGAAATCCCCCGCGTTTCGTAGAAAATTTCCGTTGCTGGTAACCGGCAGTCTGCTGGCCATGCAACCCTTCGCCACCTCATTCGTGGTCGCCGCGGAACAGTATGACTGCTCAGTCTCTGCTTCGGGTGCCTGGAATTGCGCACCGAAAACCGCGGCGGCTCCGTTGCCACCGCGCCCGGTGCATGACGGTGCTGCCGTCAGCTCGGCCAACAGCACGGCGCAGGCCGAGGCGGGTGGCAGTGCCACGGCCGAGCCCAAGACCGCGTTGGTTACCGAATCCAAGGGCCGTGGCCTGCGTTCGCGCAGTGCCGACTACAGCCATTTGGACTGGGTACCTCGCGACAAGCTGACCGCAGCCCAACTGGCCGAAACCGGCCCTTATTGCGGCGGTGCGTACATCGAGCCTACTCGTCCTGGCATGAACGACAAGACGAACAAGAGCGATGCGCCCACCTTTATCGGCGCCAAAGCCTCTCGTTACGAGCAGGAACAACAAGTCGCGACCCTGGCCGGTGACGTCGTCATGCGCCAGGGCAGCATGCAGTTGGAAGCCGAAGAGGCCAGCCTGTACCAGGCCGAGAACCGTGGCGAGCTGAACGGCAATGTCCGTATGCGCGATAACGGTGCCCTGATCGTGGGCGACCACGCAGAAGTGCAACTGGACACCGGCGCGGCACAGGTCGACAACGCCGAGTACGTGCTGCACAAGTCGCGGATCCGCGGCAACGCGCTGTACGCCAAGCGTGCCGAAAACGCGATCATCCGTCTCAAGGACGGTACTTACACCACCTGCGAGCCAGACAGCAACGCCTGGCAGCTCAAGGGCAACAACATCACGTTGAACCCGGCCACCGGTTTCGGTACGGCCACCAACGCGACGCTGCGGATCAAGAACATCCCGATCCTGTACACCCCTTACATCTATTTCCCGATCGACGACCGTCGTCAATCCGGCTTCCTGCCGCCAAGCTTCAGCTCCGGCAGCGAAACCGGCTTCACCCTGGTCACGCCGTACTACTTCAACCTGGCACCGAACTACGACGCCACGTTGTACCCGCAATACATGACCAAGCGCGGCATGATGATGGAAGGCGAATTCCGCTACCTCACCAAGTCCAGCGAAGGCCAGTTCGGCGGCGCGTACCTGAACGACGACAACGACGAACGCAAGAAGCAGACCGATTACGAAAAAACCCGCTACATGCTCAATTGGCAGCACAAGGGCGGGCTGGACTCACGTGTACTGACCCAGGTCGACTACACCACGATCAGCGATCCTTACTACTTCCAGGACCTCAAGTCCTATCAGGAAGGCGTGGAGAGCCGTGACTATGTCAATCAACAGGGCTCCGTGACCTATCGCGGCGATAACTTCCAGGCACGCCTGAACCTTCAGGCCTACCAGTTGGCGACCATTTCCCAGGTCACGCCTTATGATCGCCTGCCGCAGATCACCTTCAACGGTACCCTGCCGTACCATCCGGGTGGCCTGAACTTCAGCTACGAGACCGAAGCGGTACGCTTTGAGCGCAACCTGGAAAACGGCGATTTCATCAACGAAAACGGTGAATCTGAACGTCGCCTGGACACCTACGTACGTGGCCTGACCCGTGCGAACGGTACGCGCCTGAACGTCGCTCCTGCCGTCGAATACCCGATGAACTGGACCTACGGCTTCGTCACGCCGAAGCTCAAGTACGTGTATACCAAGTACGATCTAGACCTGGACAACATCGGCAAGAACCAGATTATTGCTGACCAGGCTACCGCAGCGAGGAACGGCACTCAGTACGCAGGCGGCAGCTTCAAGAGCTCCCAGGACCGTGCGGTTCCGGTGGCCAGTGTCGACAGCGGCCTGTACTTCGATCGCAATACCAACTGGTTCGGCAAGGACTATCGCCAGACCCTTGAGCCACGTGCGTTCTACCTGTACGTGCCGAACAAGGATCAGGCTGATATCCCGGTCTTCGATACCAGCGAATACTCGTTCAGCTACGCATCGTTGTTCCGCGACAACCGCTTCAGCGGCTCCGACCGTATCGGCGACGAAAACAAGCTGTCCCTTGGCTTGACCAGCCGCTGGATCGAAGAAAACGGCTTCGAGCGTCAGCGCGTATCCGTGGGCCAGGCGGTGTACTTCAAGGATCGTGAGGTTCAACTGCCCGGCATCCTGGCCGCCGACCGTGCCGATGCACAGTCCGACGTATCCCCGGTTGCCCTGGACTACGAGTTCCGCTTCAACCGCGACTGGCGCGCCACGGCCGACTACAACTGGGACACCGAGGAGCACAGCCCTCGCTCCGGCAGCGCCATGCTTCACTACCAGCCGGAAGACAACCCGAACAAGATCATCAACGTCGGTTACCGCTATCGTAACGACCAGGTTGTCTACAACCAGTTGACTGGTAAGTGGCAGTTCGGTGGCGACTACGGTCAGCCAGGCGACCAGAACTACGTGAAGGATTACTACAAAATCCAACAACACGACTTCTCGATGATGTGGCCGATCATTCCTCAGTGGAACCTGATCACCCGCTGGCAGTATGACTATGCCCGCAACCGTACCCTGGAAGCCTTCGGTGGCTTCGAGTACGACAACTGCTGCTGGAAACTGCGCGTTATCAACCGTTACTGGGTTTCCAACGACGAATACAGCCAGATCGCCCCGCTCAACGAAAAGGGTGACCACGGGCTCTTCCTCCAAATCGTCCTCAAAGGACTCGGCGGCCTGACCGGCGCCAAGGTAGAGAGCTTCCTCGACAAAGGCATTGAAGGTTATCGTGAACGTGAAGACCAAGCTTTCTGATTGTCTGCGCCCGCTCGTACTGGGCGCGCTGTTCCTGGGAACCGCATCGGCACACGCTGCGGTTCAACAGCTGGATAAAGTGGTGGCCATCGTCGATAACGACGTGATCATGCAGAGCCAACTGGACCAACGGGTCAAGGAAGTTCAGCAGACCATCGCCAAGCGTGGCGGTGGCGTGCCGCCTACCAGCGTCCTGGACCAACAGGTGCTGGAACGTCTGATCGTCGAAAACCTGCAACTGCAGATCGGTGATCGTTCCGGCATCCGGATCTCGGATGAAGAGCTGAACCAGGCAGTCGGCACCATCGCTCAGCGTAACAACATGAGCATCGATCAGTTCCGCGCAGCCCTGGCTCACGACGGTCTTTCCTATGAAGACGCCCGTGACCAGATCCGTCGCGAGATGATCATCAGCCGTGTACGCCAGCGCCGTGTGGCCGAGCGAGTCCAGGTGTCCGAGCAGGAAGTTAAGAACTTCCTCGCCTCAGACCTGGGCAAGATGCAGCTTTCCGAAGAACTGCACTTGGCCAATATCCTGATTCCGACCCCGGACAGCGCCAACTCCGAGCAGCTCAATGCCGCCGCAGCCAAAACCCAGGCGGTTTATGACCGCCTGAAGGCCGGCGCCGACTTTGCGCAGATGGCGATTGCACAGTCAGGCAGCGACAACGCCCTTGAAGGCGGTGACATGGGCTGGCGTAAAGCTGCTCAACTGCCGCCTCCGTTCGACCGCGAGCTGAGCGCGATGGAAGTTGGTGGCATCACCCAGCCAGCCCGTACGCCAGGTGGCTTCATTATCCTGAAGCTGCTGGAGCGTCGTGGTGGCGAGACCTCGTTGAAAGACGAAGTGCATGTTCGTCACATCCTGGTCAAACCAAGCGAAATCCGTACCGAGGCGCAAACCAAGGAACTGGCCCAGAAGATCTATGACCGCATCGAAGGCGGTGAAGACTTCGCCACCCTGGCCAAGAGCTTTTCGGAAGATCCAGGTTCGGCGCTCAACGGTGGTGACCTGAACTGGATCGACCCGAAAGCGCTGGTTCCCGAGTTCCAGCAGGTGATGGCCGATACTCCGCAAGGCGTACTGTCCAAGCCGTTCAAGACCCAATATGGCTGGCATGTACTGGAAGTCCTTGGCCGCCGCGCCACCGACAACACCAGCCAGGCCCGCGAGCAACAAGCGCTGAACGTACTGCGTAACCGCAAATACGATGAAGAGCTGCAAACCTGGTTGCGTCAGATCCGTGACGAAGCCTACGTAGAGAACAAGCTGCCAGGCGCCGAGCAAACAGGCACCGACCAGGCAGCACAGTGAAACCCCAGCGTTTCGCGGTAACACCCGGCGAGCCGGCCGGCATTGGTCCAGACCTGTGCCTGCTGCTCGCTACGCAGCCTCAGCCACATCCCCTGATTGCCATCACCAGCCGCGACCTGCTCCTTGAGCGGGCCGCGCAACTGGGTGTGGCCGTCAACCTGCTGGACGTGGCGCCGGGCAACTGGCCCGACCTGCCGGCGCCCGCCGGCAGCCTATATGTGTGGGACACTCCGCTGCAGGCCAAAGTGGTTGCAGGGCAACTGGACAAAGCCAATGCGGCGTTCGTACTGCATACCCTGACACGTGCCGGGCAAGGCTGCATCGACGGCGACTTCGCCGGCATGATCACCGCCCCGGTTCACAAGGGTGTGATCAACGAATCCGGTATCGCCTTTTCCGGCCACACCGAATTCCTTGCCGAACTGACCAACACCGCACAAGTTGTCATGATGCTGGCCACGCGTGGCCTGCGAGTCGCCCTGGTGACCACGCACCTGCCGCTGCGCGATATCGCCGACGCTATAACCGTCGAGCGCCTGGAACGTGTTACGCGCATCCTGCACGCCGACCTGCAACAAAAATTCGGCATCGCCCAGCCGCGCATCCTGGTCTGCGGGCTCAACCCGCACGCCGGTGAAGGCGGTCATTTGGGCCATGAAGAAATCGACATCATTGAACCAACCCTGGAGCGTCTGCGCCAAGAAGGCATGGACCTGCGCGGCCCACTGCCAGCGGACACTCTGTTTACCCCCAAATATCTGGAGCACTGCGACGCAGTGCTGGCGATGTACCATGACCAGGGGCTGCCGGTGCTGAAATACAAAGGCTTCGGCGCCGCCGTCAACGTGACACTGGGCCTACCGATCATCCGCACTTCCGTCGACCATGGCACCGCCCTGGACCTGGCGGGCAGCGGCAAGATCGATACCGGCAGCCTGCACGTGGCTCTGGAAACCGCCTATCAGATGGCCGAGACCCGTATATGACCGAGCATTACCAACACCGGGCGCGCAAGCGCTTCGGGCAAAACTTCCTGCACGATGCTGGCGTGATCGACCGCATCCTGCGCTCCATCCATGCCAAGCCCGAAGACCGTCTGCTGGAAATCGGCCCAGGCCAGGGCGCACTGACCCAAGGCCTGCTGGCCAGCGGTGGCCAACTGGACGTGGTTGAACTGGACAAGGACCTGATCCCGATCCTCAACCAGCAGTTCGCCGGCAAATCCAACTTCAACCTTCACCAGGGCGATGCACTGAAGTTCGACTTCAACAGCCTCAACGCCGCGCCCAACAGTCTGCGGGTGGTCGGTAACCTGCCGTACAACATCTCCACGCCGCTGATTTTCCACCTGCTGAACAACGCCGGGATCATCCGCGACATGCACTTCATGCTGCAAAAAGAAGTGGTTGAGCGCTTGGCTGCGGGGCCCGGTGGTGGTGATTGGGGCCGCCTGTCGATCATGGTTCAGTACCACTGCCGCGTTGAGCACCTGTTCAACGTCGGCCCAGGTGCGTTCAACCCGCCGCCAAAAGTCGACTCGGCCATCGTGCGCCTGGTGCCACACGCTGTGCTGCCGCACCCAGCCAAAGACCACAAGCTGCTGGAGCGCGTCGTGCGTGAGGCGTTCAACCAACGCCGCAAGACCCTGCGCAACACGCTCAAGGCCTTGCTGAGCAACGCTGAAATCGAAGCCGCCGGCGTCGATGGCAGCCTGCGCCCCGAGCAACTGGACTTGGCCGCATTCGTGCGCCTGGCCGACCAGCTTGCCATTCAGCCTGCGCCAGCCGCCGACTGATCACCTTGTGTACAGGCCAGACACATGTCTGGCCTAGTGCCCACCTCTTGGCCTAGACTGACCCGCATCTGCTGTCCTCCGCTTTTGCTTTTAAGGCCTCTTGCATGTCCGATCCTCGCTATCAGGTCGACGTCAGCGTCGTCACCCGCTTCCTCGCGGACCAATCGCAACCCGAACAAAACCGCTTTGCCTTTGCCTACACCATCACGGTGAAGAACAACGGACTGGTGCCGGCCAAATTACTGTCACGCCACTGGGTAATCACCGACGGTGACGGCCAGGTCGAAGAAGTACGCGGTGCCGGCGTGGTTGGCCAGCAGCCGCTGATCGACATTGGTGCCAGCCACACCTACAGCAGCGGCACGGTGATGACTTCCAAAGTCGGTACCATGCAAGGCTCCTATCAGATGAAAGCTACCGACGGCCAACTGTTCGACGCCATCATCGCGCCGTTCCGCCTCGCCGTGCCGGGATCCCTGCACTGATGGCGACGTACGCGGTCGGCGACCTGCAAGGCTGCCTGCAGCCGCTCAAGTGCCTGCTCGAACGTGTGGCCTTCGACCCGGCAAACGATCGGCTTTGGCTGGTCGGTGACTTGGTCAACCGCGGCCCCGAGTCCCTCGAAACCCTGCGCTACTTATATAGCCTGCGTGATGCCTTGGTGTGTGTGCTGGGCAACCACGACCTGCACCTGCTGGCCGCCGGCAATAACATTGAGCGCCTGAAAAAGGGCGACACGCTGCGCGAAATCCTCCAAGCACCTGACCGGGCAGAGTTGCTCGACTGGCTGCGCCGGCAAAAAATCATGCATTACGACGAAGGCCGCAACATGGCCCTGGTGCATGCCGGCATCCCACCGCAGTGGACCTTGAAGAAAGCCCTGAAGTGCGCCGCCGAAGTCGAAAGCGCCCTGGCCGACGACAGCCTGTACACCGCCTACCTCGACGGCATGTACGGAAACGAGCCGGTGAAGTGGGATAACGACCTGGCAGGCGTCGCACGCCTGCGAGTGATCACCAACTACTTCACGCGCATGCGTTTCTGTACCGCCGAGGGCAAGCTGGACCTCAAGAGCAAGGAAGGCGCCGACACCGCCCTGCCCGGCTACAAGCCTTGGTTCGCCCACAAAGAGCGCAAGACCCGTGACACGAAGATCATCTTCGGCCACTGGGCCGCCCTGGAAGGCAAATGCAACGAACCCGGCGTGTTCGCCCTCGACACCGGTTGCGTGTGGGGCGGCGCCATGACCCTGATGAACATCGACACTGGCGAGCGCCACAGCTGCCAGTGTGAGTCTCCCCTTCCCGTCACACAGCAGACCGCAGTCAAGCCTTAGGAGCCTGCCATGAGCGAATTCAAACGTATCCCTCCCGAACAAGCCCAAGCCTTGCGCGAGCAAGGCGCGGTAGTGGTTGATATCCGCGACCAGCCGACTTACGCCGCAGCCCACATCACCGGCGCCCGGCATCTGGACAACGTCAACATTGCCGACTTCATCCGTGCCGCCGACCTCGACGCGCCTCTGATCGTGGCCTGCTACCACGGCAACTCGAGCCAGAGCGCCGCTGCCTACCTGATCAGCCAAGGCTTCTCCGACGTCTATAGCCTGGACGGTGGTTTTGAGCTGTGGCGTACGACCTATCCTGCAGAGATTTCCTCGGGCGATTCACAATAATTTTTTTCAAACCCCGCTATCCCGCGTGACGCTTGGGCTCGCGCCGTTTCTGACGAACGGCGCAGGCAAACTAATTGCGTATCGCGCCTTGACCTCCCGGATTCCGAACTATCCTTAAGCGCAGGCCATCCGAATCAGGGGAGAGCCGGTACACCGGCGTGCGGGTCATCGGTAGCGTTTAGGGTGTTCTGGGGGGAAAACGGCCATTGGCGATCGTCAATGACTGCCAGCATCGACTGATTGATCCGGCGTCGGCTCCACGTATCGAGCGAGGTGACGACGTCATGAGTATTTTTAGCCACTTCCAACAACGCTTCGAGTCCACACAGCAGGAAGAACTCACGCTTCAAGAGTATCTAGAGCTGTGCAAAAAGGACCGCAGCACCTACGCGTCTGCCGCCGAACGCCTGTTGCTGGCCATTGGCGAGCCGGAGCTGGTAGACACCTCGAACAATTCGCGCCTGTCGCGGATCTTTTCCAACAAGGTGATCCGCCGCTACCCGGCCTTTGAAGACTTCCACGGAATGGAAGAATGCATTGACCAGATCGTCTCCTACTTCCGCCATGCCGCCCAAGGCCTGGAAGAGAAGAAGCAGATCCTCTATCTGCTCGGCCCCGTCGGTGGCGGCAAGTCGTCCCTGGCCGAAAAGCTCAAGCAGTTGATCGAGAAAGTGCCCTTCTATGCCATCAAGGGCTCGCCAGTCTTCGAGTCGCCCCTGGGCCTGTTCAACGCCACGGAAGATGGTGCGATCCTCGAAGAAGACTTCGGCATCCCACGGCGCTACCTCAACACCATCATGTCGCCCTGGGCCACCAAGCGCCTGGCCGAGTTTGGCGGCGACATCAGCCAATTCCGTGTAGTGAAACTCTACCCGTCGATCCTCAACCAGATCGGCGTGGCCAAGACGGAGCCTGGGGATGAAAACAACCAGGATATTTCCGCGCTGGTGGGCAAGGTCGATATCCGCAAACTGGAAGAATTCCCACAGAACGACGCTGACGCCTACAGCTACTCGGGCGCGCTGTGCCGGGCCAACCAGGGCCTGATGGAATTCGTGGAGATGTTCAAGGCACCAATCAAGGTGCTGCACCCACTGCTCACCGCGACCCAGGAAGGCAACTACAACAGTACCGAAGGCTTGGGCGCGATTCCGTTCACCGGGATTCTGCTGGCCCACTCCAACGAATCGGAATGGCACACCTTCCGCAACAACAAGAACAACGAAGCCTTCATCGACCGGATCTACATCGTCAAGGTGCCGTACTGCCTGCGGGTCAGCGATGAGATCAAGATCTACGACAAATTGCTGTTCAACAGCTCCCTGGCCAAGGCCCATTGCGCACCCGACACGCTGAAGATGCTCGCCCAGTTCACCGTACTGTCGCGCCTCAAGGAGCCGGAGAACTCGAACATCTACTCGAAGATGCGCGTGTACGACGGTGAAAACCTCAA
Source organism: Pseudomonas sp. S35 (assembly GCF_009866765.1). Taxonomy (NCBI): domain Bacteria; kingdom Pseudomonadati; phylum Pseudomonadota; class Gammaproteobacteria; order Pseudomonadales; family Pseudomonadaceae; genus Pseudomonas; species Pseudomonas sp. S35. The sequence goes on from NZ_CP019431.1 coordinate 5,984,955, forward strand.
GGACACCGACCCTAAAGCCAAGTCGATCCAGGAATACCGCGACACGGCGGGCGTGGATGAAGGCATGAACGGCCTGTCGACGCGCTTTGCGTTCAAGATCCTGTCCAAAGTCTTCAACTTCGACCCGCACGAGATCGCCGCCAACCCAGTGCACCTGCTTTATGTGCTGGAACAGCAGATCGAACAGGAGCAATTCCAGGCCGAAACCCGCGAGCGCTACCTGCGCTTCCTCAAGGAATACCTGGCGCCGCGCTACATCGAGTTCATCGGCAAGGAAATCCAGACCGCGTACCTGGAGTCCTACAGCGAGTACGGCCAAAACATCTTCGACCGCTACGTGCTGTACGCCGACTTCTGGATCCAGGACCAGGAATACCGCGACCCGGAAACCGGCGAGATCCTCAACCGCGTGGCACTCAACGAGGAGCTGGAGAAAATCGAAAAACCGGCCGGCATCAGCAATCCGAAGGATTTTCGCAACGAGATCGTCAACTTCGTGCTGCGCGCCCGCGCCAACAACAACGGCAAGAACCCGACCTGGCTCAGCTACGAGAAGCTGCGGGTGGTCATCGAGAAGAAAATGTTCTCCAACACCGAAGACCTGCTGCCGGTCATCAGCTTCAATGCCAAGGCCAGCAAGGAGGATCAGCAAAAACACAACGACTTCGTCACACGAATGGTCGAGCGTGGCTACACCGACAAACAGGTACGACTGCTCTCCGAGTGGTACCTGCGGGTTCGTAAATCACAGTAAGGCAGCGGCAAGCGTTCACTGCCGGGCATCTGGCCTGGCAGTTGACCGCTTGTCTCTAAGCTTCCAGCTCGCGGCTTGAAGCTTGTAACGTGAAGCTGCCCGGAGGGCTCCCCATGAGCTATGTGATCGACCGACGCCTCAATGGCAAGAACAAGAGCACGGTGAACCGCCAGCGCTTCCTGCGGCGTTACCGTGACCACATCAAAAAGGCCGTTGAAGAGGCCGTCAGCCGCCGCTCCATCACCGACATGGAGCATGGCGAGCAAATCAGCATTCCCGGACGGGACATCGACGAACCCGTGCTGCATCACGGTCGGGGCGGCAAACAGACCGTCGTGCACCCTGGCAACAAGGAATTCACCACCGGCGAACATATCCAGCGCCCTCAAGGCGGGGGCGGTGGCAAGGGTCCAGGCAAGGCCGGCAACTCCGGTGAAGGCATGGACGAGTTCGTGTTCCAGATCACCCAGGAGGAATTCCTGGAGTTCATGTTCGAGGACCTGGAACTGCCGAACCTGGTCAAACGTAACCTGACCGGTACCGATACCTTCAAGACCGTGCGCGCCGGGATCAGCAACGAGGGCAACCCGTCCCGCATCAATATCATCCGCACCCTGCGCTCGGCCCATGCACGGCGTATCGCCCTGTCGGGCAGCAGCCGCGCCAAACTGAAGGAAGCCAAGGAAGAGTTGGCACGCTTGAAGCGCGAAGAACCGGATAACTTCGGCGATATCCAGGAAATCGAAGCAGAAATTGAGAAACTCAGCGCGCGCATCCATCGCGTGCCGTTCCTTGATACGTTCGACTTGAAATACAACCTGCTCGTCAAACAACCCAACCCAAGCTCCAAGGCGGTGATGTTTTGCCTGATGGACGTGTCCGGCTCCATGACCCAGGCCACCAAAGACATCGCCAAGCGGTTCTTTATCCTGCTGTACCTGTTCCTGAAGCGGAACTACGACAAGATCGACGTCGTATTCATCCGCCATCACACCAGCGCGCGGGAAGTCGACGAAGAGGAGTTTTTTTACTCGCGGGAAACCGGCGGCACCATCGTGTCCAGCGCCCTTAAGCTGATGCAGGAGATCATGGCTGAGCGCTACCCGGCCAACGAATGGAACATCTACGCCGCCCAGGCATCGGACGGCGACAACTGGAACGATGACTCGCCCATCTGCCGCGACATCCTGATCAACCAGATCATGCCCTTCGTGCAGTACTACACCTACGTCGAAATTACCCCTCGTGAGCACCAGGCCCTGTGGTTCGAATATGAGCGAATCGGCGAAGCCTTTGCCGACACGTTCGCCCAGCAGCAACTGGTCTCGGCCGGCGATATCTACCCGGTCTTCCGTGAACTCTTCCAGCGCAGGTTAGTGACATGACCGCCAAAAAAGAGACTAAGCGCCAACCCATCTCCACCGGCTCCGAGTGGACCTTTGAACTGATCCAGGCCTACGACCGGGAAATCAGCCGGATCGCGGCGGGTTATGCCCTGGACACCTACCCCAACCAGATAGAAGTGATCACCGCCGAGCAAATGATGGATGCCTACGCGTCTGTCGGCATGCCGCTGGGCTATCACCATTGGTCCTACGGCAAACACTTCCTAAGCACCGAGAAGTCCTACACTCGGGGGCAGATGGGCCTGGCCTACGAGATCGTAATCAACTCCGACCCGTGCATCGCCTACCTGATGGAGGAAAACACCATCTGCATGCAGGCACTGGTGGTGGCTCACGCCTGCTATGGGCATAACAGCTTCTTCAAGGGCAACTACCTGTTCCGTACCTGGACCGACGCCAGTTCGATCATCGATTACCTGGTGTTCGCCAAGCAGTACATCATGCAGTGCGAGGAGCGCCACGGCATTGATGCCGTGGAAGACCTGCTCGACTCCTGCCACGCCCTGATGAACTACGGGGTCGACCGCTACAAACGCCCGTACCCGATTTCCGCCGAGGAAGAACGTCTGCGTCAGAAGGAGCGTGAAGAGCACCTGCAGAAGCAGATCAACGACCTGTGGCGCACCATTCCCAAACGCGCCGGCAAGAACAGCGATAAGGACAATGCGCGCTTCCCCGCCGAACCTCAGGAAAACATCCTGTATTTCCTGGAAAAGCACGCGCCGCTGCTGGAGCCATGGCAGCGGGAAATCGTGCGCATCGTGCGCAAGATCGCCCAGTATTTTTATCCACAGCGCCAAACCCAAGTGATGAACGAAGGCTGGGCAACGTTCTGGCACTACACACTGATGAACGACCTGTACGACGAGGGCTTGGTCACCGATGGCTTCATGATGGAGTTCCTCACGTCCCACACCAGCGTGGTATTCCAGCCGGGCTTCGACAGCCCGTATTACAGCGGCATCAACCCTTACGCCCTGGGCTTTGCCATGTACCGTGACATCCGGCGCATGTGCGAACACCCCACCGAAGAGGACCGCCGCTGGTTCCCGGAAATCGCCGGCAGCGATTGGCTGTCCACCATCAAGTTCGCCATGAGCAGTTTCAAGGACGAGAGTTTTATCCTGCAGTACCTGTCACCCCAGGTGATTCGAGACCTCAAGCTGTTCAGCATCCTCGATGACGACCTCAAGGATGATCTGGTCGTACCGGCCATCCACGACGAGCCTGGCTACCGCACCATCCGCGAGACCTTGGCCGCACAGTACAACCTGGGCAACCGCGAACCCAACGTACAGATCTACAGCATCGATGTGCGTGGCGACCGCTCCCTGACCCTGCGTCACCAGCAGCACGACCGCAAACCCCTGGGTGACTCCACTGAGGAGGTACTCAAGCACCTGCACCGGCTCTGGGGCTTCGACATCCACCTGGAAACCCTGCAGGGCGACCAAGTGGTGAAAACCCACCACGTACCACCGCGCAGCGATCACAACGACAACGACTACGGCCGCCTGGACCTGGCCGTCGTTCACCTCTGAAACAGCAAAGCCTCCATTGGCCAGGCACAGGCGTTATCCTGTGCCGCTAATGGAGGCCTTTTCATGAAAATCTACAACGTCGGCGGTGCCGTGCGTGACCGCTTGCTGGGCATCAAGGTCACCGATATCGACCGCGTGGTCGTCGGCGCGACCACTGAAGAAATGCTTGCCAAGGGTTTCAAGCCAGTGGGCGCGGATTTCCCGGTGTTCCTGGACCCCAAAAACGGCGACGAGTACGCCCTGGCCCGCACTGAACGCAAGAGCGGCAGGGGTTACGGCGGCTTTGTGTTTCACGCCAGCCCCGAAGTCACGCTGGAAGAAGACCTGATTCGCCGCGACCTGACCATCAATGCGATGGCAGAAGACGATGACGGCAAGCTGACCGATCCTTATCACGGCCAGCGCGATCTGAAAGCACGCATTCTTCGCCATGTTTCCCCCGCGTTCGCCGAAGATCCACTGCGAGTTCTGCGCGTTGCACGCTTTGCCGCGCGCTATGCACACCTGGGTTTTACGGTGGCGCCGGAGACCCTCGAACTGATGCGTCAACTCAGCGATTCAGGCGAACTGGAGGCCTTGACGCCGGAGCGCAGTTGGAAAGAAATCTCCCGGGCATTGATGGAAGATCAACCCCAGGTGTTCATCCAGGTCCTGCGCGACTGCAACGCCCTGAAAACCCTGATGCCGGAAGTGGACGCGCTCTTCGGCGTGCCACAGCCCGAGGCGCACCATCCTGAGATCGACACTGGCGTGCACACCCTGAGCGTGCTGGAACAGGCCGCCCTGCACAAACAACCGCTGACCGTACGTTGGGCCTGCCTGCTGCACGACTTGGGCAAGGGCCTGACGCCTGTGGATAAGTTGCCGCAGCACATTGCCCATGAACATCGCGGCCTGAAACTGATCAAGGCAGTCAATGAACGCTTCAAAGTGCCGAGGGACTGTCAGGAATTGGCGCTGCTGGTAGGTCAATATCACACCCACGGTCATCGGGTGCTGGAGCTGAAGGCCTCGACGCTACTGGAGTTGCTGCAGAGTTTTGACGTATATCGCCGACCGCAGCGGTTTGAGGAGTTTGTGGTCGCCTGCGAAATGGATGCCCGGGGCCGCAAGGGCTTTGAGCAACGCAGTTATCCACAGGCGGATTACTTGCGCGGCGCGGCCAAGGCTGCACGCGAAGTGCCGGTGGCCCCACTGCTGGAGAAAGGCTTCAAAGGCCCGCAACTGGGCGAGGCGCTCAAGCGCGAACGGCTGGGCGCGCTGCAAGCCTACAAGGGCAAACACTGACGGGCGTGGCCATGGAGCGCGCTCCGTGGCCACAACCGCTCGATGCCTACATGTGCGGGGTGAGCTGTTGACCCCGCCACTCAAAGGCGACAGGCGCCAGCACTTGATCAATCTGCGCATCGCGCCATAAATCAGCCATCGTCTTGCCCACCTCAGGATGCACGCGATCCGGCGCCATCATCGATAGCGGCCACAGCACAAAGGCGTTTTTCAGGATCTCTGCGCGAGGCAGGATCAAACCGTCGAAATCCCCCACCAACTCGCCGTACAGCAGCACGTCGATATCCAACGGCAGGCCTTTACGGTCCGCTGCATAGCGGCCGTTTTCAGCCTCGATGGATTTCAACCGACGGTCCAACTCCGCCAACGACAGATCGGTATACGCCGACACCACCAGATTGAAGAATGGACCACTCTTGATTCCCACCGGCTGGCTTTCGAACACCGCCGAGCAGCGGACATCCGTGAGGAAAGCCGCCAGCGCATCGAGCCCGGCGCGCAAATGAGGCTCGCGCTCGATATTGCTGCCCAGGCCCAGGTAAATCTGGATTAGCGACATCCGCGCTCGATCTCCACGCCCACGCCCTTGGCGGCCGGCACGGCGCCGGGCTTGGTCAGCTTGAGGTGCAGCCAGGGAATCTGGAACTCGCTCATCAGCACTTCGGCCAGGCGCTCGGCGAAGGTCTCCACCAATTGGTACTGGGACTGTTCGGCAAAGGCCTGGATGCGCGCGGACACGCTGGCGTAATCCAGCGCCAGGGTCAGGTCGTCACCGGCCGCAGCCGGGCGGTTATCCCAAGCGAAGCTCAGGTCCAGGCGCAGGCATTGCCGAATCCCGCGCTCCCAGTCGTAGGCCCCAATCACGGTGTCGACTTCCAGGCCTTCGATAAACACTCTGTCCAAGCTCTTCTCCGCTGCACGACAAGGGCGCGATGCCCCGTTAGAATCAGGGCGTCCTCGCCCGGAATAGTTAGCATGTTTTGGTCACTGGCGCTTCTCGCCTACCTGCTCGGCTCGCTGTCCTTCGCCATTTTGCTCAGCCGCCTGACGGGAAATCCCGATCCGCGAATGAGTGGCTCCGGCAATGCCGGCGCCACCAATATGCTGCGCCTGGCCGGCAAGAAGCTCGCCGTGCTGACGCTGCTCGGCGATGTGTGCAAGGGCTTGCTGCCCGTGCTGATCGCCAACCTCGCCGGCCTTACCCTGCAACAACAGGCCTGGGTGGGCGTGTGCGCCGTCCTCGGCCATCTGTTTCCGCTGTACTTCCGCTTTCGCGGTGGCAAAGGTGTCGCCACGGCGGCCGGCATGCTGCTGGGGGTCTACCCGCCGGCAGCGTTGCTGGCCGTGCTCGCCTGGCTGCTGACGTTCTACCTGACCCGCACCAGCTCGTTGGCCGCCTTGATTGCCACGCCGCTCACCCTGCCGCTGCTGGCCTGGCAGGAACCGGCGGCACTGTTGCCGATGAGCGTGCTGACGCTACTGATCGTCTGGCGTCACCGCGGCAATCTACGCGACCTGTTTGCCGGGCGCGAACGGCATTTTTAAATATCGCCCAGGCGCCCGGCTCAGTTGGCGCCCTTACAGCGGCGGCAACTGCTCCATCGGCCAGCGTGCCTGCACGCTGATCGCCAGGCTTTCATGCTGCCCGGCCTGCAAACGCTGACAGCCAGCGTAAGCGATCATCGCGCCATTATCCGTGCAGAACTCTGGGCGCGCGTAGAACACATCACCCTTCATGTCGCCGAGCATTTTTTCCAATGAGGCGCGCAAGGCCTTGTTGGCGCTGACGCCACCGGCAATCACCAGACGCTTCATGCCCGCCTGTTTCAGTGCACGCTTGCACTTGATGGTCAAAGTCTCCACCACGGCCTGCTGGAACGCCAGCGCGATGTCGCAACGAGCTTGCTCACCGTCGTCCCCGGCGCTGACGCTGTGCTGCCAGGTATTGAGCGCCGAGGTTTTCAAGCCGCTGAAGCTGAACATCAAACCGGGGCGATCGCACATCGGACGCGGGAATGTGTAGCGCCCGGCAACGCCTTTTTCAGCGAGACGGGCGATTTCCGGCCCGCCTGGATAATTGAGGCCCATCATCTTCGCGGTCTTGTCGAACGCTTCGCCGGCGGCGTCATCCAGCGACTCGCCCAAAAGCGTGTATTGCCCGATTGCGTCGACCTGAACCAGCTGCGTATGCCCACCCGAAACCAACAAAGCGACGAACGGGAACTGCGGCGGGTTTTCTTCCAGCATCGGCGCCAGTAAATGGCCTTCCATGTGGTGCACACCGAGGGCCGCAATACCCCAGGCAAACGCCAGCGCCTGGGCGCAAGAAGCCCCAACCAGAAGGGCTCCAACCAATCCGGGGCCGGCGGTGTAAGCGATCGCATCGATCTCGGTTGGCACGCAGCCGGCCTCGTCCAGCACCTGGCGGATCAACGGCAGCATGCGCTTGACGTGATCACGGCTGGCCAGCTCCGGCACCACGCCACCATAGGCACGATGCAGGTCGATCTGACTGAACAATGCATCGGCCAAAAGCCCGCGTTCACTGTCGTAAAGTGCGACACCGGTTTCGTCGCAGGAGGTTTCAAGTCCCAGTACTAGCATGGGTTTGCGCCTTGTAGAGGCTAAATTCGAAGGCGCGCATAATAGTCGCCAGTCCCCCTCCCGACTAGCGGTTTTCGATCAGAGGCTTTGCATTCCGGTCAATGAGGGGTTAACATCCGCAACCCTTAAAAACCGACGACCTCAGCCGCGAATTTTTTGCGACGAGAACGTTGATCCCGGTAATGAAAGAAGGTAGCTCTGGATGCCAGCCGTCAAAGTTAAAGAGAACGAACCCTTCGACGTAGCTCTGCGTCGTTTCAAGCGCTCCTGCGAAAAAGCCGGTGTACTGGCTGAAGTTCGTAGCCGCGAATTTTACGAGAAGCCAACTTCTGAGCGTAAGCGCAAAGCAGCAGCCGCTGTTAAGCGTCACGCCAAGAAAGTTCAGCGCGAACAGCGCCGCGCCGTTCGTCTGTACTAATACACAGACGTTCGTAGCAAGCTTCTGCCAAGCCCGGCCCTCAGCCGGGCTAATGGCATTTGCGGATATCGCTTGATGCTTCATCGTCGACGCCGCACACGCGACCGAGACAACTGCTTCACACGTCAGGACTGGCTTTCTGCCAGCGGTGCACGTCTCTTCTGACGAGCCTAACAAGGCTACTGACGAGCACACCTATTCTTCAAGCAGACGACCAACTGTGTCGGCTGTGCCCATCGATGGGTCTCCGAGGCCGCCCACAGGCCGAAACCGGACACCCGGGCAACTTTTATTTGCCGAGCCCTGATAGAAGCTAACGTCAGTAAATGTTCGGCAGATACACTTCCAGACAGCCCAAACCAACGATTGATGGCCGAGCCATTCGATACGCACGTTTGAGCTTTTTACGGGCCCTCAATTACACGCAGTGATGACGAGAACGCCATGGCCGGGCTAATTCCCCAGAGCTTTATTGACGACCTTCTGAACCGCACCGACATCGTCGACGTTGTCAGCTCACGCCTGCAATTGAAGAAAGCCGGCAAGAACTACACGGCCTGCTGCCCGTTCCACAAAGAAAAAACCCCGTCGTTCAGCGTCAGCCCCGACAAGCAGTTCTATTACTGCTTCGGCTGCGGCGCGGGCGGCAATGCCCTCGGCTTCCTGATGGACCACGACAACCTGGACTTCCCCCAGGCTATCGAGGACCTGGCGAAAGCCGCCGGCATGGAAGTCCCTCGCGAAGAAAGTGGCCGCCCGCACAAACCCCGGCAACCTACCGATTCGCCGCTGTACCCGCTGCTCACCGCCGCCGCCGACTTCTACCGCCAGGCCCTCAAGAGCCATCCGCAGCGCAAGGCCGCCGTGGACTACCTCAAGGGCCGTGGCCTTACCGGCGAAATCGCTCGCGACTTCGGCCTCGGCTTCGCGCCGCCCGGCTGGGACAACCTGTACAAGCACCTGAGCAGCGATACACTGCAGCAAAAAGCCATGATCGACGCCGGCCTCTTGGTGGAAAACGCCGAGACCGGCAAGCGCTACGACCGCTTCCGCGACCGCGTGATGTTCCCGATCCGCGACAGCCGTGGCCGTATCATCGCGTTCGGTGGCCGAGTGCTGGGTGACGACAAGCCCAAGTACCTGAACTCCCCGGAAACCCCGGTGTTTCACAAGGGCCAGGAGCTCTACGGCCTGTTCGAAGCGCGCAAGAACAACCGCAACCTCGACGAAATCATCGTGGTTGAAGGCTATATGGACGTCATCGCTCTCGCCCAGCAGGGCCTGCGCAACGCCGTGGCCACCCTCGGCACCGCCACCAGCGAAGAACACTTGAAACGCCTGTTTCGCGTAGTGCCCAGCGTTTTGTTCTGTTTCGACGGCGACCAGGCCGGCCGCAACGCCGCCTGGCGCGCACTCGAAGCCACGCTGTCGAGCCTGCAGGACGGGCGTCGGGCACGCTTCCTGTTCCTGCCCGAAGGCGAAGACCCGGACACCCTGGTGCGCTCCGAAGGCACAGATGCATTCCGCGCTCGCATCAATCAACACGCGCAGCCGCTGGCGGATTATTTCTTCCAGCAACTGACCGAAGAGGCCGACCCGCGCTCCCTCGAAGGCAAGGCCCATATGGCCACCCTCGCTGCGCCGCTGATCGACAAGGTGCCCGGCGCAAACCTGCGCACCCTGATGCGCCAGCGCCTGTTGGAAATTACCGGCTTGAGTGGCGAAGCCGTCAGCCAGCTGGTGCACAGCGCACCGCAGGATGCGCCGCCCGCGTACGACCCAGGCATGGATTACGACGCAATGCCGGACTATTCCGACTTCCAACCGCAGGACGCATACGCGCCCCAGCAGGAATGGACGCCGAAGAAACCCGGTGCCGGCGGCAAGAAATGGGACAAGAAACCCTGGAGCAAGAACGGTAAGCGCGGCGATCGCGATGAGGCCTATGCGCCACGCACGCCGGTCGCCGTAGAAGCGCCCACCTTGATTGCCCTGCGTACGCTCATTCACCACCCGCAACTGGCGGGCAAGGTCGAAAGCGCCGATCACTTTGCCAACGCGAGCAATACCTACGCTCAGGTGCTGATCGCACTGATCGAAGCCGTGCAGAAAAATCCTAAGCTAAACTCAATTCAGCTCATGGCACGCTGGCACGGCACCGAACAGGGACGCTTGCTGAAAGCGCTGGCGGAAAAGGAGTGGCTAATTGACGGCGATAACCTTGAACAACAGTTTTTAGACACCATTACTAGGTTATCCGCGGGCCAGCACACGCAGACCCTCGATGAACTCATCAAGAGAGCACGACAGCCGGGATTAACGGCTGAAGAGCAAATTCAGATAGCAAAACAGATGCGCGACCTCTTAAAACAGAATGTTTCCGCATCAAACCCGACCTCAGCTGGCGTGTGAGGTCATAGCTCGGGTATAATCCTCGGCTTGTTTTTTGCCCGCCAAGACCTTCAGTGGATAGGGTGTTATGTCCGGAAAAGCGCAACAGCAGTCTCGTATCAAAGAGTTGATCACCCTTGGTCGTGAGCAGAAGTATCTGACTTACGCAGAGGTCAACGACCACCTGCCTGAGGATATTTCAGATCCTGAGCAGGTGGAAGACATCATCCGCATGATTAATGACATGGGGATCCCCGTACACGAGAGTGCTCCGGATGCGGACGCCCTTATGTTGGCCGACGCCGATACCGACGAGGCAGCCGCTGAAGAAGCCGCTGCCGCGTTGGCCGCGGTGGAGACCGACATCGGTCGCACGACTGACCCTGTGCGCATGTATATGCGTGAAATGGGTACCGTCGAGTTGCTGACACGCGAAGGCGAGATCGAAATCGCCAAGCGTATCGAAGAGGGCATCCGTGAAGTGATGGGCGCAATCGCGCACTTCCCTGGCACGGTTGACCACATTCTCTCCGAGTACACTCGCGTCACCACCGAAGGTGGCCGCCTGTCCGACGTCCTGAGCGGTTATATCGACCCGGACGACGGCATTGCGCCACCTGCTGCCGAAGTGCCGCCGCCTGTCGATGCGAAAGCCGCCAAAGCGGACGACGACTCCGAAGACGACGAGGCTGAAGCCAGCACCGACGACGAAGAAGAAGTCGAAAGCGGTCCAGACCCGATCATCGCTGCCCAGCGTTTCGGTGCGGTTTCCGATCAAATGGAAATCACCCGTAAGGCCCTGAAAAAGCACGGTCGCTCCAACAAGCTGGCAATTGCCGAGCTGCTGGCGCTGGCTGAGCTGTTCATGCCGATCAAGCTGGTACCGAAGCAATTCGAAGGCCTGGTTGAACGCGTTCGTAGCGCCCTTGAGCGCCTGCGTGCACAAGAGCGTGCGATCATGCAGCTCTGTGTCCGTGATGCGCGCATGCCGCGTACCGACTTCCTGCGCCAGTTCCCGGGCAACGAAGTTGACGAAAGCTGGAGCGATGCCCTGGCCAAAGGCAAGGCGAAGTACGCTGAAGCCATTGGTCGCCTGCAGCCGGATATCATCCGTTGCCAGCAGAAGCTGACTGCACTTGAGACCGAAACCGGTCTGACGATTGCCGAGATCAAGGACATCAACCGTCGCATGTCGATCGGTGAGGCCAAGGCCCGCCGCGCGAAGAAAGAGATGGTAGAAGCGAACTTGCGTCTGGTGATCTCCATCGCCAAGAAGTACACCAACCGTGGCCTGCAATTCCTCGACCTGATCCAGGAAGGCAACATCGGCTTGATGAAGGCTGTGGACAAGTTCGAATACCGTCGCGGCTACAAGTTCTCGACTTATGCCACCTGGTGGATCCGTCAGGCGATCACTCGCTCGATTGCCGACCAGGCCCGCACCATCCGTATTCCGGTGCACATGATCGAGACCATCAACAAGCTCAACCGTATTTCCCGGCAGATGTTGCAGGAAATGGGTCGCGAACCGACCCCGGAAGAGCTGGGCGAACGCATGGAAATGCCTGAGGATAAAATCCGCAAGGTATTGAAGATCGCTAAAGAGCCGATCTCCATGGAAACCCCGATCGGTGATGACGAAGACTCCCACCTGGGTGACTTCATCGAAGACTCGACCATGCAGTCGCCAATCGATGTCGCCACCGTTGAGAGCCTTAAAGAAGCGACTCGCGACGTACTGTCCGGCCTCACTGCCCGTGAAGCCAAGGTACTGCGCATGCGTTTCGGCATCGACATGAATACCGACCACACCCTTGAGGAAGTCGGTAAGCAGTTTGACGTGACCCGCGAGCGGATCCGTCAGATCGAAGCCAAGGCGTTGCGCAAGTTGCGCCACCCGACGCGAAGCGAGCATCTGCGCTCCTTCCTCGACGAGTGATACCAGAACCCCCGGCCCAGGCCGGGGGTTTTGCTTTGCGCAGATTGTTTTCTAGAGATTCACCGCCCCGCGACACCCCTCCCCGAAATGCCCGTCTACACTCGACACATTCCCCGTGCCATAACGAGACCGTTATGCCCAGATTGCCGACCGTGATACTGCTGTCGCTGCTGACCTGGACCGCAACGGCTGGCGCGTTGACTCTGACCGATGATGAGCGTAGCTGGCTGGCGGACCATCAGGAGCTGCGCCTTGGGGTGGACGCTTCATGGCCACCCTTTGAATACCGTGATGAAAATGGCCGCTACCAAGGTTTGTCGGCAGATTATGTACGCCTGATCCAGGATCGCCTGGGCGTCAGGATCAAGCTGATCGAGCCGCCGAGCTGGGGCGCCGTCCTGGAAATGGCGCGCAGTAATCAGCTGGACCTTATCGCCAGCATCATGTCGACCCCGGAACGCCAAACCTACCTGGCCTTCACACGGCCCTACATCGACTTCCCGATGGTCATCCTTGCCCACGAAGGCGGAGCACGGCCGCGCAATCTCAAGGATCTGTACGGGCTGAAGGTTGCCGTGGTGGAAAATTACGCGCCCCACGAGTTGTTGCGCACCCACCATCCCGACCTCAATCTGGTGGCCTTGCCCAACGTGAGATCCACGCTGCAGGCGCTGGCAACCGGTGAAGTGGACGCCGTGGTCAGCGACCTGGCGTCCAGTGTCTGGAGCCTGCGCGAGCTGAAGCTCGATGGCTTGTACGTCAGTGGCGAAACGCCCTACCGCTATCAATTGGCGATGGGAGTACCGCGGGGCGACAAGATGCTGGTGGGCATTCTGGACAAAGTCCTGGCCGACCTCAGCCCGACCGAAATCAACACTATTGAGCAACACTGGGTAGGCAGCGTCACCGATAACCGTACCTTCTGGAACGACCTGTTGATGTACGGCCTGCCTGCCGTGCTGCTACTGAGCACCGTATTGGCCGTGGTGATTCGGATCAATCGCCGGCTAAGTTCGGAAATTTCCCGCCGCGTCGCCCTCGAACAGGAGCTACGCAGCAGCGAGTACCACTATCGTGGCCTGGTGGAGAGCTTGTCCGCCATCGCCTGGGAAGCCAGCGTCACCGACTTCACCTACAGCTATGTATCGCCGCATGCTGAGGATTTGCTCGGCTACCCACGCGCCCATTGGCTGATTCCGGGCTTCTGGCGCAACATCATTCACCCCGCCGACCTGATCCGTGCCGAGGCCTACTGCTACCGCGAAACCCGCGCCAACCGCGACCACAGCATTGATTACCGGGTAATCACTGCCGACGGCCGTTGCCTGTGGGTTCGCGACATCGTCAGCCTGATCGAACATGGTCATGAGCCCGTACTGCGCGGGTTAATGATTGATATCAGCGAGGCCAAGCGCACCGAAGAGGCGCTGCAACTCTCCGAACAAAAATTTGCCTCGGTGTTCCAGCAATGCCCGGACATCTTGGTGATCGCGCGACTGTCCGACGGTTGCCTGCTGGAGGTCAACAAGGCGTTCGAGGACCAGATCGGCCTGAGCGCCGAAGCCGTGATCGGCAAAGCCGCGACTGCGCTGAATATCTGGGGCATCGAGGGCGCTGGCCCCGACCTGCTGCAACGGATGCAGACCACCAGCATTCGCAACCTGGAAATGCCCTTCCGGCGCAACAACGGCCAAGCTTTTACCGGACTGATCTCTGCCGAGCCTTTCCAACTCGATACAGTCGAAGCCATCGTCGTAGTGGTGCGCGATGTCACCCAACTCAAAGAAACCCAGCAACTGTTGCAAACCTCCGAAGAGAAGTTCGCCAAAGCCTTCCATGCTTCGCCCGACGGCTTGCTGCTCAGCCGCCAACGCGATGGCCTGCTGATCGAGGTCAACGAAGGTTTCAGCCACCTGACCGGCTACACCAGCGCCACCTCCCTGGACCAATCAAGCCTGGACCTGGGTATCTGGGTTGACCTCAATGAACGCAAACACATGCTGGAGCTGATGCATCGGGACGGGTTTGTCCGTGACTTCCTCTGCCATATCCGCCGTGCCGACGGCCAGATACGGCTTTGCGAGCTGTCCAGCCGCCCACTGCCGATCGGTGACGATGACTGCATGCTCACCATCGCCCGCGACATCACTGAACGCCAACTGATGCAGGAAAAACTGCAGCAGGCCGCCACGGTGTTCGAGAGCACCGCCGAAGGCGTGTTGATCACCGACACCCAGCAGAACATCAGCGCCGTCAACCGCGCCTTCAGTGAGATCACCGGCTACAGCGAAGCCGAAGCCCTCGGCCACACCCCGCGCCTGCTCGCCTCCGGCCTGCATGACAGCGCGTTCTATGCAGCCATGTGGCACCAGTTGACGGCCCAAGGCCATTGGCAGGGCGAGATTTCCAACCGCCGCAAGAACGGCGAGCTGTACCCCAGCTGGCTGACCATCAGCGCCGTACGCAACCGCGAGCAATCGATCACGCACTTCGTTGCCGTGTTTGCCGACATCTCCAGCCTCAAGCTGGCCCAGGCGCGCCTCGACTATCAGGCCCACCACGACCCGCTGACCGGCCTGCCCAACCGCACCTTGTTTGAAAGCCGGTTGCAGGCCGCCCTCAATGGCCATCAGGAAACGGGCAAACAAGGCGCCGTGCTGTTCCTCGACCTGGACCGGTTCAAACACATCAACGACAGCCTCGGCCACCCGGTCGGCGATCTGCTGCTCAAGGACATCGCCGTACGCCTCAAGGACCAACTGCGAGACATCGACACCGTTGCACGCCTGGGCGGCGATGAATTCATCATCCTGCTGCCCGGCCTGCAACACGAAAGCGACGCCGCGCACCTGGCCAATAAACTGCTGGCCTGCTTTACCCCGCCATTCCAGGCCGGCGAGCATGAGTTTTTCATCAGCGCCAGCATCGGCACCAGCCTCTACCCACAAGACGGTACCGACGTCGCCACCCTGGTCAAAAACGCCGACGCCGCGATGTACCGCTCCAAGGCCAAAGGCCGCAACCGCGTCGAAAGCTACACCCGTGACCTGACCGCACAAGCCAACGAGCGTGTAGCGCTGGAACACGAACTGCGGCGCGCCATCGAACGTGATGAGTTGAGCCTGTATTACCAGCCAAAACTGAGCCTGGCCACCCAAGAACTGATCGGCGCCGAAGCCCTGATCCGCTGGCACCACCCGACCTTTGGCGACGTGCCGCCCGAACACTTCATTGCCCTGGCCGAAGAGAACGGCATGATCCTGCAGATTGGCGACTGGGTGCTCGAACAGGCCTGCCGACAACTGCACGCCTGGCAATGCGCCTTCGAAGATTTCGGCTCACTGTCGGTCAACCTCGCAGGGGCGCAACTGCGTCACCCCGGCCTGCTGAATCGCATCGAACAGCTACTGCGCGACTACCGCCTCGACCCTGGTTGCCTGCAACTGGAGATCACCGAAAACTTCATCATGAGCCAAGCCGAAGAAGCACTGGAGGTGCTGCATCAACTCAAACGCCTGGGTGTCCAACTGGCAATCGACGATTTCGGCACTGGCTACTCGTCCCTCAGCTACCTCAAGCGCCTGCCGCTGGACTTCCTGAAGATCGACCAGTCCTTCGTACGCGGCCTGCCTGACGACCCCCACGACGCCGCCATCGTGCGGGCCATTATCGCCCTGGGCCACAGCATGCAATTCACCATCATCGCCGAAGGCGTGGAGACCCCCGCCCAGCAAGCCTTCCTGGCTGCCGAAGGCTGTGAACAGATGCAAGGCTACATTGTCAGCCTGCCACTGCCACCGGCGCTTTTTGCCGCTACCTTCCTTCGTATAAGCCTTGAGGATTTTTCGGATAGCACACTGAAGAAACCATCGTTATAATCCGCGACCTGTTACAAGGGCCTATAGCTCAGTTGGTCAGAGCAGAGGACTCATAATCCTTTGGTCCACGGTTCAAGTCCGTGTGGGCCCACCAACTTCAAAGCCGCGCATTGCGCGGCTTTTTCGTTTTTGGCTGGTCCACCACAGATACAGTCCTATGGTCCAAGGGTCCAAGGGTCCAATTTGGGTACAGTGCTGGTTCGCCAGCCTCACTTCGCAAACAACTGCCCAATATCCCTGAACGCCTTGAACTCCAGCGCATTCCCACAAGGGTCAAACAGGAACAACGTCGCCTGCTCCCCCACCTGCCCTTTGAACCGAATATGCGGCTCCAACACAAACCTGGTTTGCCGCGCCTGCAAGCGCTCCGCCAGTGCGTGCCAATCTTCCCAGCTCAATATCACCCCAAAGTGCGGCACCGGTACGTCGTGGCCGTCGACGGCGTTGGTGCGGGCGGCTTCCTGGGATGCTGTTTTAGGGTGTTCGTGAATCACCAGTTGGTGGCCGAAGAAGTTGAAGTCGACCCAGTGTTCACTGGAACGGCCTTCCTCCAGGCCGAAGACGTCACCGTAGAAGTGCCGCGCAGCCGCGAGGTCGAATACCGGGATAGCCAGGTGGAAAGGTGCAAGTGTCATCAGGTCAAACCTCTAGGGGCGTTAAGTGCTTGGAGTTTAGCCTTGCCCCTGGCGATGAAAAGACGATATTTTCTGCGTCGAGCTCAAATAATTTCGATGAATCGAGACGGCCATGCTGCGTGAATTGAAGACCTTTATCGCCGTCACCCGCCATGGCACATTCGCGGCGGCGGGCATGCATGTCGGGCTGACACAGTCGGCGGTGAGTGCGCAAATCCGTCAGTTGGAGCAGGCGCTGGGCGTGCAGTTGTTCGACCGCACCGGGCGTCAGGCCACGCTGAATGCGGCCGGTTTGCGCGCGCTGCCATTGGCCAGGGAAATCCTCGAGACGTTCAACCGCATGGCGGTGCCGGTGGATGCCAATGAATACCGGGGCGAGCTGAAGGTCGGCGCCATCACCACCGCACAAACCGGTTTGCTGCCCCAGGCGCTGGTACGGTTGCGGCAGGCCGCGCCGACGGTCGAGTGCAAGTTGGTCCCTGGTGTGTCCCTGGAGCTGCTGAGCCAAGTAGATGCAGGCGAGTTGGACTCGGCGATCATCATTCGCCCACCTTTCGAGCTGCCCAAGGAGTTGCACGTGCAGGTGCTGCGCAAAGAACCGTTCGCGCTGATAGTGCCGCACACCATTGCCGGCGATGATCCTTTGCACTTGCTCAGCACCCAGCCCCACGTGCGCTATGACCGCGCCTCGTTTGGCGGGCGATTGGTGAGCCGGTTTCTGCGCGAGCAGAAGCTGGATGTACAGGTCGCGCTGGAACTGGATGAGCTGGAAGCCATCGTCAAGATGGTGGAATGTGGCCTGGGTGTGTCGTTGATTCCTCAGGCAGGCCTGTGGCTGGAGCGCTCGCCGCTGGTAAGAATAATCCCGCTGGGAGGCCTGACTTTTTACCGCGAGATCATCCTGCTGAGCCGCTACAGCCAACGGCACCTACCGGTGCCACAACTGTTTATGCGCTGCCTGTTGGCCGATGCAAGCCTGTAACATGCACGCCCACTGCCGCCCATCCCGGAGCCTCCCTTGCCTGTCCTAGATGAAATCGATCGCCAACTGATCGCCGCCTTGCAGATCAATGCCCGCGAAAGTGTGGCCATGCTTGCGCGGCAGTTGGGCATCGCACGTACTACGGTGACGTCGCGCCTGGCGCGCCTGGAGAAAACCCAGGTCATCACCGGTTACGGCGTGCGCCTGGGTCAACGGGTGGCGGACGGCGGTTTGCAGGCCTACGTGGGCATCACCGTGCAGCCGCGCTCAGGCAAGGAAGTGCTGCGCAGGCTCAGTGCAATGGCCCAAGTGCAGCAGTTGTGCGCGGTGAGCGGCGAGTTCGACTACGTGGCCTGGCTGCGAACGGACTCGCCGGAGCAGCTCGATCAGTTGCTGGATCAGATCGGCAGTGTCGATGGCGTCGAGAAAACCACCACGTCGATCATCCTCAGCAACAAATTGGACCGCGGCCAACCAATCTGATCAGTCACCTCGTCACTTCGACTGAAAACAATCCATTTCGACGACACTTTGCGTCTTATTAACGAACGCAACGCTCCCTAAACTGGCTGCCATCTTTTCCTATACTCAGCGGGTCGTGTCCCGCCGGGTATCCAGCAAGGTCAGCCATGAATACGTACAACAAAAACAATCGCCACCCTGGCGACGGTAAAAAACCCATCACCATTTTCGGCCCGGATTTTCCGTTCGCCTTTGATGACTGGATCGAACACCCTGCCGGCCTGGGCAGCATTCCCGCCGCCAACCATGGCACCGAAGTGGCCATCGTCGGTGCAGGCATCGCCGGGTTGGTTGCCGCCTATGAGTTGATGAAGCTGGGCCTCAAGCCTGTGGTGTACGAAGCGTCCAAGATGGGCGGCCGTCTGCGCTCCCAGGCCTTCGAGGGCGCCGAAGGCATCATCGCCGAACTGGGCGGCATGCGTTTCCCGGTGTCGTCCACCGCCTTCTACCACTACGTGGACAAGCTGGGCCTGGACACCAAACCCTTCCCCAACCCGCTGACGCCAGCCTCCGGCAGCACGGTGATCGACCTCGAAGGCCAAACCCACTACGCCCAAAAACTGGCCGACTTGCCTGCGCTGTTCCAGGAAGTGGCCGACGCCTGGGCCGACGCCCTGGAAGCCGGCTCGCAGTTCGGTGATATCCAGCAAGCCATCCGCGACCGCGACGTGCCGCGGCTCAAAGCGCTGTGGAACAAGCTGGTCCCGCTGTGGGACGACCGCACCTTCTACGACTTCGTCGCCACCTCCAAAGCCTTCGCAAAACTGTCGTTCCATCACAGAGAAGTGTTTGGCCAGGTCGGTTTCGGCACCGGCGGCTGGGACTCGGATTTCCCCAACTCAATGCTGGAAATCTTCCGCGTGGTGATGACCAACTGCGACGACCACCAACATCTGGTGGTCGGCGGCGTGGCACAAGTGCCCATGGGCATCTGGCGTCACATACCGGAGCGCTGCGCCCACTGGCCCGCCGGCACCAGCCTTAGCTCGTTGCACAGCGGTGCGCCACGAGCCGGGGTCAAGCGCATTGCCCACGCGGCTGACGGCCGTTTCGCGGTGACCGACAACTATGGCGACACCCGCGAATACGCCGCCGTGCTGACCACCTGCCAAAGCTGGCTGCTCACCACCCAGATCGAGTGCGACGAAACCCTGTTCTCGCAAAAAATGTGGATGGCCCTGGACCGCACGCGCTACATGCAATCGTCAAAAACCTTCGTGATGGTCGACCGCCCGTTCTGGAAGGACAAAGACCCAGAAACCGGCCGCGACCTGATGAGCATGACCCTCACCGATCGCCTGACCCGTGGCACCTACCTGTTCGACAACGGCGACGACAAGCCTGGCGTGATCTGCCTGTCGTACTCATGGATGAGCGATGCGCTGAAAATGCTCCCGCAGCCCATCGACAAACGGGTGAAACTGGCCCTCGACGCCCTGAAGAAGATCTACCCGAAAGTCGACCTCAAGGCGCGCATCATCGGCGACCCGATCACTGTCTCGTGGGAGGCTGACCCGCACTTCCTCGGGGCCTTCAAAGGTGCGCTGCCCGGCCACTATCGTTACAACCAGCGGATGTACGCACACTTTATGCAGAAGGACATGCCCGCCGAACAACGTGGGATTTTCATCGCCGGCGACGACGTTTCCTGGACACCCGCCTGGGTAGAAGGCGCCGTACAAACCTCGCTGAACGCGGTGTGGGGCATCATGACCCACTTCGGCGGCGGCACCCACGCCGAGAACCCAGGGCCAGGTGACGTGTTCGATGAAATCGGACCGATCGCCCTGGCCGAATAAGGAGGTACACCATGCGTGTCGCCCTGTACCAATGCCCGCCGCTGCCCTTGGACGTAGCGGGCAACCTCAAGCGCCTGCGCCAGGTTGCACACGAAGCGGCCGGCGCCGATGTGCTGGTGCTGCCAGAGATGTTCCTCACCGGTTACAACATCGGTGCCGAAGCCGTTGGTGCGTTGGCCGAAGCTCAGGATGGGGAGTCGGCACAAGCCATTGCCGACATCGCGCAAAGCGCCGGGTTGGCCATTCTGTACGGCTACCCGGAACGCGCCGACGACGGGCAGATCTACAACGCTGTGCAGCTGATCGCCGCCCACGGCCAGCGTCTGTGCAACTACCGCAAGACCCATCTGTTTGGGGATCTGGATCACTCGATGTTCAATGCCGGCGACGATGACTTCCCGTTGGTGGAGTTGAACGGTTGGAAACTGGGGTTCCTGATCTGCTACGACCTGGAGTTCCCTGAAAACACCCGGCGCCTGGCCTTGGCCGGGGCCGAGCTGATCCTGGTACCCACCGCCAACATGGTACCGTTCGATTTTGTCGCCGACGTCACCGTGCGGGCGCGCGCCTTTGAAAACCAGTGCTACGTGGCCTATGCCAACTATTGCGGGCACGAAGGCGAGATTCAGTACTGCGGGCAAAGCAGCATCGCCGCACCGGACGGCCAGCGAATCGCCCAGGCCGGGCTGGATGAAGCGCTGATTGTCGGCCCCCTGGACCGCCAATCGATCATCGACGCCCGCGCTGCCAATCACTACCTGCAAGACCGTCGCCCCGAGCTTTACGGCGCGCTGCACAAGCCCTGATCCAATGGGTTTGTTAGCATAGGCACTTGCCCCGTTCTGGAAGTGCCCATGCCTGCCCCGGCCCACCCTTATCCTGTTCATTTGACCTTGGCCAATGGCCTGCGGGTTTCCTTGCGCCATGCGCCGCGCCTGAAGCGTTGCGCCGCAGCGTTAAGGGTGGCTGCCGGTAGCCATGACGTGCCGTTGGCCTGGCCTGGGCTGGCGCATTTCCTTGAGCATTTGTTATTTCTTGGCACCGAGCGTTTTCCCACGGGCGAAGGGCTGATGGCCTACGTACAACGCCACGGTGGCCAGGTGAATGCCAGCACCCGCGAACGCACCACGGACTTCTTCTTTGAACTGCCGGTTTCGACCTTCGCGCCGGGGCTGGAGCGGCTGGCAGACATGCTGACCCATCCGCGCCTGACGTTGGACGATCAAGTACGCGAGCGCGAAGTGCTGCACGCAGAGTTTGTCGCCTGGTCCCAGGACGCCAAGGCCCAACAGCAGGTGGCGTTGCTCGAAGGTTTGGCGGCAGATCACCCGCTACGCGGCTTTCACGCGGGCAACCGCGACAGCCTGCCAGTGGAGCGTGAGGCGTTTCAGCACGCCTTGCGGGAATTCTGCGCGCAGTTCTATCAGAGCGGGCAGATGACCTTGAGTCTCGCCGGCCCGCAGTCACTGCAAGAACTGGAAACCCTGGCGCAGCAATTCAGTGCGCAACTGACCTCTGGCCCGCAGCATCCACAGGCTGCGCCACCGGCCTTGATGCAAGGCGCGGCACGGCGTTATCAGCACACCGAAGACGGCCACCTGCACCACGTCATCACCTGTGACGCGCCCCGCGCAGCCCTGGATTTCCTCTGCACCTGGCTCAACGCCGCGGCGCCGGGCGGGCTGCTCTGCGAGTTGAAAGCACAACGACTGGCCAGTGCACTGCATGCCTCGGTGCTGTATCACTTCGCCGGACAAGCCGTGCTGGATATCGACTTCACACTCGGTACCGCAGACAAACCGGCGACCCAGATTGAGGCGCTCCTGCACGACTGGCTGAGCTTTTTCTCACGCAGCGACTGGACGCCGCTGCGCGAAGAGTTCGCGCTGCTGAACGCTCGCCAACAACAGATCCAGGGCGCCCTGGCATTGGCCCGAAACGACAGCGAAGAGCTGTGTGAACAAGACATCGCCGCGCTCAAGGCGCTGCTTGAATCATTGCAACTACCGCCCACCGAACACCGTTGGCAACTTCCCCCGAACAACCCGTTCCTGCGCCCACCGCTCAAGGACGAGCGCGCCGGCCTGATTCGCGGCCAAACCAGCGCCCACCGGGGGCTGCGCACCTTTGCCCAAGACCGCTCGCGAGGTCGTCGGGAAATATCGGCGCTGACATTCAGCCAGGCCTTGGCAAATGATGGCGACGAAGGCGCGCTGTACCTGCAATGGCGGTTCGACTCGCCCGTTGCTGCCGGGCTGGAAAGCACCTTGCAGGCATTGCGTGAGCATTCACGTCAGGCGGGCGTTGAATTGTCCTTTGAAACCTGCGGCAATGACTGGCTGCTGAAGATGACCGGACTGCACGAGCCTATGCCAGCCGTGCTGGAGGCCTTGGCGCACAGCCTGAATCTGCCGCAAGAAGCTGTCATCGCCCCCCCCATGATCCCAATCCGAGCGCTGCTCAAGGCGCTGCCCTCGTGCTGCGCCACCGGCAATGTCGATACCCGCGAGCAGCCTGCATCCTGGGCCACCGCACGCTGGCATGGCCTGGGCCTGGGTTTGCCCGCCGCGACCGAAGCGTTGATCAAGGCCGCCGCCGCCCGCCTGCCGGGGCAACCTGCCCACCGCGAACCACCGCTGCAAACCCTCAGCGGGAAACGCGTGTGGCAGGCGATAAACACCGCTTCCCCTGAAGCCGCCTTGCTGCTGTTTTGCCCGACACCGAGCCCATCCCTGGCCGATGAAGCATCGTGGCGACTGCTTGGACACCTGCTCCAAGGAGCGTTCTACCAACGCCTACGAGTCGAGTTGCAATTGGGCTACGCAGTGTTCAGCGGTGTCCGACAGATCAACGGGCAAACCGGCCTGTTGTTTGGTGTGCAATCTCCCAGCGCATCCCTGGAAGGCCTCGTTGAGCACCTGAAAACCTTCCTGGCCCAACTGCCGGCATTGATCGCCGGCTGCGAAGACTTGGGCAACCTTGCCCTGGCCCAACAGTTTTCGTCACAAACGTTGCCGGTCGCACCCGCCGCCGAACTGCTATGGCACGCGCATCTGGCCAGCCATCCATCGGGTTATCTCACGCATCTTCAGCCACTGATCCAAAGCCGTAGCCGTGAAGATGTGTTGCTCGCCGCCCAACAATTGAACGCTCGCCAAGGTGGCTGGCTTTATGTGGCCAACGGCCCGCAGACCTCGAACGCCTGAAAGCCAGAAGGTGATCATTGCCAACCCTGCAACAGGCTTTTTCCATCGAGACAGCGCTAACTTGATCAGAATTGCGTAACATTCCTACGCACACATCTGAACATCTCCGACTGGAGGTGGACTATATGTATTACTTGGTAGTAAACGTCCCATCCCTTCGTAGGAGTAAGAATATGACCTGGTCCAAACCTGCTTACACTGATCTGCGCATCGGTTTCGAAGTCACCATGTACTTCGCCAGCCGTTAATTCGCTGGGTACTCCAACGCCTCGGTTCGCCCGGGGCGTTTTTGTTTTGAGCTTTGCGTGATGGAGCAATCATGTTTGTCCAGATTCTAGGTTCCGCCGCCGGCGGTGGTTTCCCGCAGTGGAACTGCAACTGCGTGAACTGCGCGGGTTTTCGTGACGGCAGCCTGCGGGCCCAGGCGCGTACCCAGTCGTCCATTGCGATCTCCGACGATGGCGTGAATTGGGTACTGTGCAATGCCTCACCGGATATTCGCGCGCAACTGCAAAGCTTTGCGCCCATGCAACCCGGCCGCGCCCTGCGCGATACCGGCATCAGCGCGATCATCCTGATGGACAGCCAGATCGACCACACCACCGGCCTCTTGAGCCTGCGCGAAGGCTGCCCGCACCAAGTGTGGTGCACCGACATGGTTCATGAAGACCTGAGCACCGGCTTCCCGCTGTTCACCATGCTCACCCACTGGAACGGCGGCCTGGCCTGGAACCGCATCGAGCTGGACGCCAGCTTCAGCATCCCGGCCTGCCCGAATTTGCGTTTCACCCCGCTGCCCCTGCGCAGCGCCGCGCCGCCCTACTCGCCGCACCGCTTCGACCCGCACCCCGGCGACAACATCGGCCTGATCGTCGAAGACCTGCGCACCGGCGGCAAACTGTTCTACGCCCCCGGCCTGGGCAAGGTCGACGCGCCGTTGCTGGAGATCATGGCCGGCAGCGACTGCCTGCTGGTGGACGGCACCATGTGGGATGACGACGAAATGCAGCGCCGTGGCGTGGGCACCCGCACCGGCCGCGAGATGGGCCACCTGGCGCAGAACGGCCCCGGCGGCATGCTCGAAGTGCTGGAACAGTTGCCCAAGCAGCGCAAGGTGCTTATCCACATCAACAACACCAACCCGATCCTCGATGAAGACTCCCCCGAGCGAGCGGAACTGGTGCGGCGCAATGTCGAAGTGGCTTACGACGGCATGAGCATTGAATTGTAGGAGCAGGCGAAATGACTGACACAGCGTTGACCACCACCGAATTCGAAGCCGCCCTACGTGCCAAGGGCGCCTTCTACCATATTCACCACCCGTATCACGTGGCGATGTATGAAGGCCGTGCCAGCCGCGAGCAAATCCAGGGCTGGGTCGCCAACCGTTTCTACTACCAGGTGAATATTCCCCTGAAGGACGCGGCGATCCTGGCCAACTGCCCGGACCGCGAGATTCGTCGCGAGTGGATCCAGCGCCTGCTCGACCACGATGGCGCGCCGGGCGAAGACGGCGGCATCGAAGCCTGGCTGCGCCTGGGCCAGGCGGTCGGCCTCGACCCGGACCAACTGCGTTCCCAGGAGCTGGTGCTGCCCGGCGTACGGTTTGCGGTGGATGCCTACGTCAACTTCGCCCGTCGCGCCAGTTGGCAAGAGGCCGCCAGCAGCTCGCTGACCGAGCTGTTCGCACCGCAGATCCACCAATCGCGCCTCGACAGCTGGCCGCAGCATTACCCGTGGATCGACCCGGCTGGCTACGAATATTTCCGTACCCGCCTGGGCCAGGCCCGCCGCGATGTGGAGCACGGCCTGGCGATCACGCTGCAGCACTACACCACCCGTGAAGGTCAGGAGCGCATGCTGGAAATTCTGCAGTTCAAACTCGACATCCTGTGGAGCATGCTGGACGCCATGAGCATGGCCTACGAACTCAAACGCCCGCCGTATCACAGCGTGACCGAGCAGCGGGTCTGGCATAAAGGGATCACCCTATGAGCTTTGATCGCAGCAGAACACCCATCTGGCGCCCGGGCTATCGCTACCAGTACGAGCCTGCGCAAAAAGGCCATGTGCTGCTCTACCCCGAAGGCATGATCAAGCTCAACGACAGCGCCGCGCTGATCGGCGGTTTGATCGACGGTGAGCGTGACGTGGCGGCCATCATTGCCGAGCTGGATAAACAATTCCCCGGCGTACCTGAGCTGGGTGAAGACATCGAGCAATTCATGGAGGTCGCCCGTGCTGAGCACTGGATCACCCTTGCCTGAAAAGCCGGCTATCGGTTTGCCGTTGTGGCTGTTGGCCGAGCTGACCTACCGCTGCCCGTTGCAGTGCCCGTATTGCTCCAACCCGCTGGACTTTGCCGAGCAGGGCAAGGAGCTGAGTACCGAGCAGTGGATCAAGGTGTTTCGCGAAGCCCGCGAGATGGGCGCCGCGCAGCTAGGGTTTTCCGGCGGTGAACCGCTGGTGCGCCAGGACTTGGCGGAATTGATCGCCGAGGCGCGCAAACTGGGGTTCTACACCAACCTGATCACCTCCGGCATCGGCCTGACCGAACAGAAGATCAGCGACTTCAAGAAGGCCGGTCTGGACCACATCCAGATCAGCTTCCAGGCCAGCGACGAACAGGTGAACAACCTGCTGGCCGGCTCGAAAAAAGCCTTCGCGCAAAAACTGGAAATGGCCCGCGCGGTGAAGGCGCACGGCTACCCGATGGTGCTGAACTTCGTCACTCATCGGCACAATATCGACAAGATCGACCGCATCATCGAGCTGTGCATCGCGCTGGAGGCGGACTTCGTCGAGCTCGCCACCTGCCAGTTCTACGGCTGGGCGCAGCTCAATCGTGTGGGGTTGCTGCCGACCAAGGAACAGCTGGTACGCGCCGAACGCATCACCAACGAATACCGCGCCAAGCTCGAAGCCGAAGGGCACCCGTGCAAGCTGATATTCGTTACGCCGGATTACTATGAGGAACGCCCCAAAGCCTGCATGAACGGCTGGGGCAGCATCTTTCTGACCGTCACGCCAGACGGCACCGCCCTGCCCTGCCACGGCGCCCGACAGATGCCAGTGCAGTTTCCCAACGTGCGCGACCACAGCATGCAGCACATCTGGTACGACTCGTTCGGCTTCAACCGCTTTCGCGGCTACGACTGGATGCCCGAGCCGTGCAAGTCATGTGATGAAAAAGAAAAGGACTTCGGCGGCTGCCGTTGCCAGGCCTTCATGCTCACGGGAGATGCGAGCAACGCCGACCCGGTGTGCAGCAAGTCCGAGCAGCACGGCATCATCCTCAACGCGCGGGAAGAAGCCGAACACGCCACCCAGACCATCGAGCAACTGGCCTTTCGCAATGAGCGCAATTCACGGCTCATTGCCAAAGGCTAAGGGCCTCAACGCTTGGCGATGATGTACACCGCGTGGATGATGCCAGGGAAGTAACCGCACAAGGTCAGCAGGATATTCAGCCAGAACGCGCCGGCGAAACCTACTTGCAGGAACACACCCAGTGGCGGCAGCAGAATGGCGATGATGATACGAATGATGTCCATGGGTCAGCTCCAAAAAATCGGCTCGTGTGAGCCGTGTAGCTAATCGACCTTGGCGTGTCTTGAGGGTTCAGTAGAATCTGGCATTGCGCCATCCTGTATCGAGCACGCAAAAAAACGCCCCCAGCCAAAAGAGTCAGGCTGGAGGCGCCGCGTATACCGCGAGACGGTTCAGGAAAATGGGGTTAAACGGCGATGCCCTTGCGGCATTGCAGTTGTGCGGTGCGCACGCGGGAGAAGGCGCGGGCCAGGCGTAGGAGCATTTCGTCGATATTGCTGTTGCTCACCGTCAGTGCTGGGGTGAAGCGCAGGCAGTCAGGTTGTGGGGCGTTGAGGATCAGGCCTTCTTGCAGCGCGGCGTTTACCACGGCATCGGCAGAATCATCCGACAACGTCAGGCCCCACATCAGGCCCTGGCCGCGCAGTTGGCCGTGGTCGTAGCGATACGCCAGGCGTGCAAGGCCTTCGCCAAGGTAAAGGCCGCACTCACGCACATGCTCAAGAAAACCATGTTCCAGCACCGTGTCGAGTACCGCCGCACCGGCTGACGCCATCAACGCATTGCCGTGGTGGGTGCCCTCCAGTTCGCCCACCTCGAAACAACACGCTTTACCGCGCGCCAGCAGCGCTGCCAAGGGCACGCCACCGCCCAGGCCTTTGCCGAGGGTGATGATGTCAGCGCGTACGCTGTACTGTTGTTCGGCCAGCAACGTGCCGCAGCGACCGAGACCGGTCTGCACTTCGTCGAGGATCAGCAGGATCCCCAGTTCACGGCACAGGCGCTCGACGCCCTTGAGGTAGTGCTCGGTCGCAGGGGTGACGCTGGCGCCCTGGATCGGTTCGAGCATGATGGCAACGGTTTGTGCATCGACAGCGGCGTGCAGGGCCGGCAGGTCGTTGAACGGCACATGGCTGAAGCCGGGCAATTGCGGTTCAAAACGGTTTTCCAACGTTGCGGACGACGCCGCCAGCGCCGCGAAACTGCGGCCATGGCAACCGTTGCTGGCGCTGATGATGCGGTACGCGCCGCCGCGATGCAGCTGGCCCCATTTGCGCGCAAGCTTGATCGCCGCTTCGCAAGCTTCCGCACCGCTGTTGAGCAGGTAGGCCTGGTCGCTGCCGGTGCGGTGGCACAAGCGGTCGACGAGGTTGAGTTGGGCGCGGTTATGCAGGCCCATGCCGGGATTGATCAGCGCTTGGGTCTGGTCATTCAAGGCGTTGATCAATACCTGCGGGCTGTGGCCGAGGCTGTTGGCGCCATTGCCCTGGCTGAAGTCCAGGTAAGCACGGTCGTCGCTGTCCCACAGCCAGGAACCCTGGCCACGTACGAAGACTTGCGGCGGCCGCGCCACAGTGGGCATCAAGGATTCACTCGAAGGATCAGCGTGCTGCGCATCCAGGACCAAATCGTCCAGGCTCGGCGCGGGGCGGCGGATAGAGAACAGGTTCACAGATCACCCCCGCTGACAACCTGCATGGAGGTGAACACGGCCTGTGTATTTTTTGACTTGCCTATGTAAACGCCATCAACATAAACGCTGTTCATTGCCCGATCTGGCCCTGTAAGCCCTGCGAATAGGCGCTAGACTAGGCGCCTGCGGGGCCAACGGCCATTTCGATTTTCCAGCTTTTTCGATAAGAAAGACTTATGGATTTCAAGCAACTGCGTTATTTCGTCGCTGTGTATGAAGAGGGCCATGTAGGCCGTGCTGCGGAGCGGCTTTCGATCTCCCAACCGGCCTTGTCGCAGCAGATCCGCCAACTGGAGCAGAACCTCGATGTCAGCCTGTTCGAGCGCAGCAGCAAGCGCCTGCTGCCCACCCTCGCCGCCCACACGCTGTACAACCATGCGCTGCCGTTGATCGACGGTATGCAGCAAGCCGTCGAGGCATTGCGCAACTTCAAGGGCCAGGCCTTGCGCACCTTGGCCATCGGCGTGCTGCAGACCGTACACACCAGCCTGGTGCCGCAGATGCTTGAGCGCGTGCGCAAGGCTCAGCCGCACCTGGTGGTGCAGATCTACGAATTGACCGGGCTGGAGATTGAACGGCGGCTGCTCAACGGCTCGCTGGACATCGGCATCAGTTACCTGCCGCCACGTCAGCCGGGATTACACGGCGTGCTGCTGTATGAAGATGAACTGAAGGTGGTCATCCCGGATGATCATCCCCTGCGCGAATTCAAGAAAGTCTCGTTGAAACAGGCGGCCGAGTTGCCGATGTTGCTGCTGGGGGAAGAGTTTCAAATCCGGCAGATCTGGCAAGGCCAGCTCGCCAACCTGGGGCGACGGCCGCAAGTGCAGGCAGAGCTCAATACCATGGTGGGGATTCTCGACAGCCTGCCACACACCCAACTGGCAACCGTACTGCCGGGCCGCTCCCAGGACGAACACAACAGCCAGATGCTGCTATGGAAGCCACTGAGTGAACCGCGGGTGCCGCTGAAAGTAGGCTTGGTGTGCCGTGATGTGCAGCGTCAGCAGGCCACGATGGCGTTGCTGCGTACCTTGCTGGAAGACGTGATGAATGCCCCGCAGGCACCAGCCTGACTTTTTCGCAGGCAAAAGAAAACCCCGCCGAAGCGGGGCTTTGCAGACTGTTTCCCTGACATCCATTTCACTCCGCCGTCCTGGCAGAATCCTACGTGTCCGTGTTGTTGCTTTGCGCTTCCTGCGCGACGTCCATGTGAAGTAGATTATCCGTGGATCCAATTTGGCGATAGAGGACGAATAGCAGCACGTCATGTAAGAGAATGCTTACAAACCCTTCGCCCCCTTAGAACAGTGCTTCATCCAGCAGGAACAGCGATTCGCTACCGGCTTTTACAGACGCACTCAGGGAGTGAATACGCGGCAGCAGACGCGCGAAGTAGAAGCGTGCGGTACCCAGTTTACTGGCGTAGAAGTCTTCCTCAGCCTCTTTGCCCAAGGCAGCCTTGGCCATGCGCGCCCACATGTAGGCGTAGGCCATGTAACCAAACGCATGCAAATACTCCACCGACGCCGCACCGATTTCATTCGGGTTGGTCTTGGCGCGATCCAGTACCCAAGCCGTCAGTTCATCCAGGTTGTCCACCGCCGCGTTCAGCGGTTTGGTGAACTCAGCCAACTCGGCCCCTGCATTGGCAGTGAACTGACGGATCTCATCGGCAAACAAGGTGTAGAACGCACCGCCGCTGCCGACGATCTTGCGCCCCATCAAGTCCAGGGCCTGGATGCCGTTGGTACCTTCGTAGATCTGCGTGATGCGCACATCACGCACCAATTGCTCCTGGCCCCACTCGCGGATGTAGCCGTGGCCACCAAATACCTGCTGGCCGAGCACCGTGGTTTCCAGGCCCAGGTCGCTGAGGAACGCCTTGGCCACCGGTGTCAGCAACGCCACCAGGTTATCCGCACGCTCACGGGCTGCGGCGTCTTCGCTGAATTTGGCGATATCCAGCTGCGTCGCCACATAGGTGGAGAACGCGCGGCCACCTTCGTTCGCGGCTTTCATGGTCAGCAGCATGCGGCGCACGTCCGGGTGCACGATGATCGGGTCGGCGACCTTATCCTTGGCCTGGGCACCGGTCGGCGCACGGCTTTGCAGACGGTCACGCGCGTATTCAATGGCGTTCTGGTAGGACCGTTCACCGGACGCCAGCCCCTGAATACCTACACCCAAGCGCTCGTAGTTCATCATGGTGAACATCGCCGCCAGCCCACGGTTAGGCTCGCCCACCAGATAACCCACGGCTTCGTCGAAGTTCATCACGCAGGTCGCGGACGCCTGGATCCCCATCTTGTGTTCGATAGAGCCACAGCTCACCAGGTTACGCGCACCCAGGCTGCCGTCGGCATTGACCATGAACTTCGGCACCAGGAACAGCGAGATGCCCTTGGGGCCAGCCGGTGCATCCGGCAGCTTGGCCAATACCAAGTGGATGATGTTTTCGGTGAGGTCGTGCTCGCCACCGGTGATGAAGATCTTGGTGCCACTGATTTTGTAGGAACCGTCCGCCTGAGGCTCGGCCTTGGTGCGGATAATCCCCAGGTCGGTGCCGGCATGGGCCTCGGTCAGGCACATGGAACCGGCCCATTCGCCGGAATACATCTTCGGCAGATAGGCGGCCTTGAGTGCTTCGCTGGCGTGGGTGTTGATCGACACGCACGCGCCGGACGTCAACATCGGATACAGGCCAAACGCCAGGCTCGACGAGTTGATCATCTCTTCAACCTGGGCCGAAACGGCCTTGGGCATGCCCATGCCGCCAAACGCAGGATCGCCACCGACGCCAACCCAGCCGCCTTCGGCGTAGGTCTTGTAGGCCTGTGGATAACCGTCCGGGGTAAACACCGCCGTGTTGTCCCAACGACAACCTTGTTCGTCACCGCCACGGCTGATTGGCGCGATGGACTTGGCGGTGACTTTGCCGGCCTCTTCGAGGATCGCCTCGACGGTTTCGGCGTCAACGGTGTCTGCCAATGCCGGCAATTGGGCCCATGTATTGGCGACCTCAAAAACTTCGTTGAGGACGAAGCGCATATCACGCAGCGGCGCTTTGTAATCAGCCATGGCAAACCTCGTGAGAACGTGAAAAGTGATTCGATAGGATCGGTTTTACAGGCTCCGAGTGTACCCGAACAACTTTTCAGACACATAGGGTCCACTTGTGACTGACTGGTATTTTTAAGTCACTACAACGCAAACGCCTCCGCTGGCAGACTCATCAGGCACTCGCTGCCCGCTTGCACAGCAGCGCGGTGGGTGGCGGTACGCGGCAGCAGGCGCTTGAAGTAGAATTCGCACGTGGCCAGCTTGGCCTTGGCAAACTCGCCATCGTCATGGGCCTGCGCCGCAATTGCCATGCGCAGCCACAGGTAGGCAAGGACGATGTAGCCGCTGTACATCAAGTAATCCACGGCGGCAGCGCCCACCTCGTCGGGGTTTTTCATCGCGGCCATGCCGACCTGGGTGGTCAGTTCGCCCCACTCGCCGTTCAGTTGATTGAGTTGTGCCGCATAGGCCTTGAACTGCGGATGTTCAGCATTCGCCGCGCAGAACTTATGCACGATTTTGGTAAACCCGCGCAGCAACTTGCCCTGGCTGCCCAACACCTTGCGGCCCAGCAGGTCGAGGGCCTGGATGCCGTTGGTGCCTTCATAGATCGGCGCGATCCGAGCATCGCGGGCCAGTTGTTCCATGCCCCATTCGCGAATGTAGCCGTGGCCGCCGAACACCTGCATGCCGTGGTTGGTCACTTCCAACCCGGTGTCGGTCATAAAGGCTTTGCAGATCGGCGTGAGGAACGCCAACAGGTCTTCAGCTTCCTGGCGTTGAGCGGCGTCGCTGCTCAGGTGGGCGGTATCGAGCAATTGCGCGGTGAAGTAGGTCAATGCGCGGTTGCCTTCGTTGAAGGCTTTCATGGTCAGCAGCATGCGACGCACGTCGGGATGCACGATGATCGGGTCGGCCGCTTTGTCCGGGGCCTTGGCGCCGGTCAGCGAGCGCATTTGCAGGCGGTCGTTGGCGTACTTGATCGCGCCTTGAAAGCTTGCCTCGCCGTTGCACAGGCCTTGCATGCCAGTGCCCAGCCGCGCGTGGTTCATCATGGTGAACATGCAATTGAGGCCTTTGTTGGCCTCGCCAATCAAAAAGCCCTTGGCACCGTCGAAATTGAGCACGCAGGTGGCTGAGGCCTTGATGCCCATTTTGTGTTCGATGGAACCACAGTGCACCGCGTTGCGCTCGCCGGAGTCGGCGTGAAACTTGGGCACGATAAACAACGAGATGCCCTTGGTGCCCGCCGGGGCGTCCGGCAACTTGGCCAGCACCAGATGGATGATGTTGGCGCTCATGTCGTGCTCGCCGGCCGAGATGAAGATCTTGCTGCCGGTGACCGCATAACTGCCGTCGGCCTGGGGCACGGCGCGGGTCTTGATCAGCCCCAGGTCGGTGCCGCAATGGGCTTCGGTGAGGCACATGGTGCCGGTCCATTCGCCAGCGGTGAGCTTGTTCAGGAAGGTGTCTTTTTGCTCGGCTGTACCGTGGGCGTGGATCGCCGACATGGCGCCGTGGGTCAGGCCCGGGTACATGCCCCAGGAGGTGTTGCTGGAGCCGATCATCTCGCTGAGCACCAGGCCCAGCGATTGCGGCAAGCCCTGGCCACCGTAGGCCGGGTCCGCCGCCACACCGTGCCAGCCGCCTTCGACGTACTGGGCGAAGGCTTCCTTGAACCCCTTGGGCGTGGTGACGACGCCATTGTCAAAATGGCAGCCCTCTTCATCGCCGCTGCGGTTGAGGGGCGACAGCACGTTCTCGCAGAATTTGGCGCCTTCTTCGAGGATCGCACTGACCATGTCCGGGCTGGCGTCGGTTGCGCCCAACGCGGCGTAGTGGCCGTGAAAATCAAACACGTTGTCGATCAGAAAGCGCATGTCGCGCAGGGGAGCTTTGTACTCAGGCATGGTCATGTCTCCGGCAGCAGATGGTCTCAACCTACTGCCGGCCCGCGCCTCAGACAATCACTGTAGAACCGCTGAATACACCGCCATCACTCAACCGGCAGCGCTCTCCATGCGCACCGCGCCACGGCGGGTTTGCCCGGCGGCGATCACGCAGTTACGCCCGGCGCCCTTGGCGGCATACAGCGCCTGGTCGGCGGACTTGAGCACTTCTTCGGGGGTGCGCTGCTCGGCCTGGCGTTCGGCCACGCCGATGCTGACCGTCACCGAGACACTCGTCGCACCGCTGCCCGCCCGGCGCTGACGGCCTTGTTGATCGTCCTGGGGGCGGTCCGCATTGCGCAGCTTGATGTCGTAGTTGGCGACGATCTCGCGGATTTCTTCCAGATGCGGCATGCACTCATCCAGGGTCTTGCCGGCAAACACCACGGCGAACTCTTCACCGCCGTAGCGATAGGCACGCCCGCCGCCATTGACCTTGGACAGCTTGCTCGCCACCAGGCGCAGCACCTGGTCGCCGACGTCGTGGCCGTGGGTGTCGTTGAAGCGTTTGAAGTGATCGACGTCGGTCATCGCCAGCACATAGTTGCGCCCCAGCCGCTGCATGCGCTCATTGAGGGCGCGACGCCCCGGCAGGCCGGTCAGCTCGTCGCGAAACGCCATTTGATAGGCCTCGTGGGCCACGCCGGCCGCGATCATCAGCATCACCTGGCTGCACATGATGTTGAGGGTGAACGGCAGGATGAAGGTCTGCGGCAACATCCAGAACAACCCCAGCAACCCCACCAACTGCGCCGCATGCAGCGGGCGTGGCTGGTACCAGTACTGTGCGGCGAGCGTGAGGAAACCAATCAGGAACATCGGGTACGACAATTGGATCAGGCTCATCCAGGTGCCATGCAGTGCCGGCCAGCGAATCTCCGCCAGCCAATTCAGCACGGCCTGGGGATAACTTTGCTCCAAGGCCAACGCCACGCTGCCGATGGCCAGCAGCACGGCGCAGCGGGCCACGAAGTCGCGGAACAGATGGGTCTTCTCCTGCCACAGCGCGTAAATGCTGAACAGCAGCGGCAACAGCAGGCAACACAGATGAAACACCACGGCCGCGTCTTCGCGCACGCGGCCGTTATCGCGATAGAAATCAGTCTGGGTATCGAGCAGGAAGTAGGCGATGTACACCGTGATCATCAAGAACAATTCACGCTGGCGCCGATACACCGCGCAGTACGAACCGCCGAGCAGCAGCACCAGGGTGGGCAACACATTGAACAGCGAGGTGAAGAAGACGTTGAGGTCCTTGACATAAGCAGCCGAGAGCCCGGCCAGCAAGAGCAGCAACGAAGGGAGAAAATGACTGAAACGTACAGCGGACACGCGTGACAAGGGTAAAACTCCGACCCGCAAAAAATGATGGCAATGTGCCTTGATCCAGACAGTTAAGCACACCCTGCCGGTCATGTATCACATTGCCATCACTGTAACGGCAGCCGGCGGCAATCCCTGAGCGCTGTACTGTGTTTTTTATTGCTCATAAAAAACCGCCGCTCCCAGGGGAAGCGGCGGTTCCAGGCAAACCCGGTGAGGCTTAGTAAGCCAGGCCGAAGTCTTCCTCTTTCATGTCCATCAGGTTGTTGGCGCCCGACAGCATGGTGGCCTTGTGTGCCAAGGTACGCGGCAGGATGCGCTGGAAGTAGAAGCGCGCGGTCTGCAGCTTGGCGGTGTAGAAGGCCTCTTCGGTGGTGCCGGCAGCCAGTTTCTCGGCAGCCAGGCGTGCCATGTCGGCCCAGAAGTAAGCCAGGCACGCGTAACCGGAGTACATCAGGTAATCCACCGAGGCGGCACCGACTTCTTCACGGTCTTTCATCGCAGCCATGCCGACCTTCATGGTCAACTCGCCCCACTCTTTGTTCAGTGCAGCCAGCGGTGCAACGAACTCTTTGACCGCTTCGTTGCCTTCGTTGGCCTGGCAGAACTTGTGCACGATCTTGGTGAAGCCCTTGAGCGCTTCACCCTGGGTCATCAGCACTTTACGGCCGAGCAGGTCCAGCGCCTGGATACCGGTGGTGCCTTCGTACAGCATCGAAATGCGGCTGTCGCGAACGTTCTGCTCCATGCCCCACTCGGCGATGAAGCCGTGGCCACCGTAGATCTGCACGCCGTGGTTGGCCGATTCAAAACCGACTTCGGTCATGAACGCCTTGGCGATTGGGGTCATGAAGGCCAGCAGGCCGTCGGCCTGTTTCTTGGCTTCGTCGTCGGTGCCGTACTTGACGATGTCCACTTGCTTGGCGGTGAAGTACACCATCGCACGGTTGCCTTCGGCGAAGGCTTTCATGGTCAGCAGCATGCGGCGCACGTCGGGGTGCACGATGATCGGGTCAGCGGCCTTGTCCGGCGCTTTCGGGCCGGTCAGGGAGCGCATTTGCAGGCGGTCGCGAGCGTATTTCAGGCCGCCCTGGAAACCGATCTCGGCGTGGGACAGACCTTGCAGCGCGGTGCCCAGGCGAGCGGTGTTCATAAAGGTGAACATGCAGTTCAGGCCTTTGTTCGCCGGGCCGATCAGGAAACCGGTGGCCGCGTCGAAGTTCATCACGCAGGTGGCGTTGCCGTGGATGCCCATCTTGTGTTCCAGGGAACCACAGCTCACCGCGTTGCGCTCACCCACCGAACCGTCGGCGTTGGGCATGAACTTCGGCACGATGAACAGCGAGATGCCTTTGGTGCCGGCCGGTGCGTCCGGCAGGCGGGCCAGTACGATGTGGACGATGTTGTCGGCCATGTCGTGTTCACCGGCCGAGATGAAGATCTTGGTGCCGGAGACTTTGTAGGAACCGTCGGCCTGAGGCTCGGCCTTGGTGCGCAGCATGCCCAGGTCGGTGCCGCAGTGTGGCTCGGTCAGGCACATGGTGCCGGTCCATTCGCCCGACACCAGCTTGGTCAGGTAAGCCTCTTGCTGCTCGGGGGTGCCGTGCTCGGAGATGGTGTTCATCGCGCCATGAGACAGGCCTGGGTACATGCCCCACGACCAGTTGGCGGCGCCAACCATTTCGCTCACCGCCAGGCCCAGGGATTCCGGCAGGCCTTGGCCACCGTGCTCCACGTCGTGGGCCAGGCTCGGCCAGCCACCTTCGACAAATTGCTTGTAGGCTTCTTTAAAGCCCGTCGGCGTCTTAACGCCCGACTCACTCCAGGTGCACCCTTCGATGTCGCCCACGCGGTTCAGCGGTGCCAGCACCTGCTCACAGAACTTGGCGCCCTCTTCAAGGATGGCGTCAACCATGTCCGGGGTAGCGTCCTGGCAAGCCGGCAGGCTCTGATAGTGCGCTTCATAACCGAGCAGTTCGTCACGAACGAAGCGAATATCACGCAAGGGGGCCTTGTAGTCAGGCATAGCGATAAACCTCTGCTGATGTAGCTGGAATGAACAACCGCGTGGAATGTGTTGTAGCGGTCAAACAGGTGTTTGAAACATACGTTTACGATCTGGGGATGTCAAGCGCCGGTCAGATGCCGTTTGTCATGACGTGCATCAACCCAGGCGCAACAAGGCCTGAGGCGAGATGCCACATCAAAGAGAGTGTAGAGAGGGTTCAGGATAAAACAGGGCAAATATGGGAGGGGGCTTGCCCCCTCCCACATTTAGATCAGGCGTAGGTATCGATCAACGTACCGAGCATTTCGTCGGAAGCCTTGGCGACTTTGACGCCCAGCTCCACCTGAAACTTGCCCTCGGCCAGTTCCACCATGTTGCTGGCGGAGTTGGTCGGCTGGCCGCGGTTGACCGCTTGCAAGCGATCATTCTGGGCATCCGAAGGTTGGCTGGTGGCTGCACTGGCGATCTTGCCAGCGGCCTGGTCGACACGGCTTTGCCCGGACTGAATGGTATTCAGACCCGAATAAAACGCGCTGCTTCCAGAGATTTCCATGGCGCAAGCCTGCCTTTAGAGAATCGTGAACGCTGATTGAAGCAGAGAACGTGGCAAAACGCCCGTCAAAAACACTAATGGCATAATGCCTTGGCGATAGCCAAAATCAGTCAAGCAGGTCCAGTTGCAGGTACTGCGCCACGGCTTCGGCGCTGGCATGCTTGAGTTTCGGCACCCGGCCCAGGCACGGTGCAGGCAGCCGTTCGGCCAGGGTGGCGAGGTTTTCTTCCAGGCGGGACGTCTTGGGGTCGATGATGTTCGCCACCCAGCCCGCCAGTTGCAAACCGTCCCGCGCAATGGCCTCGGCAGTGAGCAGGGCATGGCTGATGCAGCCCAGGCGCACACCCACCACCAGGATCACCGGTAATTTAAGCGCCATTGCCAGGTCCGACAGATTGGCTTGATCGGCCAAGGGCACGCGCCAGCCGCCCGCGCCTTCGATCAAGGTGAAATCCGCGTCCCGCGCCAGTACCTGCTGCATGGGCTTGAGCAGCGACTGCACCGTCAGCGAAACTCCCGCCTCCCGCGCCGCCAGATGCGGTGCGATGGCCGGTTCGAACGCCACCGGGTTGACCTCGGCATAACTCAAGGGCAATGAACATTCGGCCAGCAGCGCCAGGGCGTCCGCATTGCGCAGGCCCTTGGGGGTTACCGCGCAACCGGAGGCGACGGGTTTGCCGGCGGCGGTGCTTTTACCGGCTTGGCGGGCCGCATGCAGCAGGCCGGCGGCGACGGTGGTCTTGCCGACATCAGTGTCGGTGCCGGTAATGAAATAAGCGGCGCTCATAGAGGTTTCTCCAGTACGGCATACACCACTTGGTAAGTCGCCGGCAGGCCCTGGACCTGACGGAACCGCTCATACGCCTGCACCAGTGCAGCAATCCGTGCGCGGCCCGTCAACCCGTCGGGGCGGCCCGGGTTGAGATTGTGCGCACCGAGGGCCTTCAATTCATGGGTCAGGCTGCGCACATCCGGGTAATGCAACACGTGGGGCTGGCGCTCCAGGCTGACCACGCGCATACCGCTGGCCCCACACAGTTGTTGGTAGGCCTCGAAGGTGCGGAAGCGGTTGACGTGCACCAGGCCATCGGCGGCGCGCCAACTTTCGCGCAGTTCATCCAATGTGCCTACGCATAAACTGGCAAAGGCCAATACCCCGCCCGGTTGCAGCACGCGA
Source organism: Pseudomonas sp. S35 (assembly GCF_009866765.1). Classification (NCBI taxonomy): domain Bacteria; kingdom Pseudomonadati; phylum Pseudomonadota; class Gammaproteobacteria; order Pseudomonadales; family Pseudomonadaceae; genus Pseudomonas; species Pseudomonas sp. S35. The sequence goes on from NZ_CP019431.1 coordinate 6,023,413, forward strand.
TGGGCCTCACGGAGCACTGCATCGAAGTTCGCACACCATTGCACCGCAAGGCTGGAGAAGAGCAACTCAACGCTCTCAGCTTTCAGCGGCAAGCGCTCGGCATCACCCGCGATGAAGTGATGCGCGCCACCCAAAGGTCGCGCATGGTTGAGCATGCCTTCGGCGATATCCAGCGCTACGCCCTGGCTGGCCGGCAATAAGTCAGCCAGTACGCGACTGAAATACCCCGTGCCGCACCCCATATCCAGCCAACGTCGTGGCACGCACGCTGACGGCAGACGCGACAGCAGTTCGTGCCCCACTGCTCGCTGCAACTCGGCAACGCTGTCGTAGCTGGCCGCTGCACGGGAAAACGACGCCGCCACCTGACGCTTGTCCGGCAAGGCGCCTGGCAGGGGCGGATGGGAGAGATCAGTCATCAAGGCACTCATGCAAAAAAGCCTGGATGGCCCCCGCTACACCGTGGGGGTCTTCCAGGAGAAAAGCGTGACCGGCCTGTTCAATCAGACCGATTTCAACATCGGGGAGCAGCGTCAGCAGGTCGCTGGCGGCTTCGGCGGGCACCAGTCCATCCATCCCGGCAAACAGGTGCAACTGCGGGCCGCGATAGGCCAATAAGGCTTCGCGGGTGTCCAGTTGCGCGAGCAGTTCCAGCCCGGTCATCAACACATTGGACGGCGTATTCGGCGCGCCGCTGACCAGCAAACGCGCCAGCCCGCGAGGGTCTGCGGCGCCTTTGGCACACAACAGGCCGAAGCGCTTGAGGGTGACCTGGGAATCGGCGTGGCAGCCGGCAAGGAACGCATCGAAGGTCTCAGCGGGCATCGCGCTCGGCCAACCTTCGTGGGCGACAAAACACGGGTTGCTCGCCAGGGTCAGCAAGCCGCAGCAGCGTTCACCCCGTCGCGCCGCCAATTCAGAGGCCAGCATGCCGCCAAGGGACCAGCCGCCCAGCCAGGCGTTGTCCGCCAGTGTGGCGTCGAGTTCATCCAGCCATTCGCCCAGATCACTGGAGTCCAGTGCCGGCAACGGCTCGATCTGTACATGCAGGTGCTCGTCCAGCCCCTGCAATGCGGCGGCCAAAGGTTCCAGCGGCGATACGCCGAGGCCCCAGCCGGGCAGTAGAATCAGTCGATCACGCATGAGCAGGCTCCGTGGCGCCTAGCAAGCGGAAACACTCTTCCAACGCGTTTAACAATAGCTGCACCTGCGCCGCGCTGTGGGCTGCCGTCAATGTGACGCGCAGGCGCGCGCTGCCGGCGGGTACGGTGGGCGGACGGATGGCTGTGACCATCAAGCCACGCTCGCGCAGCATCTGCGACAAACGCACCGCCCTGGCGCTGTCGCCGATCAGGATCGGCTGGATCGGCGTAAAGCTGTCCATCAGGTCCAGGCCGAGCTGCTCCGCGCCCTGACGGAACTGGCGGATGAGCCCATTGAGATGCTCACGCCGCCAGTGTTCGGTGCGCAGCAATTCCAGGCTTTTCAACGTGGCGCAGGCCAGCGCCGGTGGTTGGCTGGTGGTGTAGATGTACGGGCGAGCGAACTGGATCAGGCTTTCGATCAACTCTTCGCTGCCGGCCACAAACGCGCCTGCCGTGCCGAAGGCTTTGCCCAAGGTGCCGACCAGTACCGGCACATCCTCCTGGCTCAAACCGAAATGCTCGACAATCCCGCCACCGTTGGCGCCCAGCGGGCCGAAGCCATGGGCATCATCCACCATCAGCCAGGCGCCTCTGGCCTTGGCTTCACGGGCCAGGGCGGGCAAGTCGGCGAGGTCGCCGTCCATGCTGAACACCCCATCGGTGACCACCAGCGTATTGCCGGTGGCTTTCTCCAGCCGCTTGGCCAGGCTGGCGGCGTCGTTATGCAGGTAGCGATTGAACCGTGCGCCGGACAACAAGCCCGCGTCCAGAAGCGATGCGTGGTTAAGGCGATCTTGCAGCACCGTATCGCCCTGCCCCACCAGCGCTGTGACCGCGCCCATATTGGCCATGTAGCCGGTGGTAAACAGCAACGCACGCGGGCGACCGGTCAGGTCGGCCAGGGCTTCTTCCAACGCGTGGTGCGGCGTGGCGTGCCCGACCACCAAGTGTGAGGCACCACCGCCCACGCCCCAGCGCGACGCCCCGGCGCGCCAGGCTTCGATCACTTGCGGGTGATTGGCCAGGCCCAGGTAGTCGTTATTGCAGAAGGCGAGCAACGGTTGGCCGTCGACCACCACTTCAGGGCCCTGGGGGCTCTGGAGCAAAGGGCGTTGGCGGTAAAGGTGTTCGGCACGGCGGGCAGCGAGGCGCGCGGAGAGATCAAAAGACATGCAGGCCTCGGACTAGCAGGTTCAACTCGGTCAAAAACTGCGAGAGCAAGCACCTCCCACAGTTGGATCGCCTATCAATCAGACGACAGCGTTATAGAACTGCTCGCTGCTCTTGTGCTCCACCAACGCCTGCTCGATTGCCGCCTGGTGCACTTCATCGGCGTGCTCTTCACGGGCTTCCGGCAGGATCCCCAGGCGCGAGAACAGTTGCATGTCCTTGTCGGCCTGCGGGTTGGCGGTGGTCAGCAGTTTGTCGCCGTAGAAGATCGAGTTGGCGCCGGCGAAAAACGCCAGGGCCTGCATCTGCTCGTTCATGGCCTCACGACCGGCCGACAGGCGCACGTGGGACTGGGGCATCAGGATGCGCGCCACCGCCAGCATGCGGATGAAGTCGAACGGGTCGATGTCTTCGGCGTTTTCCAGTGGCGTGCCAGCCACTTTGACCAGCATGTTGATTGGCACCGACTCCGGATGCTCCGGCAGGTTGGCCAACTGGATCAGCAGGTTGGCGCGGTCGTCGAGGGACTCGCCCATGCCGAGGATGCCACCGGAGCAGATCTTCATCCCCGAGTCACGCACGTAGGCCAGGGTTTGCAGACGCTCGCCGTAGGTGCGGGTGGTGATGATGCTGCCGTAGAACTCCGGCGAGGTATCCAGGTTGTGGTTATAGTAGTCGAGGCCGGCCTGGGCCAGGGCTTCGGTCTGGTCCTGGTCGAGACGGCCGAGGGTCATGCAGGTCTCCAGGCCCATGGCCTTCACGCCCTTGACCATCTGCAGCACGTAGGGCATGTCTTTGGCCGACGGGTGTTTCCAGGCGGCGCCCATGCAGAAGCGGGTCGAACCGATGGCCTTGGCGCGGGCAGCCTCTTGGAGGACCTTCTGCACTTCCATCAGCTTTTCTTTTTCCAGGCCAGTGTTGTAGTGGCCCGACTGCGGACAATATTTGCAATCTTCCGGGCAAGCGCCGGTCTTGATCGACAGCAGGGTCGACACCTGCACACGGTTGGCGTCGAAATGCGCGCGGTGCACGGTCTGCGCCTGGAACAACAGGTCATTGAACGGCTGCACGAACAGTGCTTTGACTTCGGCCAGGGACCAGTCGTGACGCAGGGTGGCAGTGGTGCTGGCGCTCATGGGCGATTCCTTGATTATGCTTTGGCAAGCGCTGCGGAAAGGACAATACCCACAGGCGCGACACGGATGCTCGGCATATTTAAGGAAGAATCATGCACTGTCAACCTGGATACAAACATGAGGTTTACATCTGGTCAAAAAACACCCAGACGTGTTTAATCTGCGATGAACCGGCGCAAACAGCCGATTGTGTGTGCAACGTCTGCGAAACCGAACTGCCCTGGCTTATGGAGCAGTGCGAAGTCTGCGCCCTGCCCTTGCCGATGGAGGGTTTGATCTGCGGTCAATGCCAGCAACACACACCAGCGTTTAAACAGGTGATCGCCCCATGGTCCTACAGTTTTCCAATCGACAGCCTGATAAGCCGTTTCAAGCACGCGGCACACTGGCCACTCGGGCACATGCTGGGACGCTTGATGGGCCACTACCTGCACCATCGCTTCGACAATACCGGACTCGCCCGGCCGGACCTGTTGTTGCCGGTGCCCATGGCTCGCAAACGCCTGCGCGAACGGGGCTATAACCAAGCGCTGATGCTCACGCGCTGGCTCAGCACCGACCTGGACATACCCTACGATGAACACCTGTTGTTACGCCCCCATGAAACCGTCGCGCAACAAGCCCTCGACGCCAAGACCCGCAAACGCAACCTGCTCCACGCCTTTGCCCTGGCAACCGATGCCCAGGTGCAAGATCGCCACTTCGCCGTGGTGGACGACGTACTCACCACCGGCGCCACCGCCCACAGCCTGGCGCAGCTATTGATCAACGCCGGCGCACGACAAGTGGATGTGTACTGCCTGGCCCGCACGCCCAAGCCTGGCACTTGACTCTCACGCCTCACCGCCGCAACGTCCGCTCACTCCCAACACAGCGTATGCCCATGTCTCTACCGACCTTGCTCAGCCAACATATCGTCCGTCGCCCTCAGCGTATCGCCTTGCTGGCGCATATCGCCGAACAAGGCTCCATCACCCGCGCCGCCAAAAGCGCCGGCTTGAGCTACAAGGCCGCCTGGGACGCCATCGACGAGCTGAACAACCTCGCGCAAAAACCGTTGGTGGAACGCAGCGTCGGCGGCAAAGGTGGCGGCGGCGCCAAGCTCACGACGGAAGGCGAGCGAGTGTTGCGCCTCTATCAACGTTTGCAAGTGCTGCAGGCCCAAGTGCTGGGCTCGGACGAAGCGGCCAGCGACTTCAACCTGCTCGGCCGCCTGATGCTGCGCACCAGCGCCCGTAACCAACTGCACGGCCAGGTCGTCGCGATTGAACGCCATGGCCGCAACGACTTGATTCACTTGCAACTGGCGGGCGGGCTGAGCCTTGCCGCACAAATCACCTGCGACAGCACGCAACGCCTGGAGTTGGAGATCGGCGTGGAGGTCGTCGCACTGATCAAGGCCGGCTGGCTCGAACTGCTGGCGCCGCAGGGCATAGCAACACTTGGACACAATTGCATGAGCGGGACAGTGGACGCCATTCTCGACGCCGACGACGGCCCCAGCGAAGTCCGTATTGCCCTCTCCAGCGGCCAGGTGTTATGCGCCTTGGCGCAGCCCGACGCGCTCAAGGCGCTGGACGCCGCCGAAGGGCGGGCGATCCAGGTGCAATTTGCCCCCAGCCAGGTACTGCTCGGCACGCCGGTCTGAGCGGCAGAGTTCTTCAAACTGCAACAACTTCGTCACACCCGCTCCTTATGGTGTCTGCAAAAACCGCAGGGAGCCTGAGATGAGCCTATTAGAAGAAAACCAAGCCACCGACCTTGAACAGATGGTCGGCCTGACCCGCCGCCGCTTCATCGGCGCTGGTGCCCTGTGCGGTGCAGCGATGTTCCTGGGCGGCAACCTGCTCAGCCGCAGCGCCCTGGCCGTGAACGCCGCCTCCGCCAGCCCGCTGCTGGGGTTTGCCAGCATCGCCGCCGCCACCAGCGACACCATCACCCTGCCACCGGGCTACAGCGCTTCGGTGCTGATCAGTTGGGGTCAGCCGCTGCACAACAATGCCCCGGCGTTCGACCCATCCGGCAACGGCACGGCCAAAGCCCAGGAGCAGCAGTTCGGTGACAACAACGACGGCATGAGCCTGTTCGCCTTCCCCGGTGACGACAACCGCGCGCTGATGGCGATCAACAACGAATACACCAACTATCGCTACCTCTACGCCCACGGCGGCGCGCCGCAATCGGCCGAAGACGTGCACAAGGCCCAGGCCAGCGAAGGCGTGTCGGTGATCGAAGTGCGGCGCAAGGGCGACACCTGGCAGTTCGTCCAGGACTCTCGCTACAACCGCCGCATCCACGGCAACTCGCCGATCCGCCTGACCGGCCCCGCCGCCGGCCACGACTGGCTCAAAACCAGCGCCGACACGTCGGGCACAAAAGCCCTCGGCACCTTCCAGAACTGCGCCAACGGCAAGACACCGTGGGGCACTTACCTGACGTGTGAAGAGAACTTCACCGACTGTTTCGGCAGCAGTAACCCGCAGCAAACCTTCGACGCCGGGCAAAAACGCTACGGCGTGGTAGCCGCCAGTAAAGAGATCAACTGGCACCTGCACGACCCACGCTTCGACATGGCCAAGAACCCCAACGAACTGAACCGCCATGGCTGGGTGGTGGAAATCGACCCGTTCGACCCGCAATCCACCCCGGCCAAGCGCACCGCCCTGGGCCGCTTCAAGCACGAGAACGCGGCCCTCGCTGAAACCCGCGACGGCCGCGCCGTGGTGTACATGGGCGACGACGAACGCGGTGAGTTCATCTACAAGTTTGTCAGCCGCGACAAGATCAACCACAAGAACCCCAAGGCCAACAAAGACCTGCTCGACCACGGCACCTTGTATGTGGCGATCTTCGATGCAGGCGATGGCGATGCCGACCATCCCAAGGGCAAAGGCCAGTGGGTCGAGCTGACCTTTGGGAAAAACGGCATCGACGCCAGCACCGGTTTTGCCAACCAGGCCGAGGTGCTGATCCACGCGCGCCTGGCCGCCAGCGTGGTCAAGGCCACACGCATGGACCGCCCGGAATGGATCGTGGTCAGCCCCACCGACGGCCAGGTCTATTGCACCCTGACCAACAACGCCAAGCGCGGCGAAGACGGCCAACCCGTCGGCGGCCCCAACCCACGGGAGAAGAACGTCTACGGGCAGATCCTGCGCTGGAAGACGAATGCCGATGACCACGGTGCGGCGGACTTCAACTGGGACCTGTTTGTGGTAGCCGGCAACCCTGGCGTGCACGCCGGCAAGCCCAAGGGCGGCTCGTCCAACATCAATCCGCAGAACATGTTCAACAGCCCCGATGGCCTGGGTTTCGACAAGGCCGGGCGCCTGTGGATCCTCACCGACGGCGACTACAGCAACGCGGGCGACTTCGCCGGCATGGGCAATAACCAGATGCTCTGCGCCGACCCGGCGACCGGCGAAATCCGTCGCTTCATGGTTGGGCCGGTGGCCTGTGAAGTGACGGGGATCAGCTTTTCGCCGGATCAGAAGACGCTGTTTGTAGGGATTCAGCATCCGGGGGAAACCGGGGGTTCGACTTGGCCGGAGCATCTGCCTAACGGCAAGCCGCGCTCGTCGGTGATGGCGATTCGGCGCGATGATGGTGGGATCGTCGGCGCCTGACACCCCGCTATCGGGGCATAGGTATCTACACAACTCTTAAAGGCTGACACATAACTCTGTGGTGAGCGGGCAAGCCCGCTCACCACAGAAGCCTGATTGCCATAGATTCCGTATTCACTGGAAGTTGTGTAGATACCCATGGCTATCGGGGGCTTGCCCCCGATGGCAATGGCACAGCCACCACCTATCTCAAGCCCGGTGCGTTACCATACCCAGCCGGACGCGGCGCCCTGCTGCCCGCAGGAGTTCCCATGGCCCATCCGTTTGAAACCCTCACCCCTGATCTGGTGCTCGATGCCGTCGAAAGCATCGGCTTCCTCAGCGATGCTCGCGTCCTGGCGCTCAACAGCTACGAAAACCGCGTATATCAGGTGGGCATCGAAGACTCCGAGCCGCTGATCGCCAAGTTCTATCGCCCCCAGCGCTGGACCAACGACGCGATCCTTGAAGAACACCGCTTCACCTTCGAACTGGCCGAATGCGAAGTGCCGGTCGTCGCGCCAATGATCCACAACGGCGAAAGCCTGTTTGAACACCAAGGTTTCCGCTTCACTTTGTTCCCGCGCCGGGGCGGTCGTGCGCCGGAGCCGGGCAACCTCGATCAACTGTATCGCCTCGGTCAATTGCTCGGCCGTTTGCACGCCGTGGGTTCCACCCGCCCGTTCGAACACCGCGAAGCCCTGGGTGTGAAGAACTTCGGTCACGATTCGCTCAACACCCTGCTTGAAGGCAATTTCATTCCCAAAAGCCTGCTACCGGCCTACGAGTCCGTGGCCCGCGACCTGCTCAAGCGTGTGGAAGAGGTGTACAAGGCCACGCCGCACAAGAACATCCGCATGCACGGCGACTGCCACCCCGGCAACATGATGTGCCGCGACGAGATGTTCCATATCGTCGACCTGGATGACTGCCGCATGGGCCCGGCCGTACAGGACCTGTGGATGATGCTCGCCGGTGATCGTCAGGAATGCCTGGGGCAACTGTCGGAATTGATGGACGGCTACCAGGAGTTCCACGACTTCGACCCGCGTGAGTTGGCGTTGATCGAACCATTGCGCGCCCTGCGCCTGATGCACTACAGCGCCTGGCTGGCGCGGCGTTGGGATGATCCGGCGTTCCCCCATAGCTTCCCGTGGTTCGGCAGCGAACGCTATTGGGGTGACCAGGTGCTGGCGCTGCGTGAGCAACTCTCAGCGCTCAACGAAGAACCATTGAAACTGTTTTAACTGCTAGAACAAGGACTCTGCAATGCACGCCGCCAACCCCCGCAAGGGGTACATCCTGGGCCTCAGCGCCTATGTCATCTGGGGCTTGTTCCCGCTCTACTTCAAAGCCATCGCCAGCGTACCCGCCGCCGAAATCATCGTGCACCGCGTGCTGTGGTCGGCGCTGTTCGGCGGCTTGCTGTTGATGGTGTGGAAGCACCCCGGCTGGTTCCGCGAGCTGCGCGACAACCCCAAGCGCCTGGCGATCCTGGCCCTCAGCGGTTCGTTGATTGCGGGCAACTGGCTGACGTATGTGTGGTCGGTGAACAGTGGGCGCATGCTGGAAGCGAGCCTGGGTTACTACATCAACCCGCTGGTGAATGTACTGCTGGGCATGCTGCTCCTCGGCGAACGCCTGCGCCGCCTGCAATGGGTGGCCGTGGGGCTGGCCGCGGTGGGTGTGGCGCAACAGGTCTGGCAGGTGGGCAGCTTGCCGTGGGTGTCGCTGGTGCTGGCGTTGACCTTCGGCTTCTACGGCCTGATCCGCAAACAGGCCCCGGTCAAGGCACTGCCGGGGCTGGTGGTGGAAACCTGGATGCTGGTGCCGATTGCCGTCGCGTGGCTGCTGTTCAACCCGACCGCCCACAGCGCACAGCTTGAGTTCTGGAGTACCTCTGAAGCCTGGTGGCTGGTCGCCGCAGGCCCGGTGACGTTGATCCCGCTGGTGTGCTTCAACGCCGCCGCGCGGCATTTGCCCTACACGGCGCTGGGCTTTTTACAGTACGTCGCGCCGACCCTGGTACTGCTCGAAGCCGTGCTGTTGTTCGGCGAACACCTGGCCCCCAGCACGCTGATCGCCTTCGCCTTTATCTGGGCCGGCCTGCTGGTCTACAGCGTGGATGCCTGGTTGACGGTGCGCAAACGCTGATCAAATAACGTACAACCTACTGCAAGCCACGGCTGCCGTGGCTTGCAGGCATTCACCCCAAGGTTATCCACAGGCCCATGCAAGTTTTCCATGCATAACCCTGTGGACAGATTATTCCTCGTTACGCAGCTCCACCATCAAGTCATCCGCCAAGGTTTCCAGGGATAGCTGCAAGCTCTCCAGGGACAACGACGGCGGCACCTGCAACAACGCTTCGGCGGTGAACAGCGGGTCGCCACTCATGGGGGCCGGGCGCACATCCGTGCTCAAGCGCTCCAGGTTCACGCCTTGCTGGCTCAACAATGCCGTGATCTCACGCACGATGCCCGAACGGTCATTGCCCACCAGCGTCATCACAATCGGTTTGGACGCCGAAGCCTGCCCGGTACTGCCCTCACCCACCAGCACGCGAATGCCGTGTGTGGATAAGTCCTCCAGCGCCCCCAACAATGCCTGACGGCTTTCCGCTGGTACGCTGACCCGCAAGATCCCGGCAAACTGCCCGGCCATATGGGCCATGCGGCTTTCCAGCCAGTTTCCCCCATGGGCGGCAATATTCTGCGCGATGCGCTCGACCAGGCCGGGTTTGTCGGCGGCGATAATTGTGAGTACAAGATGGTCCATGGCGAAGCCCTCTGAATTCAATCTACAAAGTGGACCCGGGGGGCCCCGAAAACAAATCGTGTACCATTTTTATATTTATCTGGAACAATCCAATAGTTTTTTGAGAACATCCCGTTCTCCGCTGTGACCGTACGACCAAAGTGGGTCGCTAAACGACGTATTTAGTCTAATTTTCACAACCGCAAGTCATCATGTAGTATGCCCAACCGTGCACTACATAATGAAAATCTGAAAAAGCGCATAAGCTCCGCAGAGTGAGGCAAGCAATGACTGAACACGTTCAAGTCGGTGGCCTGCAGGTCGCCAAAGTCCTGTTCGACTTCGTGAACAACGAAGCCATTCCCGGTACCGGCATTACTGCCGACCAGTTCTGGGCCGGTGCCGACAAGGTCATTCACGACCTGGCGCCGAAGAACAAAGCCCTACTCGCCAAACGCGACGATTTCCAGGCGCGCATCGATACCTGGCACCAGACCCACGCCGGCCAGGCTCATGACCCGGTGGCCTACAAAGCCTTCCTGCAAGACATCGGATACCTGCTGCCAGAAGCCGCAGACTTCCAGGCCTCGACCCAAAACGTCGATGACGAAATCGCCCGCATGGCCGGCCCGCAGCTGGTGGTGCCGGTGATGAACGCCCGCTTCGCCCTCAACGCCTCCAATGCGCGTTGGGGTTCGCTGTACGACGCGCTGTATGGCACCGACGCCATCAGCGAAGCCGACGGCGCCGAAAAGGGCAAGGGCTACAACAAGGTGCGTGGCGACAAGGTCATCGCCTTCGCCCGCGCCTTCCTCGACGAAGCCGCGCCGCTCAGCGCCGGCAGCCATGTGGATTCCACCGGTTACAAGATCGTCGACGGCACGCTGATCGTCAGCCTCAAGGGCGGCAGCAACAGTGGCCTGCGTAACGATGCCCAGTTGATCGGCTTCCAGGGCCCTGCGGCCGAGCCGATTGCGATCCTGCTGAAACACAACGGCCTGCACTTCGAAATCCAGATCGACGCCAGCACCCCGGTCGGCCAGACCGATGCCGCCGGCGTCAAAGACGTGCTGATGGAAGCCGCGCTGACCACCATCATGGACTGCGAAGACTCCGTCGCCGCCGTCGATGCCGATGACAAAGTGGTGATCTACCGCAACTGGCTCGGCCTGATGAAGGGCGACCTGGCCGAAGAAGTGGCCAAGGGCGGCAAGACCTTCACCCGGACCATGAACGCCGACCGCGTCTACACCGGCGTGGACGGTCAGGACGTGACCCTGCATGGCCGTTCGCTGTTGTTCGTACGCAACGTTGGCCACCTGATGACCATCGACGCGATCCTCGACAAAAACGGCGATGAAGTGCCGGAAGGCATCCTCGACGGCCTGGTCACCAACCTGGCAGCGGTCCACAGCCTCAACGGCAACAACACCCGCAAGAACAGCCGCACCGGCTCGGTGTACATCGTCAAGCCCAAGATGCACGGCCCGGAAGAAGCCGCGTTCACCAACGAGCTGTTCGGTCGCATCGAAGACGTGCTGAACCTGCCGCGCAACACGTTGAAAGTCGGGATCATGGACGAGGAGCGCCGCACCACGGTCAACCTCAAGGCCTGCATCAAGGCGGCCAGCGAGCGCGTGGTGTTTATCAACACCGGCTTCCTCGACCGCACGGGCGACGAGATCCACACCTCGATGGAAGCAGGCGCAATGGTGCGTAAAGCAGCCATGAAAGCCGAAAAGTGGATTGGTGCCTATGAAAACTGGAACGTCGATATCGGCTTGAGCACTGGCCTGCAAGGTCGTGCACAGATCGGTAAAGGTATGTGGGCGATGCCCGACTTGATGGCGGCGATGCTCGAACAGAAAATCGCCCACCCACTGGCCGGTGCCAACACCGCCTGGGTGCCGTCGCCTACGGCGGCTGCGCTGCATGCATTGCATTACCACAAGGTCGACGTATTCGCCCGCCAGGCCGAACTGGCCAAGCGCGAACGCGCCTCGGTGGACGACATCCTGACCATTCCCCTGGCCGTCAACACCGACTGGTCCGAGGAAGAAATCCGCAATGAACTGGACAACAACGCCCAGGGCATCCTTGGCTACGTGGTCCGCTGGATCGACCAGGGCGTCGGCTGCTCCAAAGTGCCAGACATCAACGATGTGGGCCTGATGGAAGACCGCGCCACCCTGCGCATCTCCAGCCAGCACATCGCCAACTGGCTGCGCCACGGCATCGTCAACCAAGACCAGGTGATGGAAAGCCTCAAGCGCATGGCGCCGGTGGTGGACCGTCAGAATGCCGGGGACGCGTTGTACCGCCCACTGGCTCCGGATTTCGACAGCAACATCGCGTTCCAGGCAGCGGTGGAGCTGGTGATTGAGGGGACCAAGCAGCCCAACGGCTACACCGAGCCGGTGTTGCACCGTCGGCGTCGGGAGTTCAAGGCTAAAAACGGCCTGTAAATGAAAAAGCCCTGATCGAGAGATCAGGGCTTTTTCTTTGGGGCTGTGGTGGCTGGACTGGCCTCATCGGGGGCAAGCCCCCGATGAGGCCCTCAACCCCGCCACAAAATCAGGGCACCATCCCCAACTCACGCTTGACCAGCTTCGCCAACTTCACGCTATCAATCGGTTTAAGCAAAAAGTCCACCACACTCAAATGCATCGCATCGATCACGTCCGGCGCCTCTGCGTCCCCGGACATGATGATGATCGGCAACGCCGCACGGGTCGACTGGCGCACCTTGCTGATCAATTCCAAACCGTTGCTGGGCGCCATGCGCAGGTCGGTGATCAACAAGCCGATGGAGCTGCTGGAGTTCAACAGGGCCCATGCTTCCTCACCACTGTGGGCAGTCATGCAGCGAATGCCATCCAGCCCCAGGATCTCCGCCAACAGTTCCCGTGCGTCTTTGTCGTCATCGACGATCAACACACGTTGTGGCGGCAAATCAGGCTCCAGCATCACGGCGCTCAGCGCCTCGCGCTCAGCATCACTCAAAATATCGTGGTCGGACATACGGTTCTCAGCAGTTCTCATCAATCTCCCAGCACACTCGTCAGACATCTGCGGAAGGGCGATCAATGTGCACTTCGTCGGAAAGTTTGCCTAGTGGGCGTTCTACGGGGTTTGGACGATATTCATGTAAGGTTTTTCCCTAGCTGCGCGCTGTTTTCATCGACAGCTGCGCGCTGTTTTCATCGACCTAGACTTACGTCCAATGGGCACCCATCGCGTAGGAGTCGACCATGCAGGACGATAACGACAAAAAAACTGCGGTCACTGTTATGAGTAAAGCTGATGCTTTCACGCAGGCGGGTAAAACCGCCGTATTGCAGAACATCCACGGCACCCTGCAATTCCTGCAACGTTTCCCGCCCTTCAACCAAATGGAAAATGCACACCTGGCGTTTTTGGTTGAACAGTGCCAATTACGCTTCTTCGGCCCCGGCGACAGCATTCTTAAGCCGTCGGGCGGGCCGGTGGAGCACTTTTACATCGTCAAGCAGGGCCGCGTCGTGGGCGAACGGCCGGACTCGGCAGAAACCACCTTCGAAATCACCACCGGCGAGTGCTTCCCCCTCGCCGCGCTGCTGGGCGAACGGGCCACGCGCACCGAGCATAAAGCCGCCGAAGACACCTTCTGCCTGCAACTGAACAAACCGGCCTTTATCAAGCTGTTTGCCCTCTCCAACCCGTTTCGCGATTTTGCCCTGCGGGGCGTCAGCAGCCTGCTGGATCAGGTCAACCAGCAGGTGCAGCAAAAAGCCGTGGAAACCCTCGGCACGCAATATTCCTTGAATACCCGCCTGGGTGAATTGGCCATGCGCCACCCGGTGATGTGCACGCTGGATACGCCGCTGCGCGAGGCGGTGACGCTGATGCACGAGCAGCAAGTGGGCAGCATTGTGATCGTCGACGCGCACCAGGCGCCGCTGGGGATTTTCACCCTGCGCGACCTGCGCCATGTGGTGGCCGATGGCGTCAGTGATTTCAGCCAGGGTATCGCTGCGCATATGACCCAGGCCCCGTTCTTCCTGACCCCGGACCACAGCGCCTTCGACGCCGCCATCGCTATGACCGAGCGGCATATCGCCCATGTATGCCTGGTCAAGGATCAGCGCCTGTGTGGCGTGGTGTCCGAGCGCGACTTGTTTTCCCTGCAACGGGTCGATCTGGTGCACCTGGCCCGCACCATCCGCAACGCGCCTCGGGTGGAGAACCTGGTGGCGATTCGCGGCGAGATTGGCCAGTTGGTCGAGCGCATGCTCGCCCACGGCGCGTCATCCACCCAGATCACGCATATCATTACGCTGCTTAACGACCACACCGTGTGCCGGGTGATCGAGTTGACCCTCGCCGAAAAAGGCGACCCCGGCGTGCCGTTCAGTTGGTTGTGTTTCGGCAGCGAAGGCCGGCGCGAGCAGACGCTGTACACCGACCAGGACAACGGCATCCTGTTCGAGGCCAAGGACGCGGTGGACGCCGCCGAGATTCGCCAGCGGTTGCTGCCCCTGGCGCAGCAGATCAACCAAAGCCTGGCGCTGTGCGGGTTCAGCCTGTGCAAGGGCAATATCATGGCCGGCAACCCCGAGTTGTGCCTGTCGCGGGCGCAATGGGCGCAGCGGTTTGCAGCGTTTATCCGCGAGGCGACGCCGGAGAACCTGTTGGGCTCGAGCATCTATTTCGACCTGCGGGTGGTGTGGGGCGATGAACAGGGTTGCGAGCACTTGCGCCAAAGCGTTCTGGATCAGGTCGCGGATAACCGGCTGTTCCAACGCATGCTTGCCGAGAACGCCTTGCGCCAACGTCCGCCGGTGGGACGTTTCCGTGAATTCGTGCTGACACGCAAAAACGGTGAAAAGGCCACGCTCGACCTCAAGGTGCAGGGCCTCACCCCGTTCGTCGATGGTGCGCGCCTGCTGGCCCTGGCCAATGGCATTCACGCCAACAACACCCTGGAGCGCCTGCGCCAACTGGTGCTCAAGGACGTCATCGAACCGCTGGACGGCGCCGCCTATGAAGAGGCGTACCACTTCATCCAGCAAACCCGCATGCAACAGCACCAACTGCAAACCCGCGAGAACCAACCGTATTCCAACCGTGTCGATCCTGACAGCCTCAACCACCTGGACCGGCGCATCCTGCGCGAATCCCTGCGCCAGGCCCAACGCCTGCAAAGCAGCCTGACGTTGCGGTATCAACTGTGAGTCTATTCGACTGGCTACGTACGAAAAAACCAGGCCTCGATGCCGCACAACAACGGCGCCTGGAGCAACTGCCCAAACCCGCGGCATTGGGCGACAGTTCTCTGCGGACCCAGCGTTGGGTGGTGTTGGACCTGGAAACCAGCGGCCTGAACCTCAACCGTGACCAGGTGCTGTCCATCGGCGCAGTGGTGATCGAAGACGGCGCGGTGGATTTTTCCCAGTTGTTTGAACGCACTTTGCAACGTGCGCATACAAAACTCAGCCCCAGCGTGTTGATCCATGGCCTGGGCCCCAGCGCCATCGCCGCCGGCAGTGACCCTGTCGAGGCGTTGCTGGACTTCATGGCGTTCGTCGGCGACAGCCCATTGCTGGCCTTCCATGCGCCGTTCGACCAGCACATGCTCGGCCGCGCGCTCAAGGACAGCCTGGGTTATCGCCTGGCCCATCCGTTCCTCGATGTAGCCGACATCGCCCCACTGCTGTGCCCCGAGGCGCATATCCGCGAAGCGGGGCTGGACGATTGGATCAACCATTTCAATCTGCACGTGGGCGAACGCCATCACGCCAGCGCCGACGCCCTGGCCACGGCGGAGTTGATGCTGATTCTGTTCAGCCGTGCGCGACAGCAGCACATCGACACGCCTCACGCGTTGCAAACGCGCCTGAGCCAATGGCAACGCCGCAAACAAGCGCCCTCTTTCTAAATACTTGGGGTAACCGAACTTCCCGTGGTGAGCAAAATTCCTGTGGTGAGCGGGCTTGCCCCGCTCACCACAGAACTCCCCCCACCACAAAGAGCCCGTCTCACCAGCCAACGCTCATCTTTCAATCAGATGTCATTAAGCCTTCAACCCGACGGACGCCAATTGCGCCCGCCCCACGCCTCTGACACAATCGCGAATAATTCTCGTTAGTTTAAACTCTTGTTTATTCGGTGATGCCTTGTCGTCGGCCCAGAACCCACACAGTGAGCTTGTTGGCGCCTTGTATCGCGACCATCGTGGCTGGCTGTTGGCCTGGCTGCGGCGCAATGTGGCCTGCCCGAGCCGTGCCGAAGACCTGAGCCAGGACACTTTCATGCGCCTACTGGGCCGTGACGAGTTGCGCGAACCCCGCGAGCCTCGGGCGTTTCTGGTGGCGATCGCCAAAGGCTTGCTGTTCGACTACTTCCGTCGCGCCGCCCTGGAACAGGCCTACCTCACCGAATTGATGCTGATCCCGGAAAGCGAACATCCGTCCCCGGAAGAACAGCAACTGATCCTCGAAGACCTCAAGGCCATCGACCGCCTGCTCGGCAAGCTGTCGAGCAAGGCCCGCGCCGCCTTCCTCTATAACCGCCTCGACGGCCTGGGCCACGCAGAGATCGCCCAGCGCCTCGGCGTGTCGGTACCCCGTGTGCGCCAGTACCTGGCCCAAGGCATTCGCCAGTGCTACATCGCGCTGTATGGCGAACCGTCGTGAGTGCGATCAGCGCCAAGCCGGTCTCGGCCCGTGTGCTGGATGCGGCGATTGCCTGGCAGCTGTCCCTGGACTCCGGCGACGGCAGCGCCGTGGAGCGTGAAGAGTTCAGCAAATGGTTGGCCAGCCATGAGGAGCACGCCCGCGCCTGGCGCCAGTTGGGCATGCTCGATCAGCGCTTCGGCGTGGCCTCGGGCCCAGCGCGGGCGGCGTTGTTGCAGTCGCGTGAAGGCATTCGCCAACGCGTGCGAAAGCTCGGCACTGGCCTGGCAAGTATCGCGCTGGTGTGCGGTTTGGCATTGTTTGCCGGCGAGCGTTATGTGCCGATCCACTATTGGCTGGCCGACCAGCGCACCGCCACTGGCGAACAGCGCACGCTGAAACTGGCCGATGGCACGCAGATCAACCTCAACACCCACAGCGCCATCGACGTGCGTTTTGATGAAAAACGCCGGCTGATCGTGTTGCAGGAAGGCGAAATCCTCGTCGAGACCGGCCATAACGATGCGCGCCCGTTCTATGTGCAAACCCGCGACGGCAGCCTGCGGGCGCTGGGCACGCGGTTTATCGTCAAGCGCGAGGAGGACGCCACGCGGTTGAGCGTCTTGCAGTCAGCGGTGGCTGCACAGCCAGAGGCGCTGCACCAGGAACAGATTTTCAAGCAAGGCCAGCAAGTGCTGATGCGCAGCGACGGCCTCGGCCCAGCGCTTGCGGTTACCCCCGCTACCGACGCGTGGACGCGCGGCATGCTGGTGGTGGACAACGCCCGCCTGGGCGACGTGGTGGATGAGCTCAGCCGTTACCGCACCGGTTATCTGGGTGTGGATAAAAACGTGGCAGACCTGCGCATCACCGGTAGTTTCCCGCTGCACGACACCACCCTGGCGCTCAACGCCCTGTTGCCGACCCTGCCAGTGCGGATCGAGCAGCACACGCCGTGGTGGGTGACGGTCAAGGGTAAGCCGTAGGTTCTGTGGTCGCTGAGCGATCGCTATCGGGGGCAAGCCCCCGATGAGGCTCTCAAGCCCCCACAAAAAATATTTTCACCTGGCCCTATCACTTTTCGATTCTCGTTCGGCACCTAGGCAATTGAGAAATATTTCCATTCAGGAGCCGCCCCATGTCCCGCACGCTAGACACCTTGTTGCGCCCCAGCCTGTTAGCCGTGGCCATTGCCCTCAGCGCCCCGCTGGCCAGCACCTCGCTGTTCGCCGCCGAACAAGCGTCCAGCGTGCGCGCCTACGACCTGCCAGCGGCGCCACTGGCCACGACCCTGAACCAGATCGCCAGCCAGGCCGGCCTGGCGCTGACCCTCAACCCGGCGCTGGCGTCGGGCAAGACCTCGGCACCGGTCCAGGGCCAGTTCGATGCGCAGGGCGCCCTGCGCGAGGCGTTGCGTGGGACTGGGTTGCAGTTGGAACAGGGTGGTGCAGGGACGTTTACCTTGGTGGCGATTCCCGAGGGTGTTGTGGCGTTGCCAGAGACCAGCATCATCGGCCAGGGCGGTTATGAAAGCGCATGGGGGCCGGTAGACGGTTATGTCGCCACGCGCACAGCGGCTGGCACCAAGACCGATACTCCCATCGCCGAACTGCCTCGCTCGGTCACGGTGATCACGCGCCAGCAAATGGAAGACCGCTCCGTTCTCAACCTCAACGATGCCCTGCGCTACACCGCTGGCGTGCAGAGCAGCGGCTACGGCTCCGACTCGCGCAGTGACTGGCTGCTGGTACGCGGTTTTGTCCCAACCCAATTCCTTGATGGCCTGCCATTGCCCAAAGGCAACTACGCCACGCCCAAGATCGACACCTGGAACCTGGAGCGCATTGCCGTCCTGCGGGGCCCGGCCTCGTCGGTCTACGGGCAAACCCCACCCGGCGGTTTGCTGGATATGGTCAGCCGCCGCCCCCAGGCCGAAAGCTCGAACGAAATTGAAGTTCAAGCCGGCAGCAATAACCACAAACAGATCAACTTCGACAGCACCGGCAAGATCGACGACGAAGGCCAGTTCCTCTATCGCGTCAGCGGCGTGGTACGCGACAGCAATACCGCCGTCGACCACATCCCGGACAAGCGCTACAACGTCGCACCCAGCCTGACGTGGAATATCAACGACGACACCAAGCTCACGCTACTAACCCAGTTCACCCGCGACGATACGGGTATTACCGGGCAGTTCCTGCCACTGCAAGGCACCAAGTTGAGTTCACCGGCTGGCAAGATTTCCCACCACAAAAACCTGGGTGATCCGGACTGGGAATTCTATGACCGCACTTACTACGCACTGGGTTACGCGTTCGAAACGCGCCTGAACGACACCTGGCAGTTCCATCAAAACCTGCGTTACACCAAGAACGACCTGTCCTTCCAGGGCATTACCGCCGGTGGCGCGTTCTTTTCGAATGGCCCTGAAGTTGCCGTTGATGCCGATGGCAACGTGAGTCGTTCTGCTGGCAAGGTCGATGAAAACATCGGCCAATTCGCCATCGACAACAACTTCCAGGCTGACTTCAAGACCGGCGCAATCAATCACACCCTGCTGCTTGGCCTCGACCACCAGCGCTCCGACAGCGATGCGCGCTGGTTGTGGGGCTCGGCGGGCGTGCCGACCATCAACTTCAACCGTCCGGTGTATGGGCAGGACTTCTCGAAAGTCACCTACTTCACCATGTACGACTACAACCAGAAGACCCAGCAGACCGGCCTCTACCTTCAAGACCAAATGGCACTCGACAACTGGCGCCTGACGCTTGGCGGGCGCGAAGACTGGGTCCATACCGGAACCACATTCCACAACCTCAACGACGCCACCAATACTCAGCGTGACAAGCATTTCAGCGGCAATGCGGCGTTGAGCTATGTCTTCGACAACGGCATCACCCCGTACCTGTCCTACGCCGAATCATTCCAGGCTGGCTCGGGTACACAAGTAGGCAGTACCGGGGCATTCAAGCCCACCGAAGGCAAGCAATATGAAGCCGGTATCAAATACCAGCCTCCAGGCACAAAAGCGTTGTTCACCGCTGCGGTGTTCGACCTGACCCAACAAAACACCTCGGTCACCGAAGGCAGCATCACTCGCCAAGTCGGTGAAGTACGGGTTCGTGGCCTTGAACTGGAAGCCAGCGCCGACGTCACCGAAAGCCTCAAGCTCGTGGGTTCCTATACCTATAACGACAGTGAAATCACCGAAGGCGTTGCGGCAGAAAAGGGCAATCGCCTGAACCAACTGCCTCGCAATCAGGCTACCGGCTGGGCCGATTACACCTGGCGCAGCGGCATGCTGGACGGCTTCGGGGTAGGCGCAGGCGTACGCTACGTCGGCGACACCTACGGCAATGCCGCCAACACCGATCTAGGTCATGTGGGCTCCTACACCGTATACGACGCCTCCGTGCACTACGACCTGGGCCGCGTAAACAGCTCCATGAAAGGCGTGACCGTGGCGGTCGACGCCAAAAACATCTTCAACAAGGATTACCTGTCGACCTGTGATGGCTTCTACTGCTACTACGGCGACCAACGTAACGTGGTCGCCAGCGTGAACTACAAATTTTAAGACGGTGAAAAACCGCTGATGAAGGGCCGCCTGAAATGCGGCCCTTTTGCCTTTTGGAGCCGTGATGAAAAGCAAAACCATCCGCCGCTGGTCCTTCATCCACACCTGGACCAGCCTGATCTGCACCGTATTCCTCCTGCTGCTCGCCCTCACCGGCCTGCCGTTGGTGTTTCACCATGAGATCGATCACCTGCTGGGCAATGAGCCCACGCTTGCGCAGATGCCCGCCAACGCGCCGCAGCTCAACCTTGAGCAGCTGGTCGCCAAGGCCCAGGCCCATCGCCCCGGCGAAGCCATGCAGTACCTGGCCTGGGACGAGGACGACCAGAACGGCGTGATCGCGATCATGGCTGCCACCGCCGGTACCGAGCCCAATTCGTCCCACACCTTCATGCTCGACGCGCGCACTGGCGACGCGGTGGAGATCCCCTCGGCCAATGGCGGCTTCACGCTGTTCCTGCTGCGTCTGCATGTGGATATGTTCGCCGGGCTGCCCGGCAAGTTGTTGCTGGCGTTCATGGGCCTGTTGTTTGTACTGGCGATCATTTCCGGCACGGTGTTGTATTTGCCGTTTATGCGGCGTTTGAAGTTCGCCACTGTGCGCCAGGACAAGTCCACCCGCCTGCGCTGGCTCGACCTGCACAACCTGATCGGCGTGGTCACGCTGACCTGGGCGCTGGTGGTGGGCGTCACCGGCGTGATCAGCGCCTGCGCTGACCTGATCATCGCTGCCTGGCGCCAGGACAGCCTCAGCGCGATGATCGAACCCTACAAGAATGCCCCGCCCCTGACCCAGCGTGCGCCAGCAACGCAATTGCTGACCATCGCCGCCAAGGCCGCGCCCGGCATGCAGCCGGACTTTATCGCCTTCCCCGGCACGCGCTTTTCCAGCGAGCACCATTACGCGGTGTTCATGAAGGGCAGCACGCACCTGACCTCGCACCTGCTCACCCCGGTGCTGATCGACGCCAGCACCCTGGCCGTCACGGCCATCGCCGAACGGCCGTGGTACATGGACGCCATGGGCATGTCCCAGCCGCTGCATTTCGGTGACTACGGCGGCATGCCGATGAAGATCCTCTGGGCGGTGCTGGATGTGCTGACCATCGTGGTGCTGATCAGCGGAATTTACCTGTGGATCGTGCGGCGCAAGGCGGGCAAGGCATGAAGCCGCGCCAGTCGAACTTCTGGAAAGTATTTGGCCTTCCGCTGGGGATTGGCCTGCTCAGCGCCGCCGGGTTGTTTGCCGCGTTGCTGGGTGACGGGCTGTGGGATTCGTTGAGTTGGGTGGGGTTGGGCATACCGGCGGCGATTGGCGCCTGGGGGTTGTTCAAGCGGCGCGCAACCCTCTAGGCTAGCCCCAGCCTATTCAGAGGAATGCCCATGTCCGCCCCCAGCATGACCTTGTTCCACAACCCCGCTTCGCCCTTTGTGCGCAAAGTCCGCGTGCTGTTGCTTGAGACCGGCCAGCAGGATCGCGTGGCCTTGCAAGTGTGCATGCCGACCCCGGTTAACCCGGACGCCCAACTGGTGCAAAGCAACCCCGTGGGCAAGATCCCGGCCCTGCGTCTGGCCGACGGCAGTGTGCTGCACGACAGCCGGGTGATCCTCGACTACCTCGACCACCAGCACGTCGGCAACCCGCTGATCCCCCGCGACGGCTCGGCGCGCTGGCGCCGCCTGACCCTGGCTTCGATGGCCGACGGCATCATGGATGCCGCCGTGCTGGTGCGTTACGAAACCGCCCTGCGCCCGCTGGAAAAACACTGGGCCCCGTGGCTTGATGAACAACGCCACAAGATCCGCCGCGCCCTTGCCGAATGGGAGCAGGATGCGATTGCCGAACTGACCAGCCACTTCGACATCGCCGCCATCAGCGCGGCCTGTGCCTTGGGTTACCTGGATTTTCGCCATCCGGACATGCAATGGCGGCTGGACAACCCCAAGCTTGCGGCCTGGTACACCGAGGTCAGCCTGCGCCCTTCGATGCAGCAGACCCAGCCACCGGTCTAGTAGACCGCTTGGCCCTCCTGTGGTGAGCGGGCTTGCCCCGCGCTGGGTGGCGAAGCCGCTCCAAAACCTGCCGTTGCGGTCTAGCGGGAGGAACTCATTGCCTGGAGTAGGGCTGCTTCGCAGCCCAGCGCGGGGCAAGCCCGCTCACTACAACTGCCCTTCGCCACACTGGAGGTACGAAACCGCCCTGCGCCCTTCGATGCAGCAGACCCAGCCACCGGTCTAGTAGACCGCTTGGCCCTCCTGTGGTGAGCGGGCTTGCCCCGCGCTGGGTGGCGAAGCCGCCCCAAAACCTGCCGTTGCGGTCTAGCGGGAGGAACTCATTGCCTGGAGTGGGGCTGCTTCGCAGCCCAGCGCGGGGCAAGCCCGCTCACCACAACTGCCCTTGGCCACACTGGCGTTACGAAACCGCCCTGCGCCCTTCGATGCAGCAGACCCAACCACCGGTCTAGTAGACCGCTTGGCCCTCCTGTGGTGAGCGGGCTTGCCCCGCGCTGGGTGGCGAAGCCGCCCCAAAACCTGCCGTTGCGGTCTAGCGGGAGGAACTCATTGCCTGGAGTGGGGCTGCTTCGCAGCCCAGCGCGGGGCAAGCCCGCTCACCACAACTGCCCTTCGCCACACTGGAAATAGCGCGTTGATTTTGCCCACCAACAGCGACCTCTCTTGCTGATCCTCGCGCAACCCAATCATTGTACTGCCTCCAGATCAAACTCCAACGGTTCAACCACCTTGCGCTTGCCGACCCCATACCAGTCCAGCTTACGCGTCAGCACCATCACCGTGCCCAGCAGGCCGAACAGCAACAGCGAGCCCATCAACAGCGCGTAATCCTCGGCACTCAACAGCCCGTACAGCAAGCCATACAGCGCCGCCAACCCCGCCGAAAACCCCAGGCCGTGGGCGACGCTGCGCAACACATGGCACACATAAAAGCCGATCAACATCACACAGGCACTGGCCGAAATCAGGTACGCCAAGGCAAAGCCCAAGTGCTCGGACAACGACAACAGCAGCAGGTAGAAAAACGCCAGTGCCACGCCTACCAGGGCGTATTGAATCGGGTGCACCGCCAGGCTCTTGAGCACTTCGAACAAGAAGAAGCCGGCAAAGGTCAGGGCGATAAACAGCAGCGCGTATTTGATCGCACGGTCGCTCTTGAGGTACTGGTCCACCGGGTCGATGAAGTTCACCCCAAAGCTGCGGCTGTTGAAGTCCTCACAGCTGTTTTCCGACAGGCAACCGCGCAGGGCTTCTTCAAGGTTGGTGGAGAAGAACGAGGTCTGCCAGTTGGCGGTAAAGCCTTGGTCGGTGACCTCGCGCTGAGTCGGCAGGAAGTTGCCGATAAAGCTCGGGTGCGGCCAGTTGGATGCGAGTGAGACCTGGCTGGTCTTGCCCACAGGTACCACTTGCAGTTGTTCGGTGCCTTGCAGGCGCAGGTCGAAGGCGAAGTCCATCGCGGCCGGCTTCTTGTTGTCCTGCGCCGGCAGTTCGACGTGTACCCCCTCCCCCAGCCAGCCCACCTGGCTGCCCGGCGAGAACTCCAAGCGCTGGCTGCCCATTTCCAGTTTCAACGCGTTTTCAATGCCGCGAATATCGCTGATGCCCACCGCGAGAAACGCCGGTTCAAAACGGTAATCGGCATAGTTCTCGGTGATGCCCCATTGCTGCGGCAGTACAAAACGCCCGCTGATGCGGTTGTCGGCGTGGAACAGCCGCGCTTGGTAAATGCCCCGTGCGCGCAGCTCGGTCTGCACCTTGCCGTCGAGCTCAAAACGCTCCGGCAGGAAGTACAAACGACCACGCACTTCACGGGTTTCTTCATAGCGCTTGTTGAGCTTTTCATTGAGCTTCCACTCGCGCACGGTCTTGCGATACGGCACCACCATCACCGGGCCGGTGAGGCGCTGGGCGTAGCTGGAGCTGCGGGCGATGTCCATCAATACGCCGTCGCGCAGTTGCTGGCGGTCGCTGATGATGCCGTTGATCATCAGCAACGGAATCAGCAACAGCAGGATCAGCAGCGCAATCGCGCCAAGTTTGAAAAGCAGGCTGCGGTTCATGGGTCTCTCCCTGTTTTGATGGAGGGAGAGTGAGCTGCGTGTGTGGGGGTTTTATGTGGGCAATGTGGAGACTGTGTGGAGATGCAGTTCCACGCGCACGCCACCAGGCACATTGCCGATCTGCAACGCGCCGCCATGCAGCTTCATCACTTCCTCGACAAAATTAAGGCCCAAGCCCGTGCTTTTGCGCCCGCTGACCGGGCGTGGCAGCGAATAAAAACGCTCGCTCAGGCGCGGCAAGGCGTAGTCGGGAATCGGCGCAGCCTGGTTGAACAGGCTGACCTGCACAGCGTTGTGGTGCGTCTGTGCGGCAAATTTCAACAGGCCGCCAGGCGGTGTGAAATCCAAGGCGTTTTCCAGCAGGTTGCCCAGTGCCTGGCGCAGTAGGAAGGGCTCGCCGAACACCTTCACATCCGCCGCAATCGTCTGCTCCACGTGCAAACCGGCGCTTTCGATCCGCGCACATTGGGCCTTGAGCACTTCGTCGACCAAGGCTGCGAGCGCGATACTTGCCTGCTCTTCCAGGCCCTGGCGCTGTTCCACTTGCGCCAGGTTCAGCAGCCGCTCGATCAACTGTTGCAGGCGCGCGCTTTCGCTGTCGATATTGCCAACAAAGCGCTGCTGCTGCTCGCGGCTCATATCGCCCTGCAACAACTCCGCCGCGCCGCGAATCGCCGCCAGCGGGCTTTTCAATTCGTGGGTCAGGGTGTGCACGTAATGCTCGACATAGGCCTTGCCTTCCAACTGCGTGCGCATGTGCTCCACGGCGGTGGATAACTGCTTCAACTCGCCACCGCGATAGTGAGGCAACTCGGCGCGCCGGCCTTCACTGACCGCCTCGGCATAGGCCGTCAGCCGCCGCAGCGCCACGCTCAACCACCACGACAGCAGCGCGCCCAGCAGCAGGCCCAGGATGACCAGCCCAGCGCCGTACCACAGCAGGCGCCGCTCTGTACGGTCGACGTAGGGCTGCAACGAGCTGTTCGGCTTGGCCACGGTGACCACGCCGATGATCTGGCCGTTGTCGCGGATCGGCGCGCCCACGTGCATCACGGATGAAGTGGCGTCATCCACTTCGCTGCGGGTGGAACGGGCGCCGTATTCGCCGCGCAGGGTCAGGTAGACATCGTTCCATTTGGAGTAGTCCTGGCCCACCGCTTCGCCCGTGGAGTCGAGCAGCACGATGCCCTTAGCGTCGGTGACATAAATGCGGTGGTTGACCTGGTTTTTCGGCAGGCCCCAGATGGTCGCGCCCGGCTGGCGGTTGCCGTAGGCCTTGAGCAACTCCGGCCAGTGGCTCTGGCCGAGGGTGCGGTTTTTGACGTCGTCGCGCAGGATCTCGGCCAACAGGTTGGCGGTGTCCACCAGGGTTTCTTCGGTGGACTGGCGCACGCCGGGGCGGATTTCCTTCATCACGGTGCTGAGCACAAAGTAACCCGTCAGGCCGATAAACAGCGCATACACCAGGAAAATCCGCAGCCCCAGGCGCATCAGCTATTGCTCGGGCTGTAGCTGTAGCCCAGGCCGCGATGGGTCTGGATCGGCTCGGCATCCGCCGCCACGCTACGCAGTTTGCTGCGCAGGCTTTTGATATGGCTGTCGATATTGCGCTCGTAGCCGGCATCCGCCGGTACGCCCACCGCATCGAGTAATTGCTCGCGGCTGAACACGCGTTCGGGTTGTTCCAGCAGGCTTTGCAGCAGGCGGAACTCATGCCGCGTAAGGCTCAAGGGTTGGCCGCGATAAGTGATCTGCATGCGCTCCAAATCGACCTGGAACACTGCCGGTGCAACACCGGGGCCGACCCGCTTGAGGATCGCCCGCACCCGCGCCGCCACTTCCCGAGGGCTGAACGGTTTGACCACATAGTCATCGGCGCCAATCTCCAAGCCCACCACACGGTCGATCTCAGCGTCCCGCGCACTGAGGAACATCACCGGCACTTCACTGAAGCGGCGCAATTGCTTGCAGGTTTCAAAACCGCTGATGTCCGGCAGGCCGATGTCGAGGATGATCAGGTCGGCAGGGGTCTGGCGCTGATGGGCCAGCGCCTCCTGGCCGAGGCTCAGCCAGGTGGTGGTAAAGCCCTCGCCTTGCAGGGCGAATAGCAGCGTGTCGGCTATCGCCGCTTCGTCTTCGACAATCAGGATGTGGGGCATTTGGGTCCGTCAGCAGTCCGGTTTGTCGGCAGTGTACCGACGAGCCGGGTTTACCGCTGCGCCAAATTCACGCAAGGCTTTAGCGCCGATCAGCAGTGGGTAGTTGAAGCTGCTGCGGTCGGTGAGGTTGACCTCGACCGTGCGCTTGACGTCGCCCAGGCACATTTCCAGGTCGATCACCGGGCGCTTGGCGACGCTGGCTTCGTCCTTGTCGTCGTCTTCGTCGGCGCGGCTCTTGATCTTGCTGATGCGCGAGACCTTGTGTTCGTAGACCTTGTTGGAGGCGTCCTTGCCGCCGAGGCGGAAGCGCACCCAATCGTCGCCATCACGGGTGAAGGTTTCGATATCACGGGCCGACAGCGAAGCAGTCAGCGCGCCGGTGTCCATCTTGGCCTTGAAGGTTTCACCGATCTCCGGCAGTTGGATGTATTCGTAGCGACCGTACAAGGTCGGTTCGGCGGCCATGACAGGCAGTGCGACGAGGGCAAGAGCGGCAAGGATAGATTTCACGTGGGTGGTTTCCTTGAATTAAGTAGGCGGATTCTAGACCGCAAAAGCGGCCGTTAGTTAGTCAACCCACCCTACCCGGCACATTGTGAAACATTCGTCCGGCGTTTTGCGATTTGGCCTCTAGACTCAGCTTGCTTATCATGGCCCGCCCACACGATCCCAAGAGTTGCTTATGCGCCGCCTGCTCACCGGCTGTCTGGTCACCCTGCTGCTGTTGCTCAATACGCTGATCCTGATCGGCCCGTTGCTGGTATTTGCCCTGCTCAAGCTGGTGGCACCGGGGCGCCTTCGCGACTACATGTCGTGGGCGGTGATGTGGATCGCCGAGACCTGGGCCGAGATCGACAAACTGATCTTCGCCCGCTGCATCCCGACCCAATGGGACATTCGCGGCGGTGACGACTTGCGCAGCGACACCTCGTACCTGGTCATCAGCAACCACCAGTCCTGGGTGGATATTCCGGCGCTGATCCAGGCGCTCAACCGGCGTACGCCGTTCTTCAAGTTCTTCCTGAAAAAAGAACTGATCTGGGTGCCCTTCCTGGGCCTGGCCTGGTGGGCGCTGGATTACCCGTTCATGAAGCGTTACACCAAGGCCTTTCTGGCCAAGCATCCGGAGCTGGCCGGCCAGGACTTGAAGATCACCCAACAGGCCTGCGAGCTGTTCAAGCGCCAGCCGGTGACGGTGGTCAATTACCTGGAAGGCACGCGGTTCAGCGAGGCCAAGCGCACGCAGCAGAATTCTCCCTTCACACGGTTGCTCAAGCCCAAAGCGGGCGGCGTGGCGTTTGTGCTGGCGGCGATGGGTGAACAGCTGGACGCGATCCTCGACGTCACGGTGGTCTATCCGCAGCAGAAGATTCCGGGGTTCTGGGACTTGATCAGCGGCGCGGTGCCGAAGGTGATCATCGACATCCGCACCCGAGCGCTGGATCCGGCGTTATGGCAGGGGGATTACGCGAACGACCCGGCGTTTCGCCAGACCGTCCAGCACTGGGTCAACCAGCTCTGGCAGGAGAAAGACACGCGCATCGAACAACTGCGCGCGGACGCTATTTAACTGCCGGTGCCCCAGGCCTGGGCCAGTTTGCCCAGCACCGAACTGCTGGCACCCTGGCCGCCCAGGTATTGCAGGATCACCGGGGCGAATTGGCCGATCATGCCACTGTCCATGCCCAGGGCGCTGAAGGCGGTATTGAGGTCGTTGGTGTCTTTCACGTTACCCAGCAGGCCGTCCAGGCCGCTGGTCTTGCTGCCGCCGGTCTGGCCGAGCATCCCGCTCAAGGCGCCGAGGCTGCCCAGGGCATTGTTGCCCGACAACTGATCCAGGCCGGGCACGCTGTTGCCCAGTTGCGAATAGTCATTGCCGCTCAGTTTGTTCTTGGCCAGGCCCAGCATGGCGCCGGTGCCGCCAACCGCTTGTTCGGGGGTGATGTTCAGTTGCGAGGTCAGCGCGCCGAGCAGGCTGGCCGTCTCGGACGACGGCGCGGCGGCAGCGGCTTTGTTGCTACCGCCTTGCATACCGGCAATGGCATTGGCCGCGTCGCCAAGGCTGAAACCTGCGGCAAATACCGGGGTGGCGGCCAGGCTCATCAGGCAGGAAAAGGCGAAACCGCGTGAAATCTTCATTGAAACAACCTCTGGCTATATAGGTGCAAAAGCAGGCGTTTGACTGGGCATTCCGGGGGATTGTTCCCACACCCGCATCCGAATCGCCCTGCCCTGCGTATAGGCTTGATACGCCGCCCGGAGCAAGATGGAATGAGCGCCCAAGCTGAACTAACCTCTGCCTACCGTGCGCAGTCCCGTCGCCCTCGAACGAGAGCCTGGAGAAGCCCTATTACGCTCACTGATGCTGACCCCTTGCGGCCCCTGCTGGCC
This sequence comes from Pseudomonas sp. S35, assembly GCF_009866765.1. NCBI lineage: Bacteria > Pseudomonadati > Pseudomonadota > Gammaproteobacteria > Pseudomonadales > Pseudomonadaceae > Pseudomonas > Pseudomonas sp. S35. The sequence goes on from NZ_CP019431.1 coordinate 6,052,079, forward strand.
CAATGCGCCTTGGGCAATCGCCAGGCGTTCGAAACGCTCTATCACCGTGTTTCGCCACGCCTGCACGGGGTCGCAATGCGCTTCATGGGCCGCCAGGACCTGGCCGAAGAGGTGCTGCAGGAAGCCTTCGTGCGCATCTGGTACAACGCCTCGCGCTACGAAGCCCACCTGGCGGCGCCGATGACCTGGATGATCAACATCACCCGCAACCTGGCCATCGACCAACTGCGTAAACGCCGCGAACAGCCTTTGGCCGACGGCCAACAGGACGCCCTGCTTGACGAAGGCCCCAGCGCCCACGACCTGCTCGACAGCGAACGCGAAGCCCGTGCGCTGAACCGCTGCCTCGATACCCTCGACGGCATGCAGCGTCAATCGATCACCGTGGCTTACTTCCAGGGCCTGTCGTGCTCGCAGTTGGCCGAACACTTGGCCGCGCCCCTGGGCTCAGTCAAATCCTGGATTCGCCGCGGCATGGAGCGCCTGCGCAGGTGCCTTGAATCATGAACTACCAAACCACCACCCTGCGCCGCGCCCTCGCCGCCGACTACGCCATCGGCCTGATGCCTGCCACCGCCCGTCGACGTTTTGATGCGCTTTTGCTGGACGATGCCGCGTTGCGTGTCGAACTGGGCCATTGGCAATCCGCCCTCGCCAGCCTTACCGGCGAGCTGCCCGAGTACCCGGTGCCGGCGCACGTTTGGGCAGGTATCCAGGCCCGCATCGAGCCCCAGGCCCTGCACATACCGGCGAAAAAACCGTTGTGGCTGAACCTGCGGCTGTGGGCGGCCGCCTTCGGGGTCGTCATCGCCGTGCTGGTGGGCGTGCTGTACCAGCGCGACCTGGGCGTGGAATACAACGCCACACTGGTCGCCGCCAACCAACAACCGGCGTTGCAGATAAAGGCGTTTGCCGACCACCTGCAAATCGAACCGTTGGCCTTGGCTGCGGTAGAGCCGACGCGTGATTTGGAACTGTGGTTCATCCCGCCCGGTGGCAAACCCATCTCACTGGGGCTGGTGCCGGCTGCCGGCAAGGGGCGAATCGAGTTGAGCAAGGAGCAACAAGCATTGTTGACCGCGCCGCTGACCTTGGCCGTAAGCCTGGAACCGCGCGGCGGTTCGCCGACCGGCCAACCGACGGGGCCGGTGCTGTATCAGGGCCAATTGGCATCACTGTAAGCTGAACAGGGCCAGGAACCCATCGCGCCTATCGAAGTCCATGACAAGTGTGAAAGCCCTGTCAGGAAAATCTCAATGAGCGCGAATCGCCCCACAGTGATTGAACAGAAGCCCCCATTCTGAAACCGTCCTCGCCTGTCGGTGTATCAAGGCGTACTGGCTAGTCGCTGACAGCGTCAAAACCTAGGTGGGAGGGGGCTTGCTCATGGCGGAGGTCAGCCGACGGCTGCAATCGTAGGCATGCGCCTGGACTTAAGTAGTCCATTTCCGAAACGTTAACACCGCCCCTGCATGCGTCTTACCTCGCTTGTAGCGCCTTCTTATAGTCGTGCGCCACAGTCCTGGAGGTGCACGCGATGCAGGGAGCCTATGCATTTATCAATGAACGGCCGCAGCCTTATCCGTTGCTCAAACTGAGCCTTTCGCTCAACCCAAATACCCAAACCAAGTTCGATACCCTCAACCAACACATTCGCAACACCGTAGTACTGCCTGGACATTTGGTCATTATCGGGGACAGCCGAACAGCTTCCTGTACCGCTGAAGAAGCTCGCTTGATGCAATCAGCCGCTAACGTCAAGCATGCGCTGTTGGCACACTCCGCCGCTGATCAATTTATGATCAAAAACTACGATCAATTGCAGACCATCATGTCCCATGCCTCTTTGGGCATCGGCAGTGTGAGCGGTGCTTGGAGCAAACACCTGACGCAGATAGAGCAGAGGCGTGTTCCACCGGGCGTGAGCAAGAATGTACACAAGCGAAATATGTTGAAGGATCCAAGTTAGCGCTTGGGCTCGGAGGAGCATCCTACGGCGCGTCTGCTGGCTTCTATATCGGCATGGGCGCCTGCATGATTATTTTTGGCATTCCTACAGCGGGCGGGTTCGTTGGGAGCAAGGTTGGCAGTACGTTAGGAGAGCACACGGGTGCACTCCTCTACCGGACGATGGAAAATTAAATGACTCTGGAATATATAGCCATGTGCGCGGGGGGCATCATGCTACTCAGTATCCCGCTGACCTTTTACGTCATGTTTGAGAAGCTCGATACAGCAGAACGCTATACGCAACATAGCTCCTTTATTGTTGGGTTCAGACATACCTGCCGTTTTCTTCCGTTTGAAGGAAGACAATCACGCCTATTCGCCATGGCCACCGTCATTCTTATCCCGATAATCATTGAAAGGAGGGGAATGGTACTTGTCGAGGACGTTGAAAAAATCCCAAAAACCCTCAAGCACTGGATGGTCATACCCGCACTCATCGCACTTACGTCATTTACAACTATGGTAATAAGTTCGTACTTTGCTTACTTCTAGCTGCAAAAAAAGGCGTCAATGACGCCTTTTTTAACCTGATATTTACGCCGCACTAAACAACTTATGCGGATCAATCACAAACTTCTTCGGCACGCCCGCATCGAACTCGCCGTACCCACGTGGCGCATCATCCAGGCTGATCACCTGCACGCCAACGATTTCAGCAATGTTGATCCGGTCCCACATGATCGCCTGCATCAATTGGCGGTTGTACTTCATCACCGGCGTTTGCCCGGTGTGGAAGCTGTGGGATTTAGCCCAGCCCAAACCAAAGCGGATGCTCAGGCTGCCCATTTTCGCAGCAGCGTCGACGGCACCCGGATCTTCGGTGACGTACAGGCCAGGAATACCGATCTTGCCGGCTACGCGCACTACGCCCATCAGCGAGTTGAGTACGGTGGCCGGGGCTTCGGCCTTGACGCCGTCGTGGCCGTGGCCGCGTGCTTCAAAGCCTACGCAGTCAACCGCGCAGTCCACTTCGGGTTCGCCAAGCAGGGCGGCGATTTGTTCGTGCAGTGGGGTGTCGGTAGACAGGTCGACGATTTCAAAACCCTGGGCCTTGGCGTGGGCCAGGCGGATGGAGTTGACGTCGCCAATGATCACCACCGCCGCGCCCAGCAGGCGTGCGGAGGCGGCAGCGGCCAGGCCGACCGGGCCGGCGCCGGCGATGTACACGGTGCTGCCTGGGCCAACGCCGGCAGTGACGGCGCCGTGGTAGCCCGTGGGGAGAATGTCGGAGAGGCAGGTCAGGTCGCGGATTTTTTCCATGGCCTTGTCGCGGTCCGGCAGTTTCAGCAAGTTGAAGTCGGCGTACGGCACCAGCACGTACTCGGCCTGGCCGCCGGTCCAGTCGCCCATGTCGACGTAGCCATAGGCACCGCCGGCACGGGCCGGGTTGACGGTCAGGCACACGCCGGTGTGCTGCTCTTTGCAGGAGCGGCAGCGGCCGCAGGCGACGTTGAAGGGGACGGACACCAGGTCGCCGATCTTCAGGTTTTCGACATCGCTGCCCTTCTCGATCACTTCACCGGTGATCTCGTGACCGAGCACCAGGCCGGTCTGGGCAGTGGTGCGGCCACGCACCATGTGTTGGTCGGAGCCGCAGATGTTGGTGGAGACCACGCGCAGGATGACGCCGTGCTCAATCTTCCTGCCACGGGGGTCCTGCATTTTGGGATAGTCGATTTTCTGTACTTCGACCTTGCCGTTGCCGAGATACACGACACCACGATTACCAGACATGCTTTCACCTCGCTGTTGTTTTTATGGAACTGCGCTGCCCTTTTGGGTGGGCAGCGCGTTTAAGTGCTCGGGTACAGATGCTGTTTCTTGTGTTGTTTTTTGGGGCCTCATCGGGGCATAGCTATCTACACAACTCTTAAAGGCTGACACATCACTCTGTGGTGAGCGGGCTTGCCCCGCGCTGGGCTGCGCAGCAGCCCCAATAAGGTCACCGCAGAGTGCCAGAATCAGTCGAGGTGAACGTTTTAGGGGCCGCTTCGCAGCCCAGCGCGGGGCAAGCCCGCTCACCACAGAAGCCTGATTGCCATAGATTCCGTATTCACTGGAAGTTGTGTAGATACCCATGCTCATCGGGGGCAAGCCCCCGATGGCGTCAGTCAGAGCACCACCGTCCTATTGGCATTCAAGAACACCCGCCGCTCAATGTGATACCCAACGGCCCGCGCCAACGTGAGTCCTTCAATATCCCGCCCCTTGGCAATCAAGTCCTCGGGATAGTGGCTGTGATCCACCACTTCCACGCCTTGGGCGATGATCGGGCCTTCGTCCAGGTCGTTGTTGATGTAATGCGCCGTGGCACCGACCAGCTTCACGCCCTTGTTGTACGCCTGGTGGTAAGGCTTGGCACCCTTGAACCCCGGCAACAACGAGTGATGAATATTGATGGCCTTGCCGTCCAGCTTGCGGCACAGCTCCGGCGACAGCACTTGCATGTAGCGCGCAAGGATCACCAGTTCGGCGCCAGTGTCTTCCACCACCTGCCACACTTGACGCTCCTGGGACGGTTTGTCGTTAGGGTCGAGGGGGAAATGGTAGTAGGGAATTTGATGCCAGTCGGCCAAAGGTTTGAGATCGGGGTGGTTGGACACCACCGCGACCACGTCCATCGACAGCTGGCCGATGCGCTGGCGGTACAACAGGTCGTTGAGGCAGTGATCGGCCTTGGAGACCATGATCACCACTTTTGGCCGGTAGTTCGGCGCCGTCAGCTCGAAGATCATGCCAAAGGCTTCACCGCGAGTGGCCAGGCCATCGCGAAAACCCTGCTCGTCGAAGCCGTCGGGTTGACGGAATTCCACCCGAATAAAAAATCGGCCCGAGAGGCGATCATCGAACGAATGGTGTTCGGTGACGTAGCAACCCTGCTCGAACAGGTAGCGGGTTACCGCGTCCACCGTGCCGAGCACGCTGGGGCAGTCGGCGGTCAAAATCCATGTATCAGGGGCGCGGCTCATGGGCTCTTCCTCAGGCTTGAACGCTCAGGCCGAACTCGGCCGAGGCGTCCTGCAACCACAACCACCAGTAGTCCGAGAAGCTGCGGCGGATCAGCAGTTCCCAGGTGTCTTGTGCCGTGTGGCGGATCACCAGTTGCGACTTGGCGAACACCGTGCCCACCGCCTTGCCCACCGGGAAGTTGTCGGGGTGCACGTCGTAGCTGGTGGACTTCATCAGCACGTCGCGCACGTTCGGGCCGCTCAGTTCGAGAATCTGCTGGCCGCCGCTGACGTTGACGATCTGGATATGCAGGTCGCCAAGGGCAGCACGCAGGTTCTGTTCGGCAGCGAATTCTTCACCGCTTGGCACGATGAGCAACCACTCATCCGGGCCAAGCCATTGCAGGCTGGTTTCGCCTTTGACGATGACTTGCAGAGCGCCGGGCAACTCGATGCCCAGGGCCTTGTGCACGCCGGCGGCGAAGGCCGCGTCATGCCCATCGCCACGAATAGTCAGGTGGCCGAGGAGTTTCTTTTCACGCACGGTCACGCCGGCGTTCTTGCGGCCCTTGCCGACCAGGCTGGCGAGGTCGGCATGGTGCAGCGACGACTCGGCCTTGGCCCCGGTGGTTGGGCGTTGTTGGTAAACATTGGCTGCTGTCATAAAGCACCTGTTCTGAATGCTGTGGTGTCTGTTCTGGCCTCATCGGGGGCAAGCCCCCTCCCACAGGGGAATGTGGGAGCTGGCTTGCCTGCGATGCAGGCGACTGGGTCTATCAGATGTTCTGGCGATCGCCTTTCGGGTCAAAGAACACCGAAGACACAATCTGCGCCTCAATCACGCTGCCATCCGCCTGCGGTGAGAACACCCGCTCGCCAATGCGCTTCAAGCCGCCCTTCACCACGCCCATGGCAAACGAATAACCCAGGGAGTTGTGCGCATAACTTGAGGTCACGTGACCGACCATCTTCATCGGGATCGACTGCTTCGGATCGAACACCAACTGCGCGCCTTCCGGCAGCCACACGTTTGGATCGATTGGCTTCAAGCCCACCAATTGCTTGCGCTCTTCACGCACGCAGTCTTCACGGTTCATGCCGCGCCAGCCGATCCACGAGAACGGTTTGGTGCGGCCAACGCACCAACCCATGTTCAGGTCGTCCGGGGTCATCGAACCGTCGGTGTCTTGGCCGACGATGATGAAGCCCTTCTCGGCCCGCAGGACGTGCATGGTCTCGGTGCCGTACGGGGTCAGGTTGTACTTTTTGCCGGCCTCGACGATTTTTTCCAGCACGCCCATGGCGTAGTCGGCCTGCACGTTGACTTCGTACGACAGCTCACCGGTAAACGAGATACGGAACACTCGCGCCGGTACGCCGCCGACCAAGCCTTCTTTCCAGGTCATGAACGGGAAGCCGTCCTTGTCCAGGTCGATGTCGGTCACTTCCGCCAGCAGCTTGCGGCTGTTGGGGCCGGACAGGGTCATGGTCGCCCAGTGGTCGGTGACCGAGGTGAAGTACACCTTGAGGTCCGGCCATTCGGTCTGTTGGTAGATTTCCAGCCACTGCAACACGCGAGCCGCACCGCCGGTGGTGGTGGTCATCAGGAAGTGGTTGTCGGCGATGCAGGCGGTCACGCCGTCATCGAAGACCATGCCGTCTTCCTTGCACATCAGGCCGTAGCGCGCCTTGCCCACGTCGAGCTTGGTCCAGGCGTTGCTGTAGATGCGGTTGAGGAACTCGCGGGCATCCGGGCCTTGAATGTCGATCTTGCCGAGGGTGGACGCATCCAGCAGGCCGACGCTGTCGCGCACGGCCAGGCATTCGCGTTTGACCGCAGCGTGCAGGTCTTCACCGTTGCGCGGGAAGTACCACGGGCGTTTCCACTGGCCGACGTCTTCAAACTCGGCGCCGTTCTTCACGTGCCAGGCTTGCAGCGCGGTGTAGCGCACCGGTTCGAAGATGTGCCCACAGTGCCGGCCCGCGACCGCGCCGAAAGTCACCGGCGTGTAGTTGGGACGGAACATGGTGGTGCCCATCTGCGGGATGGTTACGTTCAGGGAGCGGGCGGCAATGGCCAGGCCGTTGACGTTACCCAGCTTGCCCTGGTCGGTGCCAAAGCCCAGCGCGGTATAGCGTTTGACGTGCTCGACCGACTCGAAACCTTCGCGGGTGGCGAGTTCGATGGCGGCAGCAGTGACGTCGTTTTGCAGGTCGACGAATTGCTTCGGCGCCCGGGCGGTCGGCTTGTCGTGCGGCACCTGGTAGATCGCCAGGGTCGGCTCTTCAAGACGGCTCAAGGCTTTTGGCAACGTGCCTTCCACCGGGGCAAAACCGGCTTCGCTGGCGGCGCGTACGCCGCCTTCAAAACCGTCGGCCAGGGAGTCGCCGAGGCCGTAGACGCCATTGATGCCACCGACGCACACACGTTTCTGTGGGGCTTCGCCCGGTACAAAACCGAGGATGTCTTCACGCCAGGTCGGCTTGCCGCCCAGGTGCGAGGCCAAGTGGACCACCGGGCTGTAGCCGCCGGAGCTGGCCACCAGGTCGCAGTCCAGCCATTCGCCGGGGCTGCTGACTTTATGCGCTGTGACGTCAATCGCGGCGATACGCGCAGCGGTCACGCGCTTGGTGCCACGGGCTTCGACCACGGCGCTGCCGGTGAGGATACGGATGCCTTTGGCACGGGCTTCTTCCACCAGCGCGCCGCGTGGGTTGTGGCGCACATCGGCCACGGCGATCACTTGCAGACCGGCGTCGAGCCAGTCCAGGGCAACGCGGTAGGCATGGTCGTTGTTGGTCGACAGCACCAGCTTCTTGCCCGGTGCCACGCCATAACGGCGCACGTAGGTGGAAACTGCGCCGGCCAGCATGTTGCCCGGCACGTCGTTGTTGCCGTACACCAACGGACGTTCGCACGCACCAGTGGCCAGCACCACGCGCTTGGCGCGTACGCGGTGGATACGCTGACGCACCACGCCGATCGGCGCACGGTCACCCAGGTGATCGGTGAGGCGCTCGTGAATGGTCAGAAAGTTATGGTCGTGGTAGCCGTTGACGGTGGCGCGGGGCAGCAGCACCACGTCCGGCAGGGCTTTCAATTCGGCGATGACGCTGGCAACCCATTCGGCGGCCGGTTTGCCGTCGAGGCTTTCGCGGGAATCAAGCAAGGACCCGCCGAACTCTTCCTGCTCGTCGGCGATGATCACACGGGCACCGCTGCGCGCAGCCGCCAATGCAGCGGCCAGGCCAGCAGGGCCGGCGCCCACGATCAGCACGTCGCAGTGACGGTTGAAGTTGTCGTAGGTGTCCGGATCGTTCTCGGTCGGCGAGCGGCCAAGACCTGCGGCCTTACGGATGTACTTCTCGTACGTCATCCAGAACGATTGCGGGTACATGAAGGTTTTGTAGTAGAAACCCGGCGGCATCAGCTTGCCGCCGACCTTGCCGAGAATGCCCATTACGTCGGTGTTGACGTTCGGCCAGCCGTTGGTGCTGGTGGCGACCAACCCTTGGTACAGCGCTTGTTGCGTGGCGCGCACGTTGGGGATCTGGGTGGCTTCGGTGGCGCCGATCTGCAGCACCGCGTTCGGCTCTTCGGCGCCTGCAGCAAAGATGCCGCGAGGGCGCGAGTATTTGAAGCTGCGGCCGATGATGTCGACGCCGTTGGCCAGCAGGGCGGCGGCCAGGGTGTCGCCTTCAAAGCCTTTGTAGCTCTGGCCGTTGAAGCTGAAGGTCAGGACTTTGTTACGGTCGATCCGGCCACCGTTGGACAGGCGATTGATCTGGCTCATACCTTCTCTCCAGCGGCCTTGGCGGTGAATTGCGGCTTCTCGCCGATCTTGTAGGTTTCAAGAATTTCGTAGGTGACGGTGTCGCGGGTGGCGTTGAAGTACTGACGGCAACCGGCGGCATGGATCCACAGTTCGTGGTGCAGCCCACGTGGGTTGTCGCGAAAGAACATGTAGTCGCCCCACTGCTCGTCGGTGCAGGTATTCGGGTCCAGCGGGCGCGGGATGTGCGCTTGGCCGGACGCGTGGAATTCCTCTTCGGAGCGCAGTTCGCCACAGTGAGGACAGAAGATATGCAACATAGGAAATTTCTCCTGTTAGTGGGCGACAGCCGCAGCGCCGTGTTCGTCGATCAACGCACCGTTGTGGAAACGGTCGATGGAGAAAGGGGCGGCCAACGGGTGCATTTCACCCTTGGCGAGGCTTGCGGCAAATACGTTGCCTGAGCCTGGCGTGGCCTTGAAGCCACCGGTGCCCCAACCGCAGTTGAAGAACATGTTCGGCACCGGGGTCTTGGAGATGATCGGGCACGCGTCCGGCGTGGTGTCGACGATGCCGCCCCACTGACGGTTCATGCGCACGCGGGACAGCACCGGGAACATCTCGACGATGGCCTGGATGGTGTGTTCGATCACCGGGTACGAACCACGCTGGCCGTAGCCGTTGTAGCCGTCGATACCCGCGCCGATCACCAGGTCGCCCTTGTCGGACTGGCTGATGTAACCGTGCACGGCGTTGGACATGATCACGCTGTCGATGATCGGCTTGATCGGCTCCGACACCAACGCTTGCAGCGGGTGGGATTCGATGGGCAGGCGGAAGCCCGCCAGCGAAGCCATATGGCCGGAGTTACCCGCCGTGACTACACCGACGCGCTTGGCGCCGATAAAGCCCTTGTTGGTTTCCACGCCGATGCACACGCCGTTTTCCTTGCGAAAACCGATCACTTCGGTCTGCTGGATCAGGTCCACGCCCAGTGCGTCGGCAGCACGGGCAAAGCCCCAGGCCACGGCATCGTGACGGGCCACGCCGCCGCGCCGTTGCACGGTGGCGCCGAGGACCGGGTAGCGGGTGTTCTTGGAGCAATCGAGGTACGGAATCTCGTCGGCCACTTGCTTGGCATTGAGCAGCTCGCCGTCCACGCCGTTGAGGCGGTTGGCGCTGACGCGGCGCTCGGAATCACGGATGTCCTGCAGGGTGTGGCACAGGTTGTACACGCCACGCTGGGAGAACATCACGTTGTAGTTCAGGTCCTGGGACAGGCCTTCCCACAGTTTCATCGCGTGTTCGTACAGGTGCGCCGACTCGTCCCACAGGTAGTTGGACCGCACGATGGTGGTGTTGCGCGCGGTGTTACCGCCGCCCAGCCAGCCTTTCTCGACCACGGCCACGTTGGTGATGCCGTGTTCTTTGGCCAGGTAATAAGCGGTCGCCAGACCATGCCCGCCGCCGCCGACGATGACCACGTCGTAGACCTTTTTCGGGGTCGGCGTGCGCCACATCTTCTGCCAGTTTTCGTGATGGCTGAGGGAGTGCTTGAAGAGGCCGAAGCCCGAGTAGCGTTGCATAGTCATTACTCCAAAACCGCGCTCAGCGATAAACCGGGAAATCAGCGCACAGGGCAGACACGTGCTTGGCCACGTTGGCCTCGACATCGGCGTCGCCGAGGTTGTCGAGGATGTCGCAGATCCAGCCAGCCAACTCGACACACTGCGCCACTTTGAAACCACGCGTGGTCACCGCCGGGGTGCCGATGCGCAGGCCCGAGGTCACGAACGGCGACTGCGGGTCATTGGGCACGGCGTTCTTGTTGACGGTGATGTGTGCGCGACCCAGGGCGGCGTCTGCCTCTTTGCCGGTCAGGCCCTGACGGATCAGGCTGACCAGGAACAGGTGGTTATCGGTGCCGCCGGACACGACATCGTAGCCGCGCTGGATAAACACGCCGGCCATCGCCTGGGCGTTGTCGATCACTTGTTGCTGGTAGGCCTTGAAGCCAGGCTCAGCGGCTTCCTTGAAGCACACGGCCTTGCCGGCGATGACGTGCATCAGCGGGCCGCCCTGGGCGCCAGGGAATACGGCGGCGTTGAGTTTCTTCTCGATGGCTTCGTTGGCCTTGGCCAGGATCAAGCCGCCACGTGGACCGCGCAGGGTCTTGTGGGTGGTGGTGGTGACCACGTCGGCGTACGGCAGCGGGTTCGGGTACAGGCCAGCGGCGACCAGGCCGGCCACGTGGGCCATGTCGACGAACAGCAGCGCGCCGACTTTGTCGGCAATGGCACGAAAGCGCGGGAAATCCAGGGTCTTGGAGTAGGCGGAGAAACCGGCCACGATCATTTTCGGCTGGCACTCGACAGCCAGGCGCTCGACTTCGTCGTAGTCGATCAGGCCCGTGTCGGTGTTGATGCCGTACTGCACCGCGTTGTACAGCTTGCCCGAGGACGACACTTTGGCGCCGTGGGTCAAGTGACCGCCGTGGGCCAGGCTCATGCCCAGGATGGTGTCGCCAGCATTGATCAGCGCCAGGTACACAGCGCTGTTGGCGGACGAACCGGAATGCGGCTGCACGTTGGCGTAATCGGCGCCGAACAGTTGCTTGGCGCGTTCGATGGCCAGCGCTTCAACCTTGTCCACGTGCTCGCAGCCACCGTAGTAGCGCTTGCCTGGGTAGCCTTCGGCGTATTTGTTGGTGAGGCCGCTGCCTTGCGCTTCCATCACACGCTTGCTGGTGTAGTTCTCTGACGCGATCAGCTCGATATGATCTTCCTGACGCTGCTCCTCGGCATTCATCGCCGCCAACAGTGCATCGTCATAACCCTGGATCTGGTCTTTCTTGCTGAACATCGCGTCTCTCCCAGCCTTTCGTATTGTTGAGGCCCGTGCAGGGCCCTTTGATGCGATGGTAGGGCTGGCGCTGGCAGATCAAATGCCTACGCACGCCACGCAAAGGTGCGTTTACGACATTGCCGGAACAACACGGAATAAATGTGGGAGGGGGCCTGCCCCCGATGACAGTGGATCAGCTTGCACATGCTGTGGCTGACACACCGCTATCGGGGGCAAGCCCCCTCCCACAGGGGTTAAGCGTTGATCTGACGGACAAGTAGTAACAGCAAAAAATGCAGCGGATAAAGGGCATACGCCCAGCGGCGCATGGCTGGCGGCGAGATGTTATGGACGTGTCGTAATAAGACCAATCCCGCCAATGGCGCAATCAGGCATGCGGCCAATCCCAGTAGCGCGACCGGCGTGCCGCTATTGAGCAGGATCTGCCATTGGTTGGCGGCCACGCAGACCAACCCCGGCAACACACTGAAATACCAAGGCCGCTTGAACACCAGCAGCATCGCCAGCGGCAGCAATACACCGAAAAATCCGAACATCAGCTGTGCCGAAAATACGGCACCCGTTACCAGGGCAATCAGCGCTAAACCTCGGCCAACCAACGCCTTCTGCTGCCATCCTCTGGCAACCAGCAAACCCAGTGCCAGGGTCGGCAACACATTCAACGTATCCGCATCCTCGATAAACAGCCGATACGGCACTTCGCTGATCACACTGAACAACAGCAGCCAGCCCAGGTAACGCCAATGGCCCGTCACCGGTGCCGTTCTGACCCGATGCAGGTTCGCCGCAATCGCCAGGCAAAACCACGGGAACGCCAGGCGCCCCGGTATGTACAGACCGTCCAGGCTCAAGCCGACATAGCGCAAGTGATCGAGCACCATACTCAGCAGCGCCAGCCACTTGAGCAGATCCAAAGCGCCATCACGGACGCGTCCGACAGGCATCATTCCAGTACCGTGCATAATTCCCCAGTGACTTTGCGTTTACAGAGCGTGCGCACCCCCGACGATCTTGGTTACAGTGCGCACCAACATCGACCACAGGAATGGGCCATGACTGACAAGAGCCAACAATTCGCCAGCGACAACTATTCTGGCATCTGCCCGGAAGCCTGGGCCGCCATGGAACAAGCCAACCAAGGCCATCAACGCGCCTATGGCGATGATGAATGGACCCACCGCGCCGCCGACGGTTTCCGCAACCTGTTCGAAACCGACTGTGAAGTGTTCTTCGCCTTCAACGGCACCGCCGCCAACTCGCTGGCGCTGTCGTCCTTGTGCCAGAGCTACCATAGCGTGATTTGCTCGGAAACCGCCCACGTCGAAACCGACGAATGTGGCGCGCCGGAATTTTTCTCCAACGGCTCCAAGCTGCTTGTAGCCCGCACCGAAAACGGCAAGCTGACCCCGGAATCGATCCGCGAGATCGCCCTCAAGCGCCAGGACATCCACTACCCCAAGCCACGCGTCGTGACCCTGACCCAGGCCACCGAAGTCGGCAGCGTGTACACCCCGCAAGAAATTCGCGCCATCAGCGCCACCTGCAAAGAGCTGGGCCTGAACCTGCATATGGACGGCGCACGCTTCTCCAACGCCTGTGCGTTCCTCGGCTGCTCGCCGGCAGACCTGACCTGGAAGGCCGGTGTGGACGTGCTGTGTTTTGGCGGCACCAAGAACGGCATGGCGGTGGGTGAAGCGATCCTGTTTTTCAACCACAAACTGGCCGAAGACTTCGACTACCGCTGCAAACAGGCCGGCCAACTGGCGTCGAAAATGCGCTTCCTGTCCGCCCCGTGGGTGGGCCTGCTGGAAAACGATGCCTGGCTCAAACACGCACGCCACGCCAACCAATGCGCGCAACTGCTGAGCAGCCTGGTGGCGGATATTCCTGGGGTGCATTTGATGTTCCCGGTGCAGGCCAATGGCGTGTTCCTGCAACTCTCGGAACCGGCCATTGCCGCGCTGACGGCCAAGGGCTGGCGCTTCTACACCTTCATCGGCAAAGGCGGCGCGCGCTTCATGTGTGCGTGGGATACCGAGGAAGAGCGTGTGCGGGAATTGGCGGCAGACATACGCGAGGTCATGGGTGCCTGAAAATTACTGACTGATGTACATAAAACAAATGTGGGAGGGGGCAAGCCCCCTCCCACATTGGGCGGTCCTCGCTGTTAGAACTCGATACGCACATCACCCTTCGGCACGCTGCAGCACGACAGGATGTAGCCTTCGGCTTCGTCTTCCTCGGTGATGCCGCCGTTGTGCTCCATCTCCACCTCGCCGCCCAGCTTCATCACCTTGCACGTCCCGCAAATCCCCATGCCGCAGGCTTTCGGAATCAGCAGCCCAAGCTTGGCCGCCGCCGCATGCACGGTTTCGCCCGGCGCCACGCGGATGCTCTTGCCCGAGGCAATGAACTCCACCTGGTGCAGGTCCGCCAAATCGACTTCCGGCGCATCCGCCGCTTGTTCGGCTTGCTCCACCGCATCCGCACGGGCTTCCGGCGGCGTGGCGCCGAAGGACTCCTCGTGATAGCGCGCCATGTCGAAACCGGCGACTTCCAACAGGCGTTTCACCGCATTCATGTAGGGCGTCGGGCCGCAGCAGAACACTTCGCGCTCCAGGAAGTCGGGCACCATCAGTTCGAGCATCTTGTGGTTCAAGTAACCGCGATACCCAGCCCACGGCTCGCCCAGGCCATGCTTCTCGCAGATCAGGTGCAGGCTGAAGTTGTCGATCCGCGACGCCATGTGCTCCAGCTCGCGGTGGTAGATGATGTCTTTGGGCGAGCGGGCGCTGTGGATAAACGTCATGTCGACATTGGCGTTGGTGTCGTAGAACCAACGCGCCATAGACATCACCGGGGTAATGCCCACGCCGCCGCTCAGGTACAGAACTTTAGGGCTTGGGAAGTCGATGGCGTTGAACAGCCCGACCGGCCCGTGTACCGCCAGTTCCTGGCCCTCGTGCAGGGTGTCGTGCAGCCAGTTGGACACCTTGCCACCCGGCACACGCTTGATGGTCACCGAGAAGCTGTACGGTACCGACGGCGAACTCGAAATGGTGTACGAACGCATGATCGGCTGGCCGTCGATTTCCAGCTCCAGGGTGACAAACTGCCCCGGCTTGAAAAAGAACAGGATCGGCTGGTCGGCCATGAAGCAAAAGGTGCGCACGTCCCAGGTTTCCTGGATGACTTTGACGCAACGGACGATGTGCCGACCATTGGCCCAGGTCTGGGTAGTGACTGGATTCAGGAAACTGTTGGACATGCTGGTTCTCCACGGCCGATGTTCGGCTTTATGGTGGCGATTCTGCGTAAGGCGAGAACCACCCATTTACCTATCTGCGACATTCACATACTTATCGCGACCAGCCCCCAACGACAGGGGGTTGCGCGTCGGGATCAGATTGGGCCATGTCGCCCATGGATAAGGATCGTCGCAACGCCGGCCCCACACTCGCTCCCAACAAAGACGCTTTCTTTACGCCTTGCTGCAAACCTGATTAGCCACTTATCTCGGCCACACAGAATGGCCATGAGGACACACACGATGGACGTCACCGCAACCTTAAGCTTGGGCGATCCGCTGGAACCCGCACGCAAGGCCACCGCGCAAATGCTGCAAGAGCGCGAGCGCACGTTTTCGCTGCCGCAGCCGTTCTACTCTGATGAGCGGCTGTTTGATATCGATATGCAGGAGATCTTCCAGAAAGAGTGGTTGATCGCCGGCATGACCTGCGAAATTCCCGCCAAGGGCAACTACCTGACCCTGCAAATCGGCAAGAACCCGATCATCGTGATCCGTGGCGCCGAAGGCGTGGTGCATGCGTTCCACAACGTCTGCCGCCACCGGGGTTCGCGCCTGTGCACCAGTGACAAGGGCAAGGTCGCCAAACTCGTGTGCCACTACCACCAGTGGACCTACGAACTGGACGGCCGCCTGCTGTTTGCCGGCACCGAGATGGGCGCCGACTTCGACATGAAGCAGTACGGCCTCAAGCCTGTGAACGTGAAGACCGCCGGTGGCTACATCTTCATCAGCCTGGCCGAAAACCCGCCGGCCATCGATGACTTCCTGTCGACGCTGAACCATTACATGGAACCGTACGACATGGAGAACACCAAGGTGGCGATCCAGACCACCTTGTTCGAGAAGGCCAACTGGAAACTGGTGCTGGAAAACAACCGCGAGTGCTACCACTGCAACGCGTCGCACCCCGAACTGTTGAAAACCCTGCTGGAATGGGACGACGTCACCGACCCACGCGCCGACCAGGCGTTCAAGGACCACGTAGCCGCCTCCGCAGCCGCCTGGGACGCCGAGAAGATCCCTTACGCCCACGCCAGCTTCGGCCTGCGTAACCGCATCGTGCGCATGCCGCTGCTCAAGGGCACGGTGTCGATGACGCTGGACGGCAAGCAAGGCTGCGCCAAGCTGATGGGCCGCATCAAGAACCCGGACCTGGGCTCGATGCGCATCCTGCACCTGCCGCACTCGTGGAACCACTGCATGGGCGACCACATCATCGTGTTCACCGTGTGGCCGATCAGTGCCCAGGAAACCATGGTCACCACCAAGTGGATCGTGCACAAGGACGCCGTTGAAGGCGTGGACTACGACGTGGAGCGCATGCGCCAAGTGTGGGACGCCACCAACGACCAAGACCGTCGCCTGGCCGAAGAGAACCAGCGCGGCATCAACTCCACCGCTTACCAGCCCGGCCCGTACTCCAAGACTTATGAGTTCGGCGTGGTGAATTTCGTAGACTGGTACAGCGAACGCCTGTTGAGCAACCTGGGGGCCGCGCCAGCCCCGTATCTCAAAGGTGTGGCCGTGCACGAGTAATTGAGGCCACTCATAGTGCGTAGCCGCTGCCGAGCCCCGGCGAGGCTGCGTTTGCGGTCTGCCTGACACACCGCTGACGCTGCCTCGCCGGGGCTCGACAGCGGCTACGGCACGCAACGTGCACTTGCCGGCGAGGGTTAAGACGATATCTAAGCCCCTCTCCGCTGATCAAAATTCAATCAAGTCTGCTGGAGACCTCTCACAGCCTGCCTCTTAGCCTTCGCCCAACAACTTATCCACAGAGCCACCCACAGCAATTGTGGGCAAGTGCGTTGCCCGGCCGAAATTAACTGAAGAAAATCCGTGACTTATTCAAGTCTACGGTTTTAACCCGCGACTGATCATTTTATAACCAACTCCATGCAAACCATATAAACCGTGGCCTCCAGCGGTACGCAAACACCTTATCCACAGAACCGCCAACAGAGTTTGGGGGCAACTTTGCATGTGCTGTGGAAAACCACCTCAACCCAGCATAAATACCGGCTTACAGCGCTTTTTACTCGGCAAAACGCGCTTTTGGATGATTTTTGACCAATACTGCCAACCCCACGTATTTCGTGGGTTGCAGAGGGTAGCGAACATCTTATCCACAGAAGCGCCAACAGACTTTGGGGGCAAGTCGAACACGGGGGTTCGCCTTATCCACACACAATTGCCCGTAAAAACCGTCACTTAGGCTGGTCGTTTTTCATACAGCAGGCTACAGGCGTGGTTTGACGGGGCCTGTGGACAACCACAAACACCTTATCCACAGCCCCGTGCACAGCGATTGTGGGTAACCGACCGTTTGTCCGCCAACCGTACAAAAATCACCCACATTTAAAGTTCATCTACACTCTTGCTTGCAGTGATATCCAATGGCCTGGGTAAGTGCAGAAGTCCTTGGCGCGACAGAGGGAGATAGATCAGTGATGTGGCAGGGTCATTCCAGCCATCACTGCGCCAAAGGTTTTACGCTGATTGAATTACTACTGACGCTGGCCTTGTTGGCCACGCTTTCGACAGTGGCTTATCCGCTGACGGCGTTGATGGGCAAACGCGATCGAGAACTCGACCTGCAACGTTCGTTGCGGGAAATCCGCCGTGCGATTGATGCTTACAAAGCCGCCACCGACGACGGTCGTATTGAAAAAAGCCTCAGCGACAGCGGCTACCCGCCCTCCTTGCAAACCTTGGTCGAGGGGGTCACGGACAAGACCGATCTGCAAGGCAAAAAACTCTTCTTCCTGCGCCGCATTCCCCGCGATCCTGTGTGCGAATGCCCCGACCGTGCGCCCGCAGACACCTGGCAACTGCGCAGCTACAAGAGCACTGCCGATAACCCGCAAGAGGGAGACGATGTATTCGACGTTTCGTCCCGTAGCACCCGGGAGAGTTTGAATGGAACGTCATACAGCCAGTGGTGAACAGGGGTTTACCCTGATCGAACTGTTGGTGGTCATGGCCATCATCGCCACCTTGATGACCCTGGTCACGCCCCAGTACTTTCGCCAGCACGCCAAGGCCCAGGAAACCGTGCTGCGTCACAACCTGTCCTCCATCCGCCAGGCCCTGGATCAATACCGCGAAGACCACGGCGCCAACCCGGACTCCCTGGACGCCTTGGTGGAGCGCCGCTACCTGCGCGAAATCCCCGTGGACCCACTGACCGGCAAGCGCGACACCTGGCACCTGCAACCGTCGGACGAGCAAGGCCTGGGCGACGTGCGCAGCGGTGCACCGGGCACCGCCCACGATGGGAGCGCCTATGCCGACTGGTAAACACCCGCAACACGGCTCGGTGTTCATGGGCATGTTGGTAACGGTGGCCGTGGTCGCCGTGATGCTGATGGAAGTGGGCACCCTGTGGTCCAGCGTGTTGCAGCGCGAGCGCGAGCTGGAGTTGCTGGCGCGGGGCAACGAAATTCGCCGGGCGATCGGGCTGTATTACGCCGCGGGCAATACCTTTCCCAAGTCCCTCGACGACTTGGTGCTCGACCGCAGGCAGCCGACCGTCATGCGCTACCTGCGCCGGGTCTACACCGACCCACTGACCGGCGCCGCCGACTGGGGCGTAGTCAGCGGGCCGGGCGACACCATCATGGGCGTGTTCAGCACCGCCGCCGGCACGCCCTTCAAGCAAGGCAACTTTGCCGTCATCAATCACAGTTTTACAGGGCAAGGCAGTTATCAAGGGTGGGTGTTTCTGCATGGCACTGGGCAGAGTAACCCTGCAACCCGCGTCGCTCCCATGGGAGATCAGCTGACACATTGATGCAAGCGCACAACCACACACTGATCGTTCCAGCAGTTCGGAACTTGTTTATCTGAATTGAAGGTGGACTAGAGCATGAATAAGTACACGAAGAGGCTTCTCAAATGGACCGTGGCGGCCGCGTTGCTGGCACCGGCCTTAAGTTGGGCACATGGCGCGCTGGACTTCCCCGCATCACGCGCCGTGAACTGCCAGGCGACCGGAGGTTACTGGCAATCAGAGGATGGTTCCTCGATCGTCGACAAAGGCTGCCGAGAGTCAGCAAAGATATTTACTGGCTCGGCCGCGAAAGTATTTGCCGCGCAACAATGGAATGAGGTTGCACACATTCCGGAGATTAATAATCCGTCGTTGGATCAGATCAAGAGCATTATCAAGGATGGTCAGATCTGCTCCGCAAATGACCCCAAAAAGGCCAGCTTGGATCAACCAACACCCTATTGGACGAAGACGGATGTTATTCCTGGGCAATCATTGACGATGCGACTTATCGGCACCGCACCGCATGTGCCGAGCAAGTTCTATGCCTTCACCAGTAGGCCCGGTTTCAATACCGCGACGGACATATTGAAATGGAGCGACTTGATCCAACTGGGTAGCGAACAGAAGTTTGAAGTTGTTAAAACAAATTGGCAGACACCGCCCAGGCTTCCAGGGGCCTCGGGGTTCTTTGATATCGTAAGAACGATCCCCAGTGGCGTTGCGGGTAATGGGCTGATTGTCGGCATTTGGGTACGCAATGACCCCAATGGCGAGTTCTTCATCTCGTGCTCAGATGTGAGTTACCAAGGCGGCGGCGTGCCTGAAGAACCTCACAATATCGGCTCGTTCATCACGGCCGATATGCAAACCGTCAAGCGTGGGGACACCGTGCATTTCCGGATCTTTGGTGTCGACCCGGCGAGAACGGAACTGGTCAACATCTTTCATAAAATCACTGCGGCCAACGAGGCGGTTGGCCAGTGGGGGAAAGAAATAGCCGATAAAGTCGACCCCTCCATCGCCAAAATTGGCGAGTTGGAAGGCCAGACGATCACGTTCAACCAGGCCAATCCGCTGATCAACTCGACCTATGTCACCAACAAGGGTTACACCCAGGCCATGTCGATCATTGCAGGTGAGGACCCAAAACCGGTGGCACGGATCACAGGCCCGACGACGTTGAAGTCGGGACAAGCCTTTAGCTTCAGCGGAGCCGGATCGACAGGAAGTAAAGGCCCCTTGCTCTATCTATGGACCGTCCCAGGGATGACTCTTCCCTACAACGAAGTAACCGTCAGCGGTAAGGCCTACAACGTCACCGAGCCGACTGAATTCAAAGTACAGCTGCTCGTTCGCGACCAGCAAAACAACGCAGTCGATCAGGCCGTTGTCCGCCTCACCGTTACGCCAGGAAGCGGCGGCGGGGACTACCCGGCTTACAAAGAAGGCACGCCTTATAAGGCCGGCGATATCGTGACCAACGCGGGCGCAAACTATAAGTGCAAGCCCCACCCTTACACCGCTTGGTGTGCAGGGGCCGCGCGGGCATATGCGCCGGGTACGGGCTGGGCGTGGAAAGAAGCCTGGGAAGCGATGGAATAAATCATCGCACCACACACGCATATTCAGTTAATGGATAAGCGTAAGCGCCAAACGTTATAGGGCGCCTTACGGCGCCTTATATCGAGCAACGCTACAGTTGAACATGGAGTTGATCTGTACATGTTCCAACGCAGTTCTACCGGCGGTGCCCGTCAAACAACGGGCCGGGAGAGTGACACACAACCGCCGTACCTTGGCACTCCCAACAGGGTATCCCCATGCGCGCACGCTCACTTATCCACAGCCCCCAACACGGCTTCACCTTGCTGGAGCTTCTGGTTGTCCTGCTGATCATCGCCCTGCTCGCCGGCTATGTCGGTCCGAAGATGTTCGACCGCCTGGAGCTGGCCAAGGTGCAGACCGCCCAGGGCCAGATGAAGTCCCTCGCGGATGCCTTGCACCAGTACCGCCTGGATAACGGCAACTATCCTGAGGAAACCCTCGGCCTGGGTGCGCTCACCGAGCGCCCGGCCAATGCAGGCAATTGGCACGGCCCCTATTTAAAAGCGTTACCACCCGATCCTTGGGGCAACCCTTATCTGTTCAAGAACCCCGGCACAGCGCCCAACGATGCCGAGGTCATCTCCCTGGGTCGCGATGGCAAGGCGGGCGGTGTGAACACCTACGCCGACATCGTGTACGGGCTGTAAGCCGTCATGTGCACGCTGCGAGTGGCCTTGGCCTGGCTGTGCCTAGCGGGTGTGGCCCAGGCCAATTGCTGGCAGTTGGCGGCCAGCCGTTACCACGTCGACCCGCTGCTGCTGTACGCCATCGCCAAAGTGGAGTCCGGCCTCAACCCGCTCGCGCGCAACGTCAACCGTGATGGCAGCCAGGACATCGGTCTGATGCAGATCAACAGCCGCCACTTGCCCGCACTCGCACAGTGGGGCATCACCGAACATCACCTGATAACCCAGCCCTGTACCAGCGTGATGGTCGGCGCGTGGATCCTCGCCGGGTTTATCCGCGAACAGGGTTACAGCTGGCAAGCGGTGGGTGCCTACAACGCAGGCGCCAAGGCGGACCGGCAAGGGCGGCGCTCGCGCTATGCCCTGGCGGTGTGGCGTTACTACGGCGAGTTGCTGCAACAGCGCCAGCAACGGGCGAGGCAAATGCCATGATCGACATTGACGCTCGCATCATCCGCGACGGCCATATGCAAACCCTGCAACTGCAAGCCCTCGACCTTGCCCAGGCGCGCCAGCAATTGCAGGCCGAGGGCGTCCACGTTGTCTCGCTGAAAGCCCGTCGCTCACTCAAACTGCCCGGCCGGCGCAGTCAGTTCGCCCTGGGCCTGTTTATCCAGGAACTGGTGGTGCTGCTGGACGCCGGCCTGGTGCTGGTGGAAGCGGTGGAAACCCTGCGCGACAAGGCGCCCGCCGGCATCAACCGGCACGTCATGAGCGACTTGCTCGCGTCGATGTACGAAGGTAACTCGCTGTCCAAGGCGATGCAGCTCACGCCCCAGACCTTTCCTGCGCTGTTGATCGCCACCGTGGCGTCCTCCGAACACAGCGGCCAACTGGCCGTGGCCCTGCGCCGCTACCACCATTTTGAAGCCCACCTGGAAACCGTGAAAAAGCGCGTCAGCGGCGCCCTGATGTACCCCTTGGTGGTGCTCAGCGTGGGCGCGTTGATCCTGCTGTTTTTGCTGTTCTTCGTGGTACCGCGCTTCGCCTCGGTGTTCGACGCGGTCAATGACCTGCCGGCCACCGCACGGTTCATGGTGTGGTGGGGTGCGCTGGTGGATGCACACGGCCTGGCGTTGCTGCTCGGCCTGGTACTGGTGATCGTCGCCTTGGCGCTGTTGTTGCGCAGCGCTGCCTTCAAGCGGCGCGCCGCCCAGCTGTTCTGGAAAATCCCCAGCCTGGGCGCCCAACGCACGCTGTTTATCCTCGCGCGGTTTTACCGCACCACCGGCATGTTGCTGATGGGCGGCATGCCGGTGGTCACGGCGGTGCAATTGTCCGGTGCGCTGCTGCCCGAAGAGCGTCAAGGCCTCCTGCGCCAGGCCATGACCGATATCCAGGCCGGCCAGCCGTTGTCCACCGCCCTCGCCCGCCATCAACTGACCACTGCCGTCGCCGAGCGCTTGTTGCGGGTGGGTGAGCAAAGCGGCGAGCTGGCCGCCATGTGCGAGCGCATTGCGCAGTTTCACGATGAAGCACTGGAGCGGGCCATCGAGCTGTTCAGCAAGGTGTTCGAGCCGCTGTTGATGCTGGTGGTGGGCGGCTTGATCGGCTTGATTGTGTTCATGCTGTACATGCCGATTTTCGAACTGGCAGGTTCCATCCAGGGGTAGCGCGATGAGCGACCAGACACAGCAATGGCAAGCGCTGGCGACACAACGGGGCATGACCTTGGCCAATTACCTGCTGGACGTATTGGATAAGGCACCCGACCAGTTGCACACCATCGCCCAGCCCTTGGGCCTGCTCGCCATCGCACCGCACGACCTCTCTGAACACTGGCGCTTCGACCTGCTGGCATTGCCGTTGGCGCTGATCCATAACGTGCTGCCTGTGGATAACCACGGCCAACCCTGCCTGGTACTGGGCAACCCGTTCACCCTGGCCAGCCGGCACTGGTTGCAGTCGTCCAAAGCGTTGCGCCAACTGCCCCTGGCGATGAGCCTGCCCGGCGCGGTCAAGGCCCAGCTGACCCTCGCCGAAGCCAGCCAACGGCTTATGCAGCCGTTTGGCGACGACGATGACAGTGCCCATGTCAGCCAGGCAGCCCAGGAAATTTCCCTGAGCAGCATCGCCCGCGACGACAACCCCGTGGTACGCCTGGTCAACTCCATGCTGTTCGATGCGCTGCAAAGCCGCGCCAGTGATATCCATGTCGAAACCACGCCCCAGGGCCTGGTCATCAAATACCGCATCGACGGCGTCTTGCAGCAAATGGGTCAAGCCAGCGGCCTGGACATGGCCGAGCAGGCGCTGTCGCGGATCAAGGTGCTGTCGGAGCTGGATATCGGCGAGCGCCGCGTGCCCCAGGACGGGCGCTTCAAGATGAAAATCCAGGGCCGCGAGGTGGATTTTCGGGTGTCGATCATGCCCAGTATCCACGGTGAAGATGCGGTGCTGCGCATCCTCGACAAGTCCCAGCGCGGCGAATCCCTGAGCCTCGCCAACCTTGGGCTGGCGGCCGAGACCATTGCGCGCATCCGCGTACTGGCCAGCGAACCCTACGGCATGTTGCTGGTGACCGGCCCCACCGGCAGCGGCAAATCCACCACGTTGTATGCCGCCTTGTCGGAGACCAACACCGGCGAGAAAAAGATCATCACCATCGAAGACCCGGTGGAATACGAACTGCCCGGCGTGCTGCAAATCCCGGTAAACGACAAAAAGGGCCTGACCTTCGCCCGTGGCCTGCGCTCGATCCTGCGCCACGACCCGGACACAATCCTGGTGGGCGAGATCCGCGACGGCGAAACAGCCGGCATCGCCGTGCAGGCGGCGCTGACCGGGCACCTGGTGCTGTCGTCGGTGCACGCCAACAGCGCGTTCAGTGTGCTGGAGCGCTTTACCTACATGGACGTGGACCCGGCGAGCTTTGTCGAAGCCCTCAACGGCGTGGTCGCCCAACGCCTGGTGCGCCGCATCTGCCCGGACTGCGGTGTGGACGCCGCCCCCGACGCCGAGATCGTCCACCTCGCCCAGCTGCCCGACACCCTGCTCAAACAGGGCCGCTACCGCGTCGGCAAAGGCTGCGAAGCCTGCCGTCACACTGGCTATCGCGGCCGACTCGCCCTGGCCGAAGTGCTGACACTGACCGACAGCATCAAGGAAGGCCTGCTCAAGCGCAGTTCGGCGTCCACCCTGCGCGAACTGGCGCGCGAGGCCGGCCACGTGTTTATCCGCGATATCGCCCTGGCCCATGCGGCCCAGGGCGACACCACTCTCAAGGAGATACACCGTGTCATTTCCCTTTATTGAGCATGTGGTGTGGCTGCACAGCGCCGGCGCCGAGTGGGCCGCACGCACGCGCTGGCTGGGTGCGCCGGTGTGGCGCGCACAACACGCGGGCGAGCCATTGGAGGCCTGCGCCGCATTGTTGGAACAGGCACCTCGGGGCCGAGTGCGGCGTCTCGACCGGGCCACGGTGCTGCTGGGGTTCCCGCATGTGAACTACCTGATGCTGGCCTGGCAAAACGGCCTGTACAGCGCGGCCGATTGGCAGGGATTCGCCGAGGCCACCTTCAGCCAACAGGCCGGCATCGACACCGAGCGCTGGCAAGTACAGCTCGCCGACAGCCCGTTCGGGCAGTCGCGCCTGGCGGCGGCGACGCCACGGGAGCTGCTGCAAGACCTGCGTGGCCTGTTCACGTTGCACCGCTTGCGCCTGGTGAGCTGCACGCCGCTGCTGACGGCAGTGGCGCAGCGGTACTGGCACCAATTGCCCGACGACTGCGTACTGGCGGTGCCCGAAGCCGACAGCCTGAGCTGCCTCTACCGACAATGCGGCGTGCTCGAGCAGGTGTGTGGCATACCGACCCCGCGCGGCAGCAGCTTGCACGACAACCTGTTTACCGCCGACCTGCTGGTAGAGCGTCACGCTCGGGTCACGCGGGTCGTCACCAACACTGCTGCGGACAATCGGCTAGGGCCGCTACACCCCTGGCTGGAGGGGTCGCCACAATGACATCCAGGCTCGCCCGCCGCTGGCAACAACTGCACGCGCCCCAAGCGCCTGGCGTCGATTTCCAGCAGGCCACGCCAACTCATCGGCCCCTGGTTGCCGTGTTGTGGGCGGTGGCTGCGGCGCTGTTGTTCAGCCTCTGGCAACACTGGCAAGGCATGGAGCAACAGCAACGCCAGACCGACGAACTGGAGCAGCACTACATCCAATTGACCCGCCGCCAGGAGCAATTGATCCAGGCCGCCATTCGCTTGTCGCCCCAGCAAAAACAACAACTGGCGGTTTTTTCGCGGCAATCACAAACGCCGTTCGCACTGATGGACGCCGTGGCCCAAGCCTGGTCCAAGGACATCGCCCTGACCCGCGTGGAGGTCAACACCCAGAGCCAGTTGATCCACCTGGATCTGGAAGCCAAACGCCTGGCCGATGCCTTTCGCTTTGCCGAACGGCTCAATGCCCAACCTGGCGTCCAGGTGAACCTGCAACACAGCGCACGCAAGGCCAACGACCCGCAGCACCCGGTGCAGGTCAAACTCACCGTGGGCGCGCAGCAATGACCCTGCCCCCTCTTGCTCGCCACCTGCCACGCTTGCGCTGGCAGCTGATGCAATGGCAGCAGCGTTTAGGCTTCTGGGGCCTGCTGGCGCTGGGCGTGATGGTGGCCGTGGTGGTGATCGAAGTGACGCTGATTGCCCCGTCGGGCCGCCACGACCGTCTGCGCCGTGAAGCGCTGCAGGCCGGCATTGCCGAGCAGCCGCAGGACGTGCACATCACCGAACCGGCGACCGTCGAGCGGCTCCCCAGCGCCGAGGACTTTGCGCCCCGCCTGGAAACAGTGCTTGGCCTGCTCACCCAACACGGCTTTGTGATTGAGCAGACCACCCTGGGCTACTCCGCCCCTGGCGACACCGGCGTACAACGCCTGGAGGTGGACATTCCCCTCACCGGCCCCTACACCGTGCTGCGCCAAGCACTGGCCGCCGTCGTGCAAGAACCGGCCGTGCGTATCGAGCGCATAAGCCTGGAACGCCAGGACATCAGCAGCGGCATGCTGGACATCAACCTCAAGGTGAGCCTGCTGGGGGTGGTCAAATGAAGTTGCCCGTGTATTTGCGCGTGCTGCTGTTGCTGACGTTGATCGGCTGCGGCTGGTTGTTCTGGCAGGACTCGGCGCAGCTGCCCGAGGCCCCGTCAACGCCAGTCGTCAGGCGCCCCGTAGAAACACCGCCAGCCCCCGCACCCGCCGCCGTTACAGCGCAGGAGGCATCGGTCGACCTGTTTCCGGCCCAGACGTGGACCCCGGCGCCACCGCCGATACCGGTCGACACCTCACCGCCCAAGCCGCCACCGCTGCCCTTCAGCGTGAGTGCGCAGTGGCGTTACGAAAACCAGGCAAAAATCGTCGTACTGCGCGGTAACGGACGCCAATACACCTTGTGCAACCGCTGCGCGGTCCCCGGCCGCATCGTGCCCGGCAAAATGCTCGATGCGCACTACCGGCTGGACAAGCTGACCGACACCACCGTGGTGCTGACCTACATGCCGCTCAAGCATGCCAGCACTTTGCGGCTGGACACTCACTGACCGGGGCAGGACAGGATCATGGCGATACGTACGTGGATTCCCTTGAGCCTGGCCTTGATCGGGCTGAGCGGCTGCCAGACCGAACGCACCATCAAGCACAGCGATGAGTTGCGCCAACAGGGCGACATTGTGCGCTCGGTCGAAGTGCTGCAAACCGAGGCCAGGACCGACCCCGACAATATTCAGCTGCGCACGGCCCAGTTCGGCAAACTGGAATTGCTGGTCGCCCAATACAGCCGCGAGGCCAGCGCCGCCCTGATGCGCGGCGACGACGCCGGCGCCATTCGCGCCCTGCAAACCATCCTTAAATACGACCCCGGCAACCTCGGTGCGCGCCAGGAAATCCAGAGCATCCAGGCGATGAAACACCTGCGCCCGCAACTGGCCCGGGCCTACGAAATGAAACGCGCCAACCCGGTGGAAGCGCTCAACCTGGTGCGCCAGATCATCGCGCAAAAGCCCAACTACCGGGAGGCGCTGGACTTTCGCAATGCCTTGACCCGCGAACTGGTGAGCGCCGATTACCTCAGCGCTGACCTCTCCGAAGCCATGCGCAAACCCCTGAGCCTGGAGTTCAGCGCCCAGAGCCTGACCACGATTTTCGAGACCATTGCGCGCCTGTCGGGGGTCAACTTCGTCATCGACAAAGACGTCAATCCCAGCGCTTCGGCGAGCATGACCGCCAGCCGCACCACCGCCGAAGACGCGCTGAACCTGCTGCTGACCACCCAAGGGCTGGACAAGAAAATCCTCAACGCCAACACCATCCTGGTTTACCCACGACGCCCGGATAAAGAACGTGAATACCGCGAACTGGCCGTGCGCACCTTCTACCTCAGCCATGGCGACCCCAAGGTCATCGCCGCCGAGATCAAGCAGGTGCTCAAGCCCAAGGAAGTGTTGGTGGACGAGCGCCTGAATGCGGTGATCGTGCGCGATGGCCTGGACACCCTCAGCGCGGTGGAAAAACTGGTGGAAGCCATTGATATCGCGCAGTCGGAAGTGACCATCGACATCCAGGTGCTAGAGGTCAGCCTGACCGACGAATTGAACCTGGGCATCCAGTACCCGGAAAGCGTCGGCCTGTCCGTGGGCAACCTCGCCAACGTGCCTGCGGGGCTGGCGGGCATCCCGATCAGCGCGTTGCGCGGGATCAATGGCGACAACATCCTGCTCGATTCCGGCAGCACCTCGGCGCGCATCAATATGCTGCAGCGCAGCGGCAACACCGTGACCCTGGCCAACCCCAGGGTACGGGTGCGCAACCGCGAAGAAGCCCAGGTGAATATCGGCGACAAGATCCCGGTGGTCACCACCACCACGGCCAACCAGATCACTACCTCGTCGGTGTCTTACCAGGACGTGGGGTTGCAGATCACGGTCAAGCCCAACATCAGCCTGAGCGATGAGGTGAACCTGGAGTTGAACGTGGAAATGAGCCATATCACCAAGCGCATTCCCGGCTCGGAAAACGTACCGGCCACCTTCGAGCTGGGCTCACGCGCCACCAAGACCCTGCTGACCGCCCGCAACAATGAAACCCAGATCGTCTCGGGGCTGATCCGCACCGCCGACATCGACGAAGGCTCGGGACTGCCGTGGTTGAGCCAGATCCCGTGGATCGGCAAGAAGCTGTTCGGCACGAACCAGAATACCCAGCAGAAAACCGAGATCATCCTGCTGCTCACGCCGAGGATCGAACGCAACCTGGACCTGCCGATTTCCCAGATCAGCACCTTTCACAGCGGCACCGAGGCGCGCAGTTCAACGCAGGGCATGATCCTGCGCGATACCACCGAGAAGATGATCCTCAAGCCGATTGGCGGCGACCCCACACCGGCCCTGCCACCACCGATGCAACAGCCGGACGCCACCTGGCAACCCTTACCACCCCCGTTGCCGGACCTGGTGCCCAAGCCTGTCCCAGAATCTTCGCCCCAATGAAAATCCAATGTCGCAGGGGCGGTGTTGGTGGGTTAGCGCACCACGCCTTCCTCGATCAGCAACTTGAGAATGGCCTGGGCGCCTTCCTCGGCGCTCACACCCTTGAGCACCTGCCCCCCGCCACCACTGGCCTTGGCCGTGGCCGCCTTCATGCGGTCGGCGCCGCTCTTGGCCTTGATCACCTTGAGCCGTTTGGGCCGAGGCTTGGCCGGTTGCAGCACGGCGCCGGTGAATAACTCATCGGCTTGAACCTCGACTTCATGGGCCGCCAAGTCACCGCGCTGCGCCGGCCCATATGCACTTTGCCGAGGCTTGGGCGCGGCGTTATCCACCGTCGCCAAAAACGGCAAGCGCACCTTCAAGCGCCGCCGCTGGCCACGCGGCAAGGCTTGCAGTACATGGGCCACGCCACCTTCGATGGACTCCACCTGGGCCAGCCCGACAATCAGCGGCCAGCCCAGTTGTTCAGCGAGCAGGAACGGCAACATGCCGGAACCTTCACCGGTTTCGGCCTGGCTGCCGGTGAGTACCACGTGGGCACCGGCGTCGCGCAGATAGTCACTGAGCACCGGCAACGCGTCGGCACCGGCCGGTTGTTCAAGCACGTGCAGTTGCGGCAAACCCATGCCCAGGTAGCTGCGCAAGGTCGGTTCGGCGATGTTGCCGGCGTGCAGCACCTGCAACGTGTCCCCAGCCATTTGCAGGCCGAGTTCGACGGCGCGTGCATCCTGCTCTGCGCGGCGCGGGCGCCCGGAGGTGGGGTGGGCGCCGATGGATACCAGGCTGATTACATTCGTGGTCATAGTCATGTCCCTAAGCCGCATCGCGCTTGGCGCCGTTGCGGTATGCCTCGACCGCATCGATCAAGGCTTGCAGTATCGCGGCACTTTCGCCGATCACCGACAGGTCGGCACGCTTGATCATGTCGCAACCCGGATCGAGGTTGATCGCCACCACTTTGTCGCAGGCACCGATGCCTTGCAGGTGCTGGATCGCCCCGGAAATCCCCACAGCCACATACACCCGTGCAGTGACCCAGGTGCCACTGGCGCCGACCTGGCGATCGCGGGCCATAAAGCCGTCGTCCACCGCCACCCGCGATGCGCCTTCGGTGGCGCCCAAGGCGGCGGCGGTCTGGTGGAACAGGTTCCAATCCTTCACGCCGTTGCCGCCAGAGAAAATAAACTCCGCCTCGGCCATGGGAATCGCCGCCGGGTCCACCGCCACCGCGCCGAGGTCTTCGATACGCGGCAGGCTGCGGGCCAGGGGTGTGGATAACTCCACGGGCAAGACTTCATGGCGGGTGTCGCTGACCGGATCGGCACATTCGACGGCGGCGAGGATCAGGCGTGACAATGGCCGCGCCAAGTCTTCCTGGCCGGCGCCGGCGCGGCCGATGCACTCGTCACCCTTGATCTGCCACACCCGCGTGGCCGGACGTTCCTTGAGGCTCGCGGCAAACCGCCGCCCCAACTCACCGCCGCCACTGCGGCTGTCGGGCAGCAACCAATGGCGTGGGTTGAACTGGATATCCACCGCCCGCAAACCCTGCACGCGTTGCTCGGGTGAATAACCGTCGAACTCATGACCCTCCAGCACCAGCAGCCGGTCGACACCGGCCGTCGCGAAGGCACTTTCTTTGTGCTCGCCAAACACCACCGCCAACACCGCGCCGTCGTTACCGGCCAGTTGTCGCGCCAGGCCGAGCAGGTCACGGTCGTGGCTGCTCAGGCGGCCGCCGACCATGTCCGGCACCACGTTGATGTAGAACGCAGGCTGCGGCACCTGATGCAGCGGCAACTGCACCTCCACCGCCGCCGTGCGTTTGGCCGCGCCGCCCTGCTGGGCGCCGCTGCGGTCGATGCGCTTGATGCCGTTGGGGCCGATAAAACCGACGCCATGTACGTTTTTGCGGATAACGCCGTTCGGCCCCATCCAGCTGTGTTGCACTGGCTGCATCGCCGCGTGAAGCGGGTGCAGACGGTTACGGGCGATCCATTGAGCCCGTGGGTCGCGGCGGATAATGTCGCTCATCAGTGCACCTCCGCAGGTTCACGTTTAGGCGCTTTCGCCGGCGCAGAGTCTTCAAGCAACGCGTCGGCCACCAGTTCGGCAATGTCCTTGATCAACGGGCGTGGTTCGACCACTCCTTCAAGCATCGCCGTGCATTGCGGGCAACCAACTGCCACCAGCTCGGCGCCGGTCTCGCGGATATCGTCCATACGCATGTCGGGGATACGTTGCTTGCCAGGAATGTCCGTGATCGGCGCCCCGCCGCCACCGCCGCAGCAGCGCGAACGGAAGCCCGAGCGTTGCATCTCCTTGACCTCAATGCCCAGCGCCCGCAGCACTTGGCGCGGTGCCTCGTATTCGCCGTTGTAGCGGCCCAGGTAGCACGGGTCGTGATAGGTCACGCTGCTGCCTTTGTGCTGGCCCAGGTTCAGTGCGCCGTCGCCAATCAGCTCGGCCATGAAAGTGCTGTGGTGCTGCACGCGGTAGTTGCCGTTGAAGGCGCCGTACTCGTTTTTCAGCACATGGAAGCTGTGGGGGTCGCAAGTGACGATGCGCTTGAAACTGTACTTGGCCAGGGTCTGGATATTGCGGGTGGCCAGCAGTTGGAAGGTCGCTTCATCGCCCAGGCGACGGGCGACGTCACCGCTGTCGCGTTCTTCCAGGCCGAGCACAGCGAAGTCGACCTTGGCAGCTTTGAGCACTTTGACGAAGGCGCGCAGGGTGCGTTGGTTGCGCATGTCGAAGGCGCCGTCGCCGACCCAGAACAGTACGTCAACGCTGCCTTTGTCGCTGAGCAACGGCAGGTTCAAATCCGCCGCCCAGTTGAGGCGACCGCCCGGTGCGAAACCGCCGGGGTTGTCGGTGGCGATCAGGTTTTCCAGGACTTCGGCGCCCTTGTTCGGCGTGGCGCCTTTTTCCAGGGTGAGGTGGCGGCGCATGTCGACGATGGCGTCCACGTGCTCGATCATCATCGGGCACTCTTCCACACAGGCACGGCAGGTGGTGCACGACCACAGGGTCTCGGCGTCCACCAGGCCGTTGACGATGGGCTGGTGTGGGTTGCCGCTGTGTTCGCCAATGGCTTTACCCGGATACGGGCTGCCGGCGAACTTGGCATCGGTGCCGCCGGCCAGGCCAACCACCATGTCCTGGATGAGTTTTTTCGGGTTCAGCGGCTGGCCGGCAGCGAAAGCCGGGCACGCCGCTTCGCACTTGCCGCACTGCACGCAGGCGTCGAAGCCGAGCAGTTGGTTCCAGGTGAAATCCTTGGGTTTCTCCACGCCCAGCGGCGCGGATTTATCGCTGAGGTCCAGCGGTTTCAAACCGGTGGAGCGGCCACCACCAAAGCGTTCGGCGCGACGGTGCCAGGCCAGGTGCAGGGCACCGGCGAAGGCGTGTTTCATCGGGCCGCCCCAGGTCATGCCGAAGAACATTTCGGACACGCCCCACAGCACCCCCACGCTCAACAGCGCGGCCAGCAGCCAGCCGCCGAAGTCCGCCGGCAGAATCCCGGCCACGGGCAAGGTCAGCACGAAGAAGCTCACCGAGAACGCCATCAGGCTTTTCGGCAGGCGCATCCAGGGGCCCTTGGACAGGCGCGACGGCGGGTTGCGCCGACGCAGGTACACAAACGTGGCGCCGACAAACATCAGCACCGAAGCCAGCAGCAAGGCGTAACCAAGGATGCGGTTTTGCAGGCCGAAGCCATGCACCAGAATCGCCAGCAACGCCGACAGTACAAAGCCCAGGGCGGTCGCGACGTGGGTGTTGGCGATGTATTTATCGCGGGCGACCACGTGGTGCAAATCGACCATGTAGCGCTTGGGCATGGCCAGCAGGCCGCCCAGCAGGTCGACTTTGGATGCGCGGCCACGGCGCCACATGTTCACCCGGCGCAGGGCGCCGAGGACGGCAAGGCCCAGGGCGGCAAACAAGAGAATAGGCAGCAAGGTGTTCAACATGGTGAAGCTCCCACAGACCACACAAATCTAAAGTGAAACTGGCCTTTAATGTGGGAGGGGGCTTGCCCCCGATAGCAGTGGGTCAGCTACAGCTGTATCAACTGACACTCCGCTATCGGGGGCAAGCCCCCTCCCACATTTTTCGACCGTGTGCGGCTTAGAAATCCTTGCACAGGCGCAGGGCGTCATAGATCGCAGCGTGGGTATTGCGCTGCGCCACACAGTCACCGATGCGGAACAGCAAGTACCCCTCGCCCGCCTCGCTCAAGCACGGCTGTGGCTTGATCGCGAACAAGGCTTCAACGTCGATCTGGCCCTTGTTGCGCGACCCTTCCTTGAGCCCGTAGTAGATGGCTTCGTCCGGACGCACGCCGTTCTCGACCACCACCTGGTCCACTACCCGCTCTTCTTTGGCGCCGGTGTATTCGTTCTCCAGCACCGCCACCAGCTTGTCGCCTTCGCGGTAGACCTTTTCCAGCATCATGTCGCCGGTCATGATCACTTCTTTGGGGTACATGCTGCGGTAGTAGGTGGGGAACGACGTACCGCCAATCGCCACGCCCGGCTTGATGTCGTCGGTGACGATTTCCACCTGGCAGCCTTTGTCGGCCAAAAAGTCCGCCACCGACATGCCGGTGAATTCACAGATGGTGTCGTAGACCAGCACGTTCTTGCCCGGCGCAACTTTGCCGTCGAGCACGTCCCAGCTACTCACCACCAGGCCTTCGGCCGCGCCCCAGTGTTCGTTCTGCTCGATAAACGGATGCCCGCCGACCGCCAGCACCACCACGTCCGGACGCAGGTCCAGGATGGTGTCTGCGTCAGCGGCAACGCCCAGGCGCAGGTCGACTTTCAAGCGTGCCAGTTCCAGCTGGAACCAACGGGTGATGCCGGCGATCTGGTCGCGCTGCGGCGCCTTGGAAGCGGTTGTGATCTGCCCGCCGATGAATTCTTTCTTCTCGAACAGGGTCACGTCGTGGCCACGTTCGGCGGCAACACGCGCCGCTTCCATCCCGGCCGGGCCGGCACCGACCACCACGACTTTACGTTTCGGTCCGGTGGATTTCTCGATGATGTGCGGCACGCCCATGTATTCACGGGAGGTCGCGGCGTTCTGGATGCACAGCACATCCAGGCCCTGGTACTGGCGGTCGATGCAGTAGTTGGCGCCGACGCACTGTTTGATCTGGTCGATCTGGCCCATCTTGATCTTGGCGATCAGGTGCGGGTCGGCGATGTGCGCACGGGTCATGCCGACCATGTCCACATAGCCGCCTTCCAGAATGCGCGTGGCCTGGTTCGGGTCCTTGATGTTCTGCGCGTGCAGCACTGGAACCTTGACCACTTCCTTGATGCCAGCCGCCAGGTGCAGGAACGGCTCCGGCGGGTAGCTCATGTTCGGGATCACGTTGGCCAGGGTGTTGTGCGTATCGCAACCCGAGCCCACCACGCCGATGAAATCGAGCATGCCGGTGTCGTCGTAATACTTGGCGATCTGCTTCATGTCCTCGTGGGACAGGCCGTCCGGGTGGAACTCGTCACCGCACAGGCGCATGCCCACGCAGAAGTCGTCACCGACCTCAGCGCGCACCGCTTTGAGGACTTCCAGACCGAACTTCATGCGGCCTTCAAAGGTACCGCCCCATTCGTCGGTACGCTTGTTGACCCGCGGGCTCCAGAACTGGTCGATCATGTGCTGGTGCACCGCTGACAGTTCCACACCGTCCAGGCCACCGGCCTTGGCGCGTTTGGCGGCGCTGGCGTAGTTGCCGATCACGCGCCAGATCTCTTCCGGCTCGATGGTCTTGCAGGTGGCGCGGTGCACCGGCTCACGCACGCCGGACGGCGACATCAGGGTCGGCCAGTTGAAGCCGTCCCAACGCGAGCGACGGCCCATGTGGGTAATCTGGATCATGATCTTGGCGCCATGCTTGTGCATGGCGTCGGCCAGGTTCTGGAAGTGCGGGATGATGCGGTCGGTGGACAGGTTCACCGAACTCCACCATTCCTGGGGGCTGTCGATGGCAACCACTGAGGAGCCGCCGCAGATCGCCAGGCCAATGCCGCCCTTGGCTTTCTCTTCGTAATACTTCACATAGCGGTCGGTGGTCATGCCGCCGTCGGTGGCGTACACCTCGGCGTGGGCGGTACTGAGCACGCGGTTGCGGATGGTTAGTTTGCCGATCTGGATCGGCGCAAACATTGCTTCGAAAGCCATGGCACGGTCCTCGGCTTACAACGGCTTGACGGTGAACAGGCCGGAGTCAAAGCCCTCTTCGGAGCCTCCGTAGACTTGTTCGGCCACAGTGCGAATGGTGCTGCCACGCGCTTGCAGAATCTGGTCCATAGCGCCGGCAAACCAGCCGGTGAACATGTAGTCCACTTTGCGCCCGACCTTGCCGTACACGTAGACGAACGCCGAGTGTTCCAGCGTGACGCTGGCGGTGCCTTTGTCCAGGTCGATGTCCTGGGTCTTGAACAGGCCCCAGCCGCGTTGCGACAGGCGCTTCATGTAGTGTTCGAACACCGCGACGCCTTCCAGGCCGTGGCACTCGGCTTCTTTTTCACACCAGTGCCAGGCAGATTTGTAGCCGGCCTTGTAGAGGATCTCGGCGTAGGCATCGGCGCCCAGCACTTCTTCGATACCGATGTGGTTGTTGACGAAAAAATGGCGCGGCACGTACAGCATCGGCAGGGCGTCGGAGGTCCAGACACCGGTTTCGCTGTCGACTTCGATTGGCAATTGCGGGGCGATTTTGGCCATGGAAACTTAACTCCAGAAAATTCGTTTGGATGCCCCCGGCGCCGAGTGGCCGAGGGTTAAAGAAGTGTCAGCGGTGGCTTATTCGCCCCAGACATCCTTGAGGACGTTGACCCAGTTCTCGCCCATGATCTTGCGTACCACGCGCTCGCTGTGGCCGCGCTTGAGCAGGGTTTCGGTGAGGTTGGGGAACTCGCCCACAGTGCGGATGCCCAGCGGGTTGATGATCTTGCCGAAGCTGGTCAGGCGGCGAGCGTAGCCCTTGTCATGGGTCAGCATTTCGAAGAAATCCTGGCCATGACCCTGGGTGAAGTCGGTACCGATGCCGATGGCGTCTTCGCCGACGATGTTCATGGTGTATTCGATGGCTTCGGCGTAGTCGTCGATGGTCGAATCGATACCCTTGGCCAGGAACGGCGCGAACATGGTCACGCCGACAAAACCGCCGTGGTCGGCAATAAACTTAAGCTCTTCATCGGACTTGTTGCGCGGGTGCTCTTTGAGGCCGGACGGCAGGCAGTGGGAGTAGCACACCGGCTTTTTCGATTCGAGGATGACTTCTTCGCTGGTTTTGGAACCGACGTGGGAGAGGTCGCACATGATGCCGACGCGGTTCATCTCACCGACGATCTCGCGCCCGAAACCCGACAGGCCGCCGTCGCGCTCGTAGCAACCGGTGCCCACCAGGTTCTGGGTGTTGTAGCACATCTGCACCACACCGACGCCGAGCTGCTTGAAGATCTCGACGTAGCCGAGCTGGTCTTCAAACGCATGGGCGTTCTGGAAGCCGAAGATGATGCCGGTCTTGCCCAGTTCCTTGGCGCGACGGATGTCGGCGGTGGTTTTCACCGGGATCACCAGGTCGCTGTTCTCGCGGATCAGGGTCTGGCTGGCAACGATGTTATTGATCGTGGCCTGGAAGCCTTCCCACACCGACACGGTGCAGTTGGCGGCGGTGAGGCCACCTTTGCGCATGTCCTCGAACAGGTCGCGGTTCCACTTGGCAATAATCAGCCCGTCGATAACGATGCTGTCGGCGTGCAATTCGGCTGGGCTCATCAGGCGTCCCCTTATTGGCGATTCATGCGCCGAATCGTCTGCCGGCGCTTTGGGGCCAGCATATGCCCAGGGGCAACCTGAGCCGGGTGCAAAAACGACAGGGGAATTGCCGAAAGCGTCAATCCGCGACAAAGGCCTACATGACAGCTCTGACTGGCAGCTGTTCTTTGTCTTACGCTTGAGCCAGAATTCGCGCATCACCTGATATGAGATGGCGCAATGAAATCGATTTTCCTGGCTTTGGCACTCATCGCAACCGGCGTCCACGCGGCCGAAGACACCGACAGCACGCCGTGCGATGGCATCGAAAACGACAAGCAAACCCTGGAATGCGCCACCTACAACAAAACCACCGCCGAACAATTGTTGAAAGACAACTATCAGGGCCTGCTCGAACGCATGGGTTCTACCTACGGCAGCGACAAGACCAAACTGGCCGACATTACCGCTCGTCTGAAGGACGCCCAGCAGAAGTGGGAAAAACTGCGTGATGCCGATTGCGCCGTGGATACCTTCCCGGCGGTCACCGGCACCAAGGCGTACGCGATTGCGCAGAATGACTGCCTGGCGCGGATGAGTGATGAGCGGTCGGAATTTCTGGAGTCGATTGG
Organism: Pseudomonas sp. S35; assembly: GCF_009866765.1. Taxonomy (NCBI): domain Bacteria; kingdom Pseudomonadati; phylum Pseudomonadota; class Gammaproteobacteria; order Pseudomonadales; family Pseudomonadaceae; genus Pseudomonas; species Pseudomonas sp. S35. Next base: position 6,088,942 of record NZ_CP019431.1, read on the forward strand.
CCAGGAATAAGCGACAATCCCCGCCACGTTTACTCTGAACCAAGGCCTTTCATGACTATTTGCGGCATCGAAATCAAAGGCAGCGAAGCCATCATCGCCATCGCCGCCCTGGATAACCAGGCGCTGAACCATGTCGCCCTGGCCACCAAGAAAATCGCCCTGGACGACGACGATGAAGCGGCCAACGTCAAAGCCTTTGCTGCGCAGGTGAAGGCGTTTGTACAGGCCAACGCCATCACCCGCATCGCGATCAAGAAGCGCAGCAAGAAAGGCGAATTCGCCGGCGGCCCGACGACGTTCAAGATTGAAGGGGTGCTTCAATTACTGGAGGGGGTTGAAGTGACGCTGCTGTCGCCGCAGACCATCAATGCGCAAAACAAGAAGCACAGCTTTGATCTGCCGGCGACACTGAACAAGTATCAGCATGAGGCCTTCAAGACCGCGTGCTCCGCCCTGCTGAAGAAATAACACACACCGAAAATCTACTGTGGGAGGGGGCTTGCCCCCGATGACGGACTGTCAGTTGATACAGCTTTGGCTGACACACCGCTATCGAGGGCAAACCCCCTCCCACATTGGATGTGTGTTGCTTTTAGTGGGGTGTATGGCGCCTGTGCAGCAGCCAGTCGCCGAACGTTTTGTCCTCCAGGGCATAACCGCCCCGGCTCGACTTCCATACCAACTCCTTGTCGCGCATGGCATCGATACAGGCCTGAATGGTCTGGGTGCCCGGCACCACGTCGCTGCCCATGTCCTCCAGCGCCTTGCTGACCGCCGTCAGGGTGCTGTCGGTGAACGGGGCGAAGGGTTCGTTGTGTTGCGAACGCTCTACCATCACCGCCAGCACCGCACGCTGCGGGATTGTCAGGGCGTTCCAGGCGCTTTCGAACTCGGTCCAAACACCCGCGCGCAGCAGTTCGGCGCGGCTGTGCAGCAGTTGGCCCAGGTTGCTCGCCTCGCCTAGCTCCAGGGCGACTTCACCGATGATCGTGCGCAACATCTCGGGACGCCGGCCCACCAGCTCAAAAGCTTCATCAATATCGGCCGCGTTGAATTGGTTGGTCTTGGCCAGGTGCGCGTTGAGGTGCACGGTGTAGGCCTGGGTGAATTCTTTGCCGAGCAACGGAAACGGCGTGATGCTGGAGCCGAAAAACGGTTGGCTTTTGCCCAGCACCAAATGGGCCAGCTTGTCGCGATTGGAGCCGGTGAACACCAGATGCAACCCGCTGCCGTCTTCGTCACGACCTTGGTTGAGTTGGTCCCGGGCCGCTTTGAGCGCGAACATGGCGTTGATGCCCGAATCGCTGGTCAAGGCGTGCTGCGCTTCATCAATCACCAATACGACGGGTTTTTCCGCAGCGCTGTGAAGCAATTCCAGCGCTTGGGTCAACGTGGCGCCGACAGGCAATTGCGGCTTGCTGAAATCCCAGGACAACGTCCGCAGAAAGCTGAGCTTCTCGATGCCAATATTCTTGGCCAGTTTGCGAATGCCCTTTTCATAGGGAACCAGCGCGGCCGCTATGGCGCTGGCGATCAACTCGGCGGGATCCTTTTCCTTGTCGGCCCACAGATCCACGTACACGGCCAGCCAACTGCGCAACTGACACTCCGGGATGAGGTCTTCGCGCAAAAACGTACTTTTACCGGTACGGCGCGGCGCGGCGAGAAACAGGCCGGAGGTGAAATCCTGAATACCGGCCCCCACAAGACCATCGGCAATGCTGCGCGCCAGGGCGGGGCGGCGGAACACGAAGCCGCTGTGCTTGGACATGGTTTTATACTCAATTATGGAAAGGACTATAAATTATAGTCTTGAGTATAATTGAGTATAATTGCCCGTCAAACCACCTCCCGTCGCCGATCCTCCCTTGGGCACTTCGCAAACCTTGCCCGATAACTGCGGGTGAAATACGACGGCGACTCAAACCCACACGCAATGCTGACCTCCAGCAAGCTCATATGGCGGTTAAACAACGTTGAAATTTCCCAAACGTGAAACCAATCGATTTTCGAAACCCACTACATGACCAAATGGCAACACTTTAGAGCACCTCTATTGCCCACTGCTCCTCGACTCATACAAATTGATACTGGCAAAATGCTTTTAGTCGGATTAATCTCAGAAATTCAGCGAAAATATCTACGCGTAGCTAGATTTTTAACTGTATATGCATACAGCACCCCAAAAGTAACAGATATCGAAAATTTAAATTAACGCCCGCAAACTAAACATATACTAGCAATGGAATGCTTAAATTATGCGTAACGCGAAAACTAATAGTCACCAAACCTGGGACCAGAACACCAAAGTCCACACCCTTTTTAAAAACCACTCTAACCTCGCTCAAAATATAGTACTCAAACCCTTAAAACCTCTAACTCACGAGCCAACCGATTTACTTGGCAATTGCGGCCGAAAATCTAAAATCACCACACTCAAATAAAAATCCGAAACTTAAAACAGAGTGATTTCAATGAGCAAGACAGAAAAAACTATTTGGATTGACGGAATTCAGTTAAAACAAATCAACGGTGAAACCTACATTCCAACTGTAATAACCTATCAAAACGACGATATTGCGCACATCGGAACGGCAGCAGAGGAATATGAAAAAGTAGGCAATGTTGCCAATAGAAATTTTAAAGTAGATCTGGGCGACATTGTTGCTGGTTCTGCATCTCCAGATCGAAAAAAATTCCCAACAAATACAGATACTGAAAAAAGTGCATTTGAGCTGACTAAAACTTTTTTTGACAACGTCCTTCTTCACACTAAAGCAACTTTATCCAAAGATGGAAACCATCGAATAAATGCAAAAATAATAGTTGCAGAGCCGTTATCTTTTCAAATCGAAACACCCGGAAAAAACTGGATAAAAAACTATAGAGATAATATAAAAAGAATACTTCACAATTTTGACTCCATAGATTTTTTGCCGGAACCTTTTGCTGTTTATCAATATTATCGATATGGCCTTCGTACACCTCAACTGTCAGATAACATAAAACACATAGCGCTAATTATAGACTTCGGCGGCGGAACATTTGACGCTTGCATCATAGAGTCCACGAATAACGGCGACATTAGCCAAAGCGGAAAACATGCTAAACCCCTTGCAGCTGCATCTATCCCGATTGGCGGGTTTTACATAAATACGATCCTTGCAGAGTATTTAATAAAGCGCGACTTCGAAGATCCTGCAACGAAAAGCAAAATTGGACAACACATTACTACCGCTCAGAGATATCGGAAAGGTGAACTGAAATTTGATCAACTGAACGAGGAAAAAAGAGCATTCATAAAAAATATTGAAAAAATAGAAAAAGAAATTGAAGCCACGAAAATAAAGATCACAAACCAGATAACTAACTGGTCAATTGAAAATAATATATGTTATGAAAAATCGTCAATTAAGCTACCAAAAAATCCTTTTTCTATTGATACCTCTTGGTATGAATCAGAACTAATTGGACACCAATTTAAAACTGTATTTGAGCGCGAAGTTTGGGATAAACAGCTGAAAAAAACCATATCACAAGTTATCTCCCGAGGGAGAGAAGCACTGCGTGGTCGCCCGATTACGTCGACCCTCATTTCAGGAGGATCATCGAACATCAGAATATTAGAGAAACTTCTCGAAAGAGACTTCTCAGAAGAGCTCGGGCATGCGAAGCCACTCCCTCTTAGTTCTTCTTTCCAAGAGGTCGTGGCAAAAGGGCTAGCCATCGAATGCGCACGCCGCTACTTCGATCATGACAGCGAATTTATTTCGGTAACTTACAACCCAATCAAGCTGATACTTAACCCCGATGAGAAAGGACTGGAAAGCAAACGCTTTACATCCATCCAAGACAAAATTGACATGACAAATACCAAAGAAGGGGATCTTATCCCCTCGGCTCAATCTTTGAAAAACTTCATTGATGAACCCCTGTCATGGAAAGTAAAGTTATCATCTCCGCCAAAAAGAATTTTGGAATACTATTTTTTAAGGCCTCAGGATCACTCAAGCGAAATATCAATCGAAGAAAGATATAATATAGAAAGTAGTAAAATCCATACACGCGGTGAAACTTTTTTTGAAAGCAAAACCAAGATTGAACTGACTATCAAAGACGATGGCACTACAACCCCTAGATTTATTTATTCTTCTGGAAACCCAGACAAACAAATACCAGAAACTTCATTTGAAGGTAAACCATTTGTTATTGATATGACCTCAGACTCATCAAACACGCAAAAAAATCAGTTTTTCATTGGTTTCGACTTTGGGACAAGTAACTCCTCTATTTGCGAATTGACAGATCAAAATATAATAACCATAACCAGAAGATCAAATGATGCTAGCTGGTCAGATCTTAGAAAAATACTACCGCACCTTCCCTACCCGATTGCAATCCCTTTGCGAAAATATCTACAAGTAAATCATGAAAAAAATGCAACTGACTTAGCTCGCGACGCATTTGAGGCAGCTCTGAGCTTCGCAGCATACACTGCGGCATCAGAAGCAAAAGCACATGGTTTATTAGGAAAAGCGTTCAATGCATTTGCTCATCGCTCAATGGGACCATTAAAAGCACTTTTAGAACATAGTTTAAATAACTTAAAAACAAAAAACCATTTCTCAAGAGAATACGAAAAGCTATTCAATGAACTTAAACCAGAATTCGAACTAGCAATTAGTCAATTCACCGACCACAAACACGCGAAACTTGAGAGCGGAAAGGTTGAATCGCATCGACACCTCACGCTAATCATGAACATCTGTAACCTTGCGCTACAAGACAGAATGTTTGGCTTCTTTGAAAGAATTTCCGCATCAGGGCTAAGAAGAAACCAATTTTCAGGGCTATTCAGATCAGCTATAGATAACCAACCGTTCGTTGACACACTGATGTATAACGGGACGATTCCATTTAGTCAAAGCGAATGTCACATATATGATCTAGAGACGGGAGACTGCCTTAATCTTTCACCACTTATAGTTTTTAGCGAGCGCATTGATACTACACACCAGTATCAATGCAACATTTTCGACAAACAAGAAGATTTAAACTTTCTATTTAAACCAGTTGATACCGAAAATGTATTTGACTCAGAGCTTATATGCGCAGGCTTAAATGAGCAAATTAATGAGGAGTTGTATGCCATATCAAATATCAATGAAAATATAGTTAATATAAAACTAACTAACATTCCTGATTAAACATTTCGGCGGGTGTGCGTTGAAAACTCGGACACCCGTTTTTTAAATAGCTTGTAATGTCGGTTGGCTTTCAAGCTGTCGCCGATCCTCCCGTGGGCACTTGCCAAACCTCGCCCGATAACTCCGGGTGAAATACGACGGCGACTCAAACCCACACGCAATGCTCACCTCCAGCACACTCATGTCGCTCTGGCGCAGCAGTTGCCGGGCTTTTTCCAGGCGCAGGCCGAGGTAGAAGTTGCTCGGTGTGTCGTTGAGGTGCAGACGGAACAGCCGCTCCAACTGGCGTCGGGTGACTTTGATCGCATCGGCCAGGGCCAAGGTGCTCAAGGGCGGTTCGGTGTGCTGCTCCATCTCGCCGATCACCTGCACCAATTTCTTGTTGCTGATGCCGTAGCGCGTGGCGATCTGCATGCGCTGGTGGTCTTTGCGCGGGCGGATGCGGCCCAGCACGAATTGTTCGGAGACCTGGATCGCCAGCTCCGGGCCGTGGGCCTGGGCGATCAGGTCGAGCATCAGGTCGATGGACGCGGTGCCGCCGGCGCAGGTGATGCGGCGGCGGTCGATCTCGAACAGTTCCTGGGTCACGGTCAGGTGAGGATAGGACTCCTTGAAGGCGTCGATGGCTTCCCAGTGCAGCGTCAGGCGATGGCCGTCAAGCAGGCCCGCTTCGGCGAGCACGAAAGCGCCGGTGTCGATGGCGCCGAGGGTCACGCCGTCATGGTCGAGGCGCCGCAGCCAGTGCTCCAGGGCCGGGCTGGCGAACTGCAGCGGCTCAAAGCCGGCCACCACCAGCAAGGTCGCGCCTTTTTTCAGCGGTTCCAGGGCGGCGTCGACATTGACCGACATACCATTGCTCGCCAACACCGCGCCGCCATCGGCACTCAGCACATGCCAGCGGTACAGCTCGCCACGAAAGCGGTTGGCCACGCGCAGCGGTTCCAGCGCGCAGATAAAGCCAATGGCCGAAAACCCCGGCATCAGCAAAAAGTAGAAATCCTGGGACATGGTGGCGCTCTCGTCGCACGGGCAGCGTGGCACTGTGATACTCCCGTTCAGGGGCGGATTCAAGGGGGCAGGTCGCTGCAGTGCAAGAGGTGGTCGCCGCCGTGCGTTTTGCCGGCCCCAGGCTTGCGTAACGTGGCTGCACGGCGCACAAAGACGCCGGACCCCACAATCACGACCTGCCGAGGGATCCACCATGAATCGACTGATCAGCCGCTGCGTGCTTGCACTCAGCGCCAGCGCCATTTTGAGCACCAACCTGATGGCAGCGGATGCCGCTTCATGCCAGAACGTGCGCATGGGCGTGGTGAACTGGACGGACGTCATCGCCACCAGTGCCATGACCCAAGTATTGCTCGACGGCCTCGGCTACAAGACCAAACAGACCAGCGCCTCCCAGCAAATCATCTTCGCCGGTATCCGCGACCAGCGGCTGGACCTGTTCCTGGGTTACTGGAACCCGCTGATGACCCAGACCATCACGCCGTTCGTCGACGCCAAGCAAGTCAAAGTCCTCGACAAGCCAAGCCTGGAAGACGCCCGTGCCACCCTCGCCGTGCCGACCTACCTGGCGGACAAGGGCCTGAAGACCTTCGCCGACATCGCCAAGTTCGACAAAGAGCTGGGCGGCAAGATCTACGGCATCGAGCCGGGTTCGGGCGCCAATACGCAGATCAAGGCGATGATCGCCAAGAACCAGTTCGGCCTGGGCAAGTTCCAACTGGTCGAATCCAGTGAGGCCGGCATGCTCGCTGCCGTGGACCGCGCCGTGCGCCGCAAGGAAGCCGTGGTGTTCTTCGGCTGGGCGCCGCACCCGATGAACGTCAACGTGGCGATGACTTACCTTACAGGCAGCGACGACGCCCTGGGCCCGAACGAAGGCATGGCCAGCGTGTGGACGGTCACCGCGCCGACCTACGCCGCACAGTGCCCCAACGTGCACAAGCTGCTGACCAACCTGACGTTCACCGCCGCCGACGAGAGCCGGATGATGCAGCCGTTGCTCGATCACAAGGACGCTCTGGAATCCGCCAAGCAGTGGCTCAAGGATCACCCGCAAGACCAGGCGCGCTGGCTGGACGGCGTGACCACCTTCGACGGCAAACCGGCTGCGGCCAACCTGCAACTCACCAGCAAATAACCTGACTTGAACCACCGTGTCGCAGCCGCTCCTGGCTGCGAACGGCACCGTACGCCTTGAAATCACACGCCCGTAAGGAACCGCCCCATGAACCACGACGTCATCATCACCTGCGCACTCACCGGTGCTGGCGACACGACCGCCAGAAGCCCACACGTGCCGGTCACCCCCAAACAAATCGCGGCCGCTGCAGTTGAAGCGGCGAAGGCCGGCGCCACGGTGGTGCACTGCCATGTGCGCGACCCCGAAACCGGCAAGTTCAGCCGTGACGTGGCGCTGTACCGCGAAGTCATGGAGCGCATCCGTGAGGCCGACATCGACATCATCGTCAACCTCACCGCCGGCATGGGCGGCGACCTGGAGATCGGTGGCGGCGAACACCCGATGGCGTTCGGCCCGAATACCGACCTGGTCGGCCCGCTCACGCGCCTGGCCCACGTTGAAGAACTGCTGCCGGAAATCTGCACCCTGGACTGCGGCACCCTGAACTTCGGCGATGGCGACACCATTTACGTGTCCACGCCGGCGCAACTGCGCGCCGGCGCCAAACGCATCCAGGAACTGGGCGTAAAGGCCGAGCTGGAAATCTTCGACACCGGCCACCTGTGGTTTGCCAAGCAGATGATCAAGGAAGGCCTGCTCGACAACCCACTGTTCCAACTGTGCCTGGGTATCCCATGGGGCGCACCGGCCGACACCACCACCATGAAAGCTATGGTCGACAACCTGCCCGCCGACGCGGTGTGGGCCGGCTTCGGCATCGGCCGCATGCAAATGCCAATGGCGGCGCAGGCGGTGCTGCTGGGCGGCAACGTACGGGTCGGGCTGGAGGACAACCTGTGGCTGGACAAGGGCGTGCTGGCGACCAATGGCCAACTGGTGGAACGCGCCAGTGAAATCCTCAGCCGCCTGGGCGCGCGGGTCATGACCCCGGCCGAGGGCCGGATCAAGATGGGCCTGACCAAACGCGGGTAAAAAATATGGGAGCGGGCTTGCTCCCTCCCACAGTTTGAGCCGGTTCCCAAAACAGAATGTGTGAATACTTCAGGATCGTCGCCATGAGCTTTATCACAGAAATCAAAACCTTCGCCGCCCTCGGCAGCGGTGTTATCGGCAGCGGCTGGGTGTCCCGCGCCCTGGCCCACGGCTTGGATGTGGTGGCGTGGGACCCGGCGCCCGGCGCTGAAGCGGCGCTACGCAAACGCGTCGCCAATGCCTGGGGCGCCCTCGAAAAACAGGGCCTGGCACCCGGTGCGTCACAAGATCGCCTGCGCTTTGTCGCCACCATCGAAGAATGCGTCAAAGACGCCGATTTCATCCAGGAAAGCGCCCCCGAACGCCTGGAACTGAAACTGGAACTGCACAGCAAGATCAGCGCGGCGGCCAAACCCAATGCGTTGATCGGCTCGAGCACTTCCGGCCTGTTGCCGAGTGAGTTCTACGAGGGCTCGACCCACCCGCAACGGTGTGTGGTCGGCCATCCGTTCAACCCGGTCTACCTGCTGCCGCTGGTGGAAGTGGTGGGCGGCAAGCACACGGCGCCCGAGGCAATCCAGGCCGCGATCACGGTGTACGAGGCCCTCGGCATGCGCCCGCTGCATGTGCGCAAGGAAGTCCCCGGCTTTATCGCCGACCGCCTGCTCGAAGCGCTATGGCGTGAGGCACTGCACCTGGTCAATGACGGCGTGGCCACCACCGGCGAAATCGACGATGCCATCCGCTTTGGCGCGGGTTTGCGCTGGTCGTTCATGGGCACCTTCCTCACCTATACCCTGGCGGGCGGCGATGCCGGCATGCGGCACTTCATGGCGCAGTTCGGCCCGGCGTTGCAGTTGCCGTGGACCTACCTGCCGGCGCCGGAGCTGACCGACAAATTGATCGACGACGTGGTGGATGGCACCCGCGATCAGTTGGGCACCCACAGCATTTCGGCGCTGGAGCGCTATCGTGATGATTGCCTGCTGGCGGTACTGGAGGCGGTGAAAACCACCAAGGCCAAACACGGCATGACCTTCGCTGAATAACGGAAACCCCACCATGCCTGCACTGACCACCTACACCACCCCGGTCCTCGCCGATTGGGTGGACTACAACGGCCACCTGCGCGACGCGTTCTACCTGCTGATCTTCAGCTACGCCACCGACGCGCTGATGGACACATTGGGCCTGGACAGCGACAACCGTGAAGCCAGCGGCCACTCGTTGTTCACCCTGGAACTGCACCTGAACTACTTGCACGAGGTGAAACTGGGCGCCGAAGTGCAGGTGCACACGCAACTGATCGCCCACGACGCCAAGCGCCTGCATCTCTATCACAGCCTGCATCGTGTGGGCGAAGAGCGGGCGCTGGCGGGCAACGAGCAGATGCTCTTGCATGTGGATCTGGCCGGTCCGCATTCGGCGCCGTTTACCGAGGCGACGCTGGAGAAAATCATCGCCCTGCGCGCCGCACAGACCGACCTGCCCAAGCCCGCCCTGCTCGGCCGGGTCATCGGTTTACCCGCTAAAAAATAATCGGCAAAAAAAGCCCCGATCCAGCCGTGACTGGATCGGGGCAGAGGTGCCTTGTGAGAGCGTTACATCCCGAGGGTGACCAAACCATCAAGCTGTGTGCCTGGGTTCAGTGTGCCGGTAAGTGCGCCCGGCAAATGGCCCGAAAACGACATGCTCATAGCCATCTGAGGCATTCGTGCATTCAGCCCTTGCCGACCGCTTGGGTGGCTACCAGAATCGAAGTCAGACCCCGCTCCCCTCACCAGGATAAACGTCATGATGCATGCGGATTTGATTGACCAGGATGACCTGCTGGGCCAACTGCGCTCACTGGGCTTCGAAGTCTCCAGCGGCGCCACCGCCGAGCAGGCTTGCGAGTGTGCGGTACGCGGCTTGAGCGAAGCACGGGCCAAGGCGCTCAAGGGTATGGTTGAGCAGATGTACACCGGCAGCGCGACGATTTTGCCGGCGGTGCGTCAGGCGATTGATAAGCAGCTGTTGCCGGCTTTGGTGCAGTTCAAGCAGAACTCTGGGGCCTGACAGACCGCTATCGGGGGCAAGCCCCCGATGCAGGCGACGCGGTCTAGAGCCTCACACTGGCAAAAGTCGACTCGTTGCGCGCCTGGCTCAACGCCGACATCGGCCCCGCCAACGGTGCCAATACCAGCGCCTGCGGAATCGGCATCATCGCCACCTGTTGGGTGGTGTTGGAACCGACGCGTTCATCGCGTGGTGGAATGCCGAAGTATTCGCGGTAGCACTTGGAAAAGTGCGGCGTGGAGACAAACCCGCACACCGATGCCACTTCGATGATCGACATCGGCGTCTGCTTGAGCAACTGCCGCGCACGGATCAGGCGCAGCTTGAGGTAATAGCGCGACGGCGAGCAGTGCAGGTATTTCTGGAACAGGCGCTCCAGCTGGCGTCGCGACACGGCGACGTACACTGCCAGTTCGTCCAGGTCGATCGGCTCTTCCAGGTTGGCTTCCATCAGCGCGACAATTTCCTGCAGCTTCGGCTGGTTGGTGCCAAGCATGTGCTTGAGTGGCACGCGCTGGTGGTCCTGCTCGTTGCGGATGCGCTCGTACACAAACATCTCGGAGATGGCGGCCGACAGTTCACGGCCGTGGTCGCGGCTGATCAGGTGCAGCATCATGTCCAACGGCGCGGTGCCGCCGGAGCTGGTGAAGCGGTTGCGGTCGAGGGTGAACAGGCGTGTGCTCATGGCGACGCGCGGGAAGGCTTCCTGCATCGACGCCAGGCATTCCCAGTGCACGCTGCAATCGAACCCATCGAGCAAACCGGCGCAGGCCAGGGCCCAACTGCCGGTGCACACGGCGCCAAGGCGACGGGACTGGCGCGCCTGGCTTTGCAGCCACGACACATGTTCACGGGTGACGGTACGTTGGATACCCACGCCGCCGCACACGATCACCGTGTCCAGGGCCGGGGCTTTGTGCATGGAAGCATCGGGAGTGATTTGCAGACCGTCGCTGGCCCAGACCTGGTTGCCGTCGACACTCAGGGTTGTCCAGCGATACAGCTCGCGACCGGACAATTGGTTGGCCATGCGCAGCGGCTCCACAGCCGACGCCAGGGAAATCAGCGTGAAATTGTCCAGCAGCAAAAAGCCGATGGATTGAGGCGCACGGTTCTGGGGTTGGGCCCCTGAGTTGAACGACGTCATCGCGGTATCTCCTCACACAAAGCGGGTGATGGCCTCAGGCGAGGCTCTTGTTATTGCGCTCTTCATCGATAAAGAAGAGAGGCTTTGAATTGATAGAGCAAATGCCGTGCCTAAAATTGAATGGCTATTCAATAACTCCTGAAAACGACCTCATGACGCGTCTATATAAGCCCGCGCGGGAAGTGCGGGATATGTCCCAAAAGGGCGTAGGAGATAGCCTATTCGAGCCCCGTGAGCAGATCGGTAGCACTTGTGGGAAGGCGCTTTGAGGGCGTAGGAGAAGTCTGTCACCCCAAGCGCGGGTGACGGGTGGTCGAGGGGGAAATCGTTTGCAAGCTACTTATCTGTTTGCGACGCGCTAAAAAGTGGCGCTGTGGGGTCTGTGTGTTCACTTGTGGTGAGCGGGCTTGCCCCGCTCACCACAAAGGCCCCACTCATCACAACAAGCTCATCAGCACTCCACCGCGCTGACCGCCAAGCCACCGCGCGATGTCTCTTTGTACTTGTCATGCATGTCCGCGCCGGTATCGCGCATGGTGCGGATCACCCGGTCCAGGGAGATAAAGTGCTGGCCGTCACCGCGCAAGGCCATTTGCGCGGCGTTGATCGCCTTCACTGCCGCAATCGCATTGCGCTCGATACACGGCACTTGCACCAGCCCGCCCACCGGGTCGCAGGTCAGGCCGAGGTTGTGCTCCAGGCCGATTTCGGCGGCGTTGCACAGTTGCTCCGGCGTGGCGCCAAGGATCTCGGCCAGCCCGGCCGCCGCCATTGCGCAGGCGGACCCCACCTCGCCCTGGCAACCGACTTCGGCGCCGGAGATCGACGCGTTCTTCTTGCACAGAATGCCCACCGCCGCCGCACCGAGCAGGTAGTCGACAACGTTGGCCTCGGTGACTTCTTCACTGAATTTCATAAAGTAATGCAGCACCGCCGGGATGATCCCCGCCGCGCCGTTGGTGGGGGCGGTGACCATGCGCCCACCGGCGGCGTTTTCTTCGTTGACCGCCAGGGCGAACAGGTTGACCCACTCCATCGCGCTCAAGGTCGAGCCGATCACGTTGGGTTTGCCCAGCTCCTGCAAACTGCGGTGCAGCTTGGCGGCACGGCGGCGCACGTTCAGGCCGCCGGGCAGGATGCCTTCGTGCTTGAGGCCCTGCTCCACGCAGTCCTGCATGGCACGCCAGAGCTTCATCAGGCCGCTGCGGATTTCTTCTTCGCAGCGCCAGACCTTTTCGTTGGCCAGCATCAATTCGGCGACGCGCAGGTTGTGGGTCTTGCACAGCTGCAACAGCTCGGCCGCGCTGGAAAAGTCATAGGGCAGTACGGTGCCGTCCATATCGGCCACGCCGCTTTGCGCCTGGGCTTGATCCACCACAAAACCGCCGCCGACGGAGTAGTAGGTATCGCGGAACAGTTCGCCGTCATCGCTGAACACCACCAGGGTCATGGCGTTGGGATGGAACGGCAGGTTTTCGTCGAGCAGGCGCATGTCCCGCGCCCAGACAAACGGCACCGGCAAACGCCCGTCCAGCAGCAGGGTGTCGGTTTCGCGCAGGGTGTGAATGCGCACGCCGATCTGCGATGGATCAATTGTGTCCGGCCACTCCCCCATCAGGCCCATGATGGTGGCGGTGTCGCTGCCGTGGCCGATGCCAGTGGCCGACAACGAGCCGTACAGCTGAACTTCGACGCGCCGCACTTGCTCCAACATGTCACGTTCACGCAACCCTTGAACGAACAACGCCGCGGCGCGCATGGGGCCGACGGTGTGAGAACTCGAAGGCCCGATGCCGATCTTGAACAGGTCGAAAACGCTGATAGCCATTGCGGTAGAACTCCTCGATAAGCACGGCCAGGCTTGAACGAGGTGCTACGCTCAGATCGCCCAGATGGCGGCATCATCAAGCTTTTCCCGCCGCGTACGGCGTCTCACACCGACGCACTCATGCTCACGAGCGTCGCTCGCGTGCGACCGCCTGTTTTGGCCGTTTTCAGCGGTGCAGATGGGCAAAAACTGCGGTTTAGCCTTGGGAAAAACCTGTAAGCGACGTCACCGACACTGGATACGACCCTCCCTGTACTGGATACGACGCCCCCTGTAGGCGTCAGATTTTCACTGGTACATGATCAGTCTCGACTCGTTTGCAAGGCACCGTGGCAGAGCTGTTGTCGCACGCTCCAACCGCAACATTTATAAAGCGCGGCGCAGGCCGCCAGAAAAAACACAGGAGTCTACCCAGATGAAAGGTTCACCCTCGTTGTTGTTGGCCGCCATGCTGAGTCTGCCAGTCATGGCGCACGCTGCAGAACCGGAACAGTGCAAGACCGTCAACTTCTCCGATGTCGGCTGGACCGACATCACCGTCACCACCGCGACCACCAGCGAAATCCTCAAGGGCCTGGGCTACAAGCCGCGCACCACGATGATTTCGGTCCCAGTGACCTACAAGTCCCTGGCCGATGGCAAGAACATGGACATCTTCCTCGGCAACTGGATGCCGACCATGGAAAACGACATCAAGCAGTACCGTGATGCCGGCACCGTGGAAACCGTGCGCGCCAACCTGGAGAACGCCAAGTACACCCTGGCGGTCCCCGAGGCGCTGTACAACAAGGGCCTGAAAGACTTCGCCGATATCGCCAGATTCAAGGATGAGTTGGGCGGCAAGATCTACGGCATCGAGCCGGGTAACGACGGCAACCGCACCATCCAGACGCTCATCGACAAAGACGCTTTCGGCCTGAAAACCGCCGGTTTCAAAGTGGTCGAGTCCAGCGAAGCCGGCATGCTCTCCCAGGTTGAGCGCGCCTCCAAGCGCGATCAGGCCATCGTGTTCCTTGGCTGGGAACCGCACCCGATGAACACCCGCTTCAAGATGAAGTACCTGACCGGGGGTGACGATTCGTTCGGCCCCAACTACGGCCAGGCCACCATCTACACCAACGTCCGCAAGGGCTACACCCAGGAATGCAGCAACGTCGGCCAACTGCTGAAAAACCTGTCGTTCACCTTGAACATGGAAAGCACCCTGATGGGTAACGTCCTGGACGACAAGATGAAGCCCGACGCCGCCGCCAAGGCATGGCTGAAAAAGAACCCGCAAGTCCTCGACACCTGGCTCGCCGGTGTCACCACCGTAGACGGCCAACCTGGCCTTGGCGCCGTAAAAGCGTACCTCGACAAATAACTCCGTTGTCCCCGGGCTGGTGCGCTGGCCCGGGATGTTTTCCCTCTTCGCATGTGGACACTCACTACCATGCTGACTGAACAGAAAATCCCACTAGGCCAGTACATCGCTGCCTTCGTCGAATGGTTGACCCAACACGGCGCCAACTACTTCGACGCAATCGCATCGACACTGGAAACGATGATCCACGGCGTGACGTTTGCGCTGACCTGGTTCAATCCGCTGGCATTGATCGGTCTGATTGCGCTGCTGGCTCACTTTATTCAACGTAAATGGGGACTGACTGTTTTTGTCATCGCCTCCTTCCTGCTGATCCTCAACCTGGGGTACTGGCAGGAAACCATGGAGACCCTGGCGCAGGTGCTGTTCGCCACCCTGGTCTGCGTGGTCATCGGCGTGCCGCTGGGCATTGTTGCCGCGCACAAACCGATGTTCTACACCATGATGCGGCCGGTGCTCGATCTGATGCAGACCGTACCGACCTTCGTCTACCTCATCCCTACCCTGACCCTCTTCGGGCTGGGTGTGGTGCCTGGGTTGATCTCCACGGTGGTATTCGCCATTGCCGCGCCGATCCGCCTGACCTACCTGGGTATCCGCGATGTACCGCAAGAGTTGATGGACGCCGGCAAGGCCTTTGGCTGCTCGCGCCGTCAATTGCTCTCGCGCATTGAACTGCCCCACGCCATGCCGAGCATTGCCGCCGGCATTACCCAATGCATCATGCTGTCGTTGTCGATGGTGGTGATCGCCGCCCTGGTGGGCGCCGATGGCCTCGGCAAGCCGGTGGTCAACGCGCTGAACACCGCCGACATCGCCCTGGGCTTTGAAGCGGGCCTGGCAATCGTGTTGCTGGCCATCATGCTCGACCGCATCTGCAAACAACCCGACGCTAAAGTAGGGGGTGATGCATGAGCATTATCCGATTCGACAAGGTCGACGTGATCTTCTCCAAAGACCCACGCGAAGCGCTCAAGCTGCTGGACCAGGGCATGAGCCGTAACGAGATCCTGAAAAAGACCGGGCAGATTGTCGGCGTTGAAAACGCCAGCCTGGACATCGAGAAAGGCGAAATCTGCGTGCTGATGGGCCTGTCGGGCTCCGGCAAGTCGAGCCTGCTGCGCTGCATCAACGGCCTCAACACCGTCAGCCGTGGCCAACTGTTCGTGGAGCATGAAGGTCGTCAGATCGACATCGCCTCCTGCACCCCCGCCGAGCTGAAAATGATGCGCACCAAGCGCATCGCGATGGTGTTCCAGAAATTCGCCCTGATGCCTTGGTTGACGGTGCGCGAGAACATCAGCTTTGGCCTGGAAATGCAGGGCCGCCCCGAGAAAGAACGGCGCAAGCTGGTGGATGAGAAACTGGAGCTGGTGGGCCTGACCCAGTGGCGCAACAAGAAGCCCGACGAGCTGTCCGGCGGCATGCAGCAGCGCGTCGGCCTGGCCCGCGCGTTGGCGATGGATGCCGACATCCTGCTGATGGACGAACCCTTCTCCGCCCTCGACCCGTTGATTCGCCAAGGCTTGCAAGACGAGTTGCTGGAGCTGCAACGCAAGCTGAGCAAAACCATCGTGTTCGTGAGCCACGACCTCGACGAGGCGCTCAAGCTGGGCAGCCGTATCGCGATCATGAAAGACGGCAAGATCATCCAGTACAGCGTGCCGGAAGAAATCGTGCTGAACCCGGCGGACGACTATGTACGCACCTTCGTCGCCCATACCAACCCGCTGAACGTGCTGTGCGGCCGCAGCCTGATGCGCACCCTGGACAACTGCAAACGTGTGAACGGTTCAGTGTGCCTGGACCCGGGCGGCGACTCGTGGCTGGACCTGGCCGAAGGCAACACCATACAAGGCGCGCGCCAGAATGGCGTGGTGATGAACCTGCAGAACTGGGCGCCGGGGCAAGCCGTGGAAGGCCTGGACCGCGTGCCGACGCTGGTGGACTCGAATATCGGCATGCGTGATGCGCTGCAGATTCGTTACCAGACGGGCAACAAGCTGGTGTTGCATGACAACAACAAGGTGGTGGGGATACTCGGCGACAGTGAGCTCTACCATGCCCTGCTAGGCAAAAACCTGGGCTAAAAATGTGAGAGGGGGCTTGCCCCCGATAGCGGTGGATCAGTTACAGATGCTGAGACTGATACACCGCCATCGGGAGCAAGCCCCCTCCCACATTTAAAGTATTGCCAAGCTCAACTATCAGCTATAGACACGGCCAAGGAGCTGCCGATGGCTTTCAAACTGATCGAGCACGTCCCGGGTAATCTGCTCCTGGGCGAAGCCCATCAGGTCGTACTCTTGAGGCCCGTTGTGCAGGTACACCTCGGCACGGTAGTAGCGGGTGCGCTCTTCTTCAGGCAGGTCATTGGGCGCCGCCGAGTAAGCATCCAGGCTCACTTCGTAGACAAACGGGTTGCCCTCTTCCATCTCGATACGCACACCAATGCAGCGCTTGGATTTACCCAGCAGCGTCTGCACTTCCATCCCCTGGTCACGCAGGGCGACGGCCGCTTCTTCCAGCGCCGGCGTTACGTGCTTGTCCATGAAACGTTGCACCGTGCCTTGGCTCGGTTGCAGGTCCAGCGCGGTCAACCGCTCGCTGAAACCACGACGCCCACGTTCAGCCAATTGCGCCTGCTCCTGTTCGATCGCCGCGTCTTGGCGCATGGCCTTGTGCAGACCGAACATAAAGAAGATCAGCACCACCGAGAACGGCAGCCCCGCCAACACCACCATGGTTTGCATGGCTTCGAAGTTGCCGGCAAACAGCAGGCCGATGGTCACCAGGGTGATCACCGCCGACCAGAAGATGCGCAGCCAGTGCGGCGCATCTTCGTCCACGTTGCCGCCTTTGCACGACAGGTTGGCCATCATCACCGCGCCGGAATCTGCCGGGGTCAGGAACAGCACGAAGCCCACAAAGATCGACACACCGATGACGATTTTCGACGCGGGGTAATGCTCCAGCAGTTGGTAGATCGCCATGGAAGGTTGTTCCAGGGCCGTCTTGCCCAACTCCACCGCGCCCTGATTGAGCACCAGGTCCAACGCCGAGTTACCGAAGATCGACAGCCACGCCAGGGTAAAGCCCAGCGGGATCAGCAGCACGCCGGCCACCAGTTCACGCACTGTACGGCCACGGGAAATACGCGCGATGAACATGCCTACGAATGGTGCCCAGGAAATCCACCAGGCCCAGTAGAACAGGGTCCACAGGCCCATCCAGCGCTCGGTCTTCTCAGCGTCGCCTTCGTACACATACAGGTCGAAGGTCTTGAGCACGATGCCGTTGAGGTAGTCACCGGTGTTCTGCACCAGGCCGTTGAGCAGGTGCAGGGTCGGGCCGAACAGCAGCACAAAGATCAGCAAGCCGCTGAACAGCACAATGTTGAGGTTGGACAGGCGACGAATGCCGTTCTCCACACCCGACACAGCCGCGATGGTCGCCACGGTGCTCATCACGATGATCACGATCAGCAGGTTGGTGTTGCTGTGTTCCATGCCGAACAGGTTTTCCAACCCGGACGACACCTGCAACGAACCGATCCCCAGGTTGGTCACCAGACCCAGCAAGGTCACGAACATGCCGAAACCGTCCACCGCGTGGCCGGCCGCGCCTTTGACCCAACGCTCGCCCATCAGCGGGTACAGCGCCGAACGCAACGCCAGCGGCTGGTTATGGCGGTACGCAAAGTAGGCCACGGCCAGGCCGACCAAGGCGTAGATCGCCCAGCCATGCAGGCCCCAGTGCAGGAAGGTCAGTTGCAACGCCTGGCGTGCCGCGCCATTGCTGGCCGGCGCGCCTTCGGGCGGGTTGAAGTAGTGATCCAATGGCTCCGAGGCGCCGAAGTACAGCAACGAGATACCAATGCCCGACGAGAACAGCATGCCGGCCCAGGCGCCGTAGCTGAAGTCCGGGGTGTCGTCCTTGCTGCCCAGTTTCAGTTTGCCGTAGGACGAAAATGCCAGGCCGACCACAAATACCAGGTAGGCGGCGATGACCACCATGTAGTACCAGCCGAAGCTTTTAGACAGCCACGCCTGGGCAATGCCGAGCATGCGCCCGGCCTCCTGCGGGGCGATGATCAGGATGGCAGTCAACAACAGAATCAGCGCGGTGGAGGTGTAGAACACCCAACCGTTGACCCGTACCTTTTCCGGCGGGGTCTTTATAAGAGAGGCAGAACTCATGGCGCAGATGCTCCGGGCAGTGCGAGAGAGAAACACAAGGCAGCGGTTATCCCAGGCCATCGATTTTTCGGCAGTCGACGGACGGGTGTTATAAAGACACCCCGAAAATTCTTGAGCCCCTGCCGAACCAGCAGACAGGGCGTTTCAAGGGTTTTTGCAGGTGCCGGATGTCACGGCTCTCAGGTAGGAAATATCTGTAGGCAGCGACCATTTGTCGCAGAGCTTATTCTTTGTTGATTGAACGTTCAATCAAAACAAAATAGACTGGCCTCCAAGCCGACGGACGTTCATCGCCCATCGGCAGGCCTAAGGAGAGGTGCTACATGCCCAAGGTCGGTATGCAACCCATACGCCGCCAGCAATTGATCGAAGCCACTTTGACGGCCATCGATCAGGTCGGAATGGGCGATGCCAGCATTGCGCTGATCGCCCGTTTGGCCGGCGTTTCGAACGGCATCATCAGTCACTACTTCAAGGACAAGAACGGCCTTATTGCAGCGACGATGCGCTACTTGATGAACGCGCTGATTGAGAACGTCCACGAACGCAGGCTTGCGCTCACGGACGACAGCCCACGGGCACACCTTCAAGTGATCATCGAGGGCAACTTCGATGCCAGCCAGGTCAACGGCCCGGCAATGAAAACCTGGTTGGCCTTCTGGGCCACCAGCATGCACCACCCGTCATTGCACAGGTTGCAGCGGATCAACGATCAACGTCTGTATTCCAACCTGTGCTGCCAGTTCCGCCGAACGCTGCCGCTGCCGCACGCACGCAAGGCAGCCCGAGGCCTGGCGGCCCTGATCGACGGTTTGTGGTTGCGCGGCGCCCTGTCGGGAGACGCTTTCGACACAGCGCAAGCGCAACGGATCGCTTACGAATACATGGATTTCCAATTGGCCAAGCAGGTGAGTTAGAGCACACATAACCGCTCAACCCCTGAACTGCTGTCGCTCAGTGTTGCCACACCCTTATGGCCCACTTGGCGGCGGTTAACGCCAACCACTTATGCACTTGCGAGGACTTTATGGCCCGTTTCGACCTGCAAAAACTCTACATTGACGGCGGCTACAGCGACGCTGGCAGCGATGCCACCTTCGAAGCCATCAACCCGGCTAACGGTGAAGTTCTCGCCCAAGTGCAACGCGCTACCTTTGATGACGTTGAACGCGCCGTGGTCAGCGCCGAGAAAGGCCAGAAAATCTGGGCCGCCATGACCGCCATGGAGCGTTCGCGCATCCTGCGCCGTGCCGTCGACATCCTGCGCGAGCGCAACGATGAACTGGCCGCCCTGGAAACCCTGGACACCGGTAAAGCGTTCTCCGAAACCAAGTACGTCGACATCGTCACCGGTGCCGACGTGCTGGAATACTACGCAGGCCTGGTGCCCGCCATCGAAGGCGAGCAGATCCCGCTGCGCGACACCGCCTTCGTCTACACCCGCCGCGAGCCACTGGGCGTAGTAGCCGGTATCGGCGCGTGGAACTACCCGATCCAGATCGCCCTGTGGAAATCCGCACCGGCCCTGGCCGCTGGCAACGCGATGATCTTCAAGCCAAGCGAAGTCACTTCGCTGACCACCTTGAAACTGGCCGAGATCTACACCGAAGCTGGTGTTCCGGACGGTGTGTTCAACGTCCTGACCGGCAGCGGCCGTGAAGTCGGCACCTGGCTGACCGAGCACCCGCGCATCGAGAAAATCTCGTTCACCGGCGGCACCGACACCGGCAAGAAAGTCATGGCCAGCGCCTCGAGCTCCTCGCTCAAAGACGTGACCATGGAACTGGGCGGCAAGTCCCCGCTGATCATTTTCGACGACGCCGACCTCGATCGCGCCGCCGACACCGCGATGATGGCCAACTTCTACAGCTCCGGCCAGGTCTGCACCAACGGCACCCGCGTGTTCGTGCCCAAGCACCTGCAAGCCGCGTTCGAAGCCAAGATCGTTGAGCGTGTGGCGCGCATTCGCATCGGCAACCCGGAAGACGAAAACACCAACTTCGGCCCGCTGGTCAGCTTCGCCCACATGGAAAGCGTGTTGGGCTACATCGCCAAAGGCAAGGAGCAAGGCGCACGCCTGCTGTGCGGCGGTGACCGCCTGACCGACGGCGACTTCGCCAAAGGCGCATTCGTGGCACCGACCGTGTTCACCGACTGCACCGACGACATGGTGATCGTGCGTGAAGAAATCTTCGGCCCGGTGATGAGCATCCTCACCTACGAAACCGAAGAAGAAGTGATCCGCCGCGCCAACGACACCGACTTCGGCCTGGCAGCGGGCCTGGTGACCAAAGACCTGAACCGCGCCCACCGTGTGATTCATCAGTTGGAAGCGGGTATCTGCTGGATCAACGCCTGGGGCGAGTCCGACGCGAAGATGCCGGTCGGTGGCTACAAGCAATCGGGTGTGGGTCGTGAGAACGGGATCAGCTCGCTCAATAACTTCACGCGCATCAAATCGGTACAGGTTGAGCTGGGCGATTACGCCTCGGTGTTCTAAGAACCCGAGCCTTGTATTGCCTTTGAGGCCTCATCGGGGGGGGCAAGCCCCCTCCCACACTGACTGTGTTCACAAGTTCAGATGTGTGAACACCTTCAAATGTGGGAGGGGGCTTGCTCCCGATGAGGCCCGACCTGACCACACTTCAAAGAGGGTGCATTTATGTCCCAAGAATACGACTACATCATTGTGGGTGCCGGCTCTGCCGGTAACACCCTGGCGACCCGTCTGACCGAAGACGAAGGCGTCACCGTCCTGCTGCTGGAAGCCGGCGGCCCGGACTACCGTCTCGATTTCCGTACCCAGATGCCCGCCGCCCTGGCATTCCCGCTGCAAGGCCGTCGCTACAACTGGGCCTACGAAACCGACCCAGAGCCACACATGGACGGCCGCCGGATGGAATGCGGTCGCGGCAAGGGCCTGGGTGGTTCCTCGCTGATCAACGGCATGTGCTACATCCGTGGCAACGCTATGGACTACGACAACTGGTCGAAACTGCCAGGCCTGGAAAACTGGACCTACCTCGACTGCCTGCCGTATTTCCGCAAGGCCGAAACCCGCGACATCGGCCCGAACGATTGGCACGGCGGCGATGGCCCGGTCAGCGTGACCACGCCTAAAGCGGGCAACAACCCATTGTTCCACGCCATGGTCGAAGCCGGCGTGCAGGCCGGTTACCCGCGTACCGAAGACTTGAACGGCTACCAGCAGGAAGGTTTCGGCCCGATGGACCGTACCGTCACGCCGAACGGCCGTCGCGCCAGCACCGCACGCGGTTACCTGGATACCGCCAAGAAACGTTCCACCCTGACCATCGTCACCCACGCCCTCACCGACAAAGTGTTGTTCGAAGGCAAGCGTGCCGTTGGCGTGCGTTACCTGATCGGCGCGGCTGAAGAACGCGTTGAAGCCCGTGCGCGCAAGGAAGTGCTGGTGTGCAGCGGCGCAATCGCTTCGCCGCAACTGCTGCAACGCTCCGGCGTGGGCCCGGCCAAATTGCTGGAAAGCCTCGACATCCCGGTGGTCCACGACCTGCCCGGCGTCGGCGAAAACCTGCAGGACCACCTTGAGCTGTACCTGCAATATGCGTGCACCCAACCGGTGTCGCTGTACCCGTCGCTGCTCTGGTACAACCAGCCGGCCATCGGTGCCGAATGGCTGTTCAACGGCACCGGCATCGGCGCCAGCAACCAGTTCGAAGCGGGCGGTTTTATCCGTACCCGTGAAGAATTCGAGTGGCCGAACATCCAGTACCACTTCCTCCCTGTCGCGATTAACTACAACGGCAGCAACGGTGTGAAAGAGCACGGTTTCCAGGCGCACATGGGCTCCATGCGTTCGCCGAGCCGTGGCCGTATCCAGCTGAAGTCGAAGAACCCACGGGACTACCCGAGCATCCTCTTCAACTACATGGCCACCGAGCAGGACTGGCAGGAATTTCGCGACGGCATCCGCCTGACCCGTGAAATCATGCAGCAGCCGGCATTGGATCAATACCGTGGCCGCGAAATCAGCCCAGGTATTGAAGTGCAAACCGATGAGCAGTTGGACACGTTCATCCGCGAGCACGCCGAGACCGCGTTCCACCCGTCCTGCTCGTGCAAGATGGGCACCGACGAGATGGCGGTAGTGGACGGCGAAGGCCGCGTGCATGGCATGCAAGGTCTGCGGGTGGTCGACGCCTCGATCATGCCGATCATCACCACCGGCAACTTGAACGCGCCGACGATCATGATCGCCGAGAAAATCGCCGACAAGATCCGTGGCCGCCAGGCGCTGCCGCGCAGCACGGCTGACTACTATGTAGCAGGCGGTGCGCCGGTGCGGGGCAAGCCGATGCGTGAGATTGTGCAGTAACTCAAACACCGCGGTGTTCCCATCGGGGGCTTGCCCCCGATGAGGCCCGGACAAACAACGCACAACCACCTCCCTTGATCAGCCCCCAGCCCAGGCCTACTCTGTCTGCCTGCCCGCGCTGAGCCGCCCACAAGGAAGGCCCCATGTTCTACCACCACGCCACACTCAAAAAACACTTCGCGGCCCTGCGCACCACCGCTGAGTTCTTCTCCCTGCGCTACGTACGCGAATCCGGCCAGTACCTTTCGGTGCGCAAGAACGTCGCCGAACCGCCCCACCTGAGCCACGACGAAGGCGCCATGCTCACCGTGCGTCTCAACGGTGTCGAAGCCTACGCCGCGACCCACGACATTTCCCTTGCCGGCCTGCAGGCCGCCCTTGAGCGTGCCGAACAGCAAGCCCGGCAGATCAAGCCGCACGCCCTGCTCGACCTGCGCGACCAACACGTGTCCAGTGACGTGGCCGACTACTTGTCGCCCGACCTCAACCAGCCCTTCCCGTCCCTGAGCGACTGCTACCAACTGCTCGGCGACGAGTCCGCCGCCGTGCCCAAGGACGAGCGCCTGGTGAGCTGGGATGTGAGCCTGGGCCTGACCCACGTCGAGCAGATCTACCTCAACACGGCCGGCGCCGAGTTGCGCCAGGCTCAGCGCTTTGTGTTCCCCGGCGTCAACGTCACCGCGTTTGATGGCAACGACAGCCAGACCCGCACCCTCGGCGGCAGCAACTTCGGCCAGCAAGGCGGCTTTGAAGTGATCAGCCGTTTCGGCCTGGTCGGTGCGGCGCCACGGGTGGCTGACGAAGCCCTGCAATTGCTGCTGGCGCCGAACACCCCCCAAGGCCCCCGCGACCTGCTGCTGATGCCAGACCAGATGATCCTGCAGATCCACGAGTCCATCGGCCACCCGCTGGAACTGGACCGCATCCTCGGCGACGAACGCAACTACGCCGGCACCAGCTTTGTGAAGGCCAGCGACTTTGGCCATCTGCAATACGGCTCCACGCTGCTCAACGTGACCTTCGATCCGGACATTCCCGAGCAACTCGCCAGCTACAGCCATGACGACGACGGCACCGCCGCCAGCAAGCAATTCCTCATCCGCGAAGGGCTGCTGCTCAAGCCGCTGGGCGGCGCGCTGTCGCAGTTTCGCGCCGGCATGAGCGGCGTGGCCAACAGCCGCGCCAGCAGTTGGAACCGCGCACCGATCGACCGCATGGCCAACCTGAACATCGAAGCCGGCGACAAGCGCTTCGCGCAGTTGGTGGGCGGCATCGAAAACGGCATCCTGATGTCGACCAATCGGTCGTGGTCCATTGACGATGCGCGCAACAAATTCCAGTTCGGCTGCGAATGGGGCCAGTTGATCGAAAACGGCGAGCTCAAGGGCGTGGTGAAAAACCCCAACTACCGGGCTATTTCCGCGCAGTTCTGGCGCAAGCTCAGCGCCGTGGGCGACGCCAGCACCACCCAAGTGCTGGGCACGCCGAACTGCGGCAAGGGCGAACCCAACCAGGTGATTCGCGTGGGCCACGCCTCACCGGCGTGTGTGTTCAGCAACGTTGACGTATTTGGGGGAGATGCCTGATGAACAACTTCAAGGCATTGGTGGAGTGGCTCAAGCAGGCCATCACCGACAAGGAACAATTTCACCTGGGCTACGCAGCGGAGTCATCCGAGTTCGTGCGTTTTAACCACGCCAAGGTGCGTCAGGCCGGGCAGGTGCAACAGGCCAGCCTCAACCTCAAGTTGATCAACGACGGGCGCCATGCCGACCTGAGCATCACCCTGGCCGGTGAACCGGAACTGGACCGCCAGCGCCTCGCCGAGGGTTTGCAGCAACTGCGCGAGACCTTGCCGCTGCTACCGCAGGACCCGTATCTGCTGCTGAACCACAACGCCTGGCACAGCCACAACGAACAGGCCCAGCCGCTGCCCGACCTGGCCCTCGTGCTGAAGGACATCAGCCAGGCTGCCGACGGCGTGGACTTGGTGGGCATCTACGCCGCCGGGCCGATCAGCCGTGGCTTTGCCAGTTCCGGCGGGGCATTCGGCTGGCACCAGGCCAATAGCTTCAACTTCGATTTCAGCCTGTTCCACGCCAACGGTGAAGCGGTAAAAGCCAGCTACGCCGGGCACACCTGGGACAGCGCCGAGTTCGACCGCCGTTTGCAACAGGCCCGCGATCAGCTTGAGTTCCTCGGCCGGCCGTTGCACCCACTGGCGCCCGGACAGTACCGCGCCTACCTGGCCCCGGCGGCGCTGGAAGAAATCATCAGCATCATCACCTGGGGTGGTTTCTCCGCCCAGGCCATCGCCAGCAAAGGCAGCTCGCTGCAAAAACTCTACGCCGGTGAGCAACACCTCAGCCCGCTGGTGACGGTGGACGAGCAGGTCAGCGGCTCCCTGAGCCAAGCGTTTTCCAGCGAGGGCTACCCGCGCGGCGATGTGACGCTGATCAACGCTGGCAAGGCCGACGGCCAATTGGTCAACTCGCGCAGCGCTGCCGAATATGGCCTGAGTGCCAACGGCGCGAGCAGCGACGAATCCCCCAGCGCCTTGCAGATGGCGGCGGGCAGCCTGGCCCAGGCTGACATCCTCAAACAGTTGGGTACCGGGCTGTACATCAGCAACCTGTGGTACCTGAACTACTCCGACCTACCGGCCGCACGCCTCACCGGCATGACGCGCTTCGCTACCTTCTGGGTGGAAGACGGCGAGATCAAGGCGCCGGTCAGCACCATGCGCTTTGATGACAGCGTCTACAGCTTGCTGGGTTCGCAGTTGCAAGCGCTGACTGCCGAGCGGGAATTGCTGCTGTCGGCCAGTACCTATGGCCAGCGCAATACTGCGTCCAACCTGCTCCCCGGCGCCTTGGTAAAACGCCTGACGCTGACCCTCTAAACACTGCAAACCCAATGTGGGAGGGGGCCCTCTCCCACATTGCTTAGCGGTGATTTCAGAGACTTCGTTTCACCTATTCCTACCGCCAAATCCCATCTCACACGCCTCCCCGTGCAGCCTGTTGTCGCCTGTAAAAAACCTCGTTATAACGGTTGGTGGCATACCGCCATCCACAGGAAGTTTTGCGATGAACCATGGAAGTTTCGTCATACAAAAGCTGTTCAAGCACTACAACGTTCACATGGAGCAACTGGGTCACGACCCGCAGAAGAAAACCGTGCTGATGGTCAATGGCGCGCTGTCCACCACCCGCTCGTTCGCCCGCACCAGCAAATGCCTGGCCGAGCACTTCAATGTGCTGCTGTTCGATTTGCCATTCTCCGGCTACTCCCGCGAGCACAACACCGACCTGGACCTGGTGACCAAGGACGACGAAGTGCAGATGCTGCGCGCCCTGGTGGAGCGCTTTGAGGTCAACCACCTGGTGTCGGCCTCCTGGGGTGGCATCTCCACGCTGCTGACGTTGGCGCACAACCCGCCGTCCATCGAAAGTTCGGTGGTGATGGCCCTGGCACCCAGCCTCAACCCGGCCATGCTCGATTATGTGGAGCGCGTGCGCGTGCTGATCGAGGCCGATGACAAATCCGCGGTCGGCCACTTGCTCAACGAGACGGTCGGCAAATACCTGTCACCACGCCTCAAGCGCAACAACCACCGCCACCTGTCGAGCATGGCCACCACCGAGTATCGCCAGGCGCGCTTTCATATCCACCAAGTGCTGGGCCTGGGCGACGGCAACTACCTGCCGGCACTGCGGCAGATTGAAACCCCGGTGCATTTCCTCAATGGCACGCTGGACGAGTACACCCCGGCCGCCGAAGCGCAATTGTTCAAGCAGTACGTGGGCCGCAGCAGCTTTGCCGTGGCCGAGCACACTGGCCATTTGCTTGATCTGGAGTCCCGCGAGGCGGCCTTGTCGGTGCACCGCGCGCTGCTGAATTTTTTGGTCGGCAAGCACGCGGTGTTGTCAGACATAGACCAACCGCCAGTGGGAAAAAGCGCGACGAATGGCGCATAATCGCCAACACATAGCCTGCTAACAAAAGGGTTCCCATGCCGAATCGCGTCCCGCTCGATGCCAAGACCGCCCGCTGGCTGCCCTGGGTGGTCGCGATTGCCTTCTTCATGCAGTCGCTGGATGGGACGATTCTGAACACAGCCCTGCCGGCGATGGCGCGGGACCTCGCCGAGAACCCGTTGCGCATGCAAGGCGTGGTCATTGCCTACATGCTCACCGTCGCGCTGCTGATCCCGGCGTCGGGTTGGATCGCCGACCGTTTCGGCACCAAGAAGATCTTCTTTGGCGCGATCATGCTGTTCAGCATCGGGTCCTTGCTGTGCGCCTTGTCCAGCAGCCTGACCATGCTGGTGGGCGCACGGGTGGTGCAGGGCTTGGGCGGCGCGTTGATGCTGCCGGTCGGCCGGCTGGTAGTCTTACGTGCCTACCCGCGCTCCGAACTGGTGCGGATCATGGGGTTCATTACCATCCCTGGCCTGCTCGGCCCGTTGCTGGGCCCGACCATGGGCGGCTGGATGGTGCAATACCTGACCTGGCACTGGATCTTCCTGATCAACCTGCCCGTGGGGATGATCGGCTGCTACGCCGTGTGGAAATTCATCCCCGACCTGCGCGGCAGCGAGCGTACGCGCTTCGATGGCATCGGCTTCCTGCTGTTCGGCGCGGCGATGGTACTCATCACCATCGCGATGGAAGGCCTGGGCGAACTGCACCTGCCGCACCTGCGGGTGATGTTGCTGCTATTCGGCGGGCTGGCCTGCCTGGCGGCGTATTGGCTGCGCGCCGGGCATATCGACAATGCGCTGTTCTCGCCGGTGCTGTTCAAGACGCGCACTTTTGCGGTGGGCATTCTGGGCAACCTGTTCGCCCGCCTGGGCAGCGGCGCGCTGCCGTTCCTGGTCCCCCTGCTGTTGCAGGTGGCGCTGGGCTACTCGCCGTCGCAAGCCGGCATGAGCATGCTGCCCCTGGCGGCGGCGGCGATGTTTGCCAAGTCCGTGGCGCGGCCGCTGATCGAGCGCCTGGGTTATCGCATCGTGCTGACCGGCAACACCCTGGCGTTGGGGTTGATGCTCGCCAGCATGGGCCTGGTCACGGAACACACGCCCTACCCTTTGCTGCTGGGCATGCTCGCGGTGCTGGGGGCGATCAACTCCCTGCAATTTACCGCGATGAACACCGTGACCCTGATCGACCTCGACGACGCCCAGGCCAGCAGCGGCAACAGCTTGCTGTCGGTGGTGGCGCAACTGTCCTTAAGCCTCGGCGTGGCCTGCGCCGGTGCACTGCTCGGCGGTTTCACCGCTGAGGCCGGCAACGATGGTGTGGACAGTATCCTTGGCGCCTTCCAATTGACCTTCCTCACCGTGGGCATCATGGCGATGCTGGCGGCGGCGATCTTCCTGCAACTGTCGCCAAAAGATGGCAAACGCGCGGTCAGCCCGGAGCAGCATATCGAGCATTAGCTGGCGGCTCGTCTAGAACTTGCGGGGAAATTCCCACAGGGCTGCTACACTGCGCGACATTTTGTTTTGCAGAGCCAGTCCCGTGACTACCATCGCCACCGCTTTTAATACTTTGCCCCTGTCCGCCGCCATGCTGGCTAACCTCGACTCGCTGGGTTATGTCGAGATGACGCAGATCCAGGCGCAAAGCTTGCCGGTGATCCTCAAGGGGCTGGACCTGATTGCCCAGGCCAAGACCGGCAGCGGCAAGACCGCTGCATTCGGTATCGGCCTGTTGAACCCGATCAACCCGCGCTACTTCGGCTGCCAGGCCCTGGTGATGTGCCCGACCCGTGAACTGGCCGACCAAGTGGCCAAGGAAATCCGTCGCCTGGCCCGTGCCGAAGACAACATCAAGGTGCTGACCCTGTGCGGCGGCGTGTCCCTCGGCCCGCAGATCGCGTCCCTTGAGCACGGCGCCCACGTGATCGTCGGCACCCCGGGCCGCATCCAGCAACACCTGCGCAAGGGTTCGCTGGTGCTCGATGGCCTGAACACGCTGATCCTCGACGAAGCCGACCGCATGCTCGACATGGGCTTCTACGACGCCATCGAAGACATCATCAGCAAGACCCCGCCACGCCGCCAGACCCTGCTGTTTTCGGCCACCTACCCGGTGAGCATCAAGCAATTGGCGTCCAAGTTCATGCGTGCGCCGCAGCAAGTGAAGGCCGAGGCGTTCCACTCCGATGACCAGATCGAGCAGCGTTTCTTCGAGATCTCCCCGGAAGAACGCATGGACGCGGTGACCAAAGTCCTGGCGCACTTCCGCCCGGCGTCCTGCGTGGCGTTCTGCTTCACCAAGCAGCAAGTGCAGGAAACCGTGGACCACCTGACGTCCAAGGGCATTTGCGCCGTCGGCCTGCATGGCGACCTGGAACAGCGCGACCGTGACCAGGTGCTGGCGATGTTTGCCAACCGCAGCACCTCGGTGCTGGTGGCCACCGACGTCGCCGCTCGCGGCCTGGACATTGACGCGCTGGACATGGTGATCAACGTCGAATTGGCCCGCGACTCGGAAATCCACATCCACCGGGTCGGCCGTACCGGCCGCGCCGGTGAGACCGGCATTGCCATCAGCCTGGTCGCACCGTCCGAAGCGCATCGCGCCCAGGCCATCGAGCAACTGCAGAAGTCGCCGCTGAACTGGGACCAACTGGACAACCTCAAGCCGCAAAGCGGTGGTCCGCTGCTGCCGGTGATGAGCACCCTGTGCATCGCCGCCGGCCGCAAAGACAAAGTGCGTCCGGGCGACATCCTCGGCGCACTGACCGGCGACGCTGGCATCCCGGGTGCCCAGGTCGGCAAGATCGCGATCTTTGACTTCCAGGCGTTCGTGGCCGTAGAGCGCGGCATCGCCAAGCAGGCGTTGCAGCGTTTGAATGACGGCAAGATCAAAGGCCGTTCGTTGCGCGTTCGCATCCTGTAAAAAATCTCCCATTCAATGGAGATCCAAATGTGGGAGGGGGCTTGCCCCCGATTGCAGTGTGTCAGTCGGTACATCTGCCACTGATACACCGACATCGGGGGCAAGCCCTCTCCCACAGTTTTGATTGCATTTCAGATCAATATTTTGTGAGGACACCGTTTTGCGCTCGACCGAAGTTGTGATCATTGGCGCCGGCGCCGCAGGCTTGATGTGCGCACTGACCGCCGCCGGGCGTGGGCGCAAGGTGATGTTGATCGACCACGCGAACAAGGCCGGCAAAAAGATCCTGATGTCCGGCGGTGGCCGCTGCAATTTCACCAACATGTACACCGAGCCTGCCAACTTCCTCTCGCACAACGCGCACTTCTGCAAATCCGCCCTGGCCCGCTATACCCAGTGGGATTTCATCGGGCTGGTGGCCAAGCACGGCGTGCCGTACCACGAGAAAAAACTCGGCCAGCTGTTCTGCGATAACAAGTCCAGCGACATCCTCGGCATGCTGCTCGACGAGTGCATCCAGACCGGCGTGAGCCTGCACCTGGACACCTCCATCCAGGAAATCGCCAAGCTCGAAAACGGCTACCAGCTGCAGACCACCTTGGGTGAACTGCGCTGCGAATCCCTGGTGATCGCCACGGGCGGCTTGTCGATTCCAACCTTGGGCGCCACCGGTTTTGGTTATCAAGTGGCCCAGCAATTCGGCCATGAACTGCTGCCGACCCGCGCCGGGTTGGTGCCGTTCACCATTACCGATCAGCTCAAGGATGTGTGCGGCGAGTTGTCCGGCACCTCGGTCGATTGCCTGGTCAGCTGCAACGACCAGAGCTTTCGCGAGAACATCCTGTTTACCCACCGCGGCTTGAGCGGGCCGGCGATCTTGCAGATTTCCTCCTACTGGGAATCCGGCGACACCGTGGAGATCAACCTGCTGCCCGACCACGACGCCCACACCTGGCTGCAACAGCAGCAGGTCGAGCACCCCAACAGTGAGCTGAAAACCCTGCTGGGTGAGATCTTCACCAAGAAGATGGCCAACCTGCTGGCGCAGACGTGGTTTGTGTCCAAGCCGATGAAGCAGTACACCCACGCCGAAATCGCCGACATCGCGCAGAAGCTGGGGTGCTGGCAGCTGGTGCCGGCAGGGACCGAGGGGTATCGCACCGCCGAGGTGACGTTGGGGGGTGTGGACACGCGGGAAGTGTCGTCCAAGACTATGGAGTCGCTGAAAAGCCCAGGGTTGTACTTTATTGGTGAAGTGCTGGACGTGACCGGGCACCTGGGCGGGTTTAACTTCCAGTGGGCGTGGGCTTCCGGTTACGCGGCCGCGCAGTTTGTTTGACACGACGCAGTAGAAAATGTGGGAGGGGGCAAGCCCCCTCCCACATTTTGATTTGCGGTGTGCCAGGGAATAAATTGCAGTGAGATGTGATCACCACCCTTGCCGTGGCGTCACTGATGGCTCAATTTAGCGGCATCGTCCCGGAAGACTCACGACTTCATGTCATCGACCTCGTTCAAGCAGTCCATGCGGCGCCTGTGGGCGCTGGATAAATTCAGTTACAGCATTCGGGTATTCATCGCCCTTACCGGCAGCATGGCGCTGTGCTGGTACCAGGATGAAATGGCGCTGCTGATCCCGCTGTTCCTGGGAATCATCGCCAGCGCCCTGGCTGAGACCGACGACAGTTGGCAAGGCCGTCTCAACGCCCTGGCGGTGACGCTGGTGTGTTTCAGCATCGCCGCGCTGTCGGTGGAGTTGCTGTTCCCTTACCCGTGGATTTTCGCCCTCTCGCTGGCCCTGGCAACGTTCGGCCTGACCATGCTCGGCGCCTTGGGTGAACGCTATGGCGCGATTGCGTCGGCCACGCTGATTCTGTCGGTCTACACCATGATCGGCGTGGACCAACGCGGCGGTGCCGTCAGTGATTTCTGGCATGAGCCATTGCTGCTGGTGGCCGGCGCCGCCTGGTACGGCGCGTTGTCGGTGCTGTGGCAGGCGCTGTTTTCCAATCAGCCGGTGCAGCAGAGCCTGGCGCGGTTGTTCCGTGAATTGGGGCGCTACCTCAAGCTCAAATCTTCGTTGTTCGAACCGATCCGCCAGCTGGACGTGGAAGCACGCCGCCTGGAACTGGCCCAGCAAAATGGCCGGGTGGTGGCGGCGTTGAATGCGGCGAAGGAAATCATCCTGCACCGCGTGGGCAATGGTCGACCGGGTTCGAAAGTCAGTCGTTACCTGAAGCTGTACTTCCTGGCCCAGGACATCCACGAACGCGCCAGCTCCTCCCACTACCCTTACAACGCCCTGGCCGATGCGTTCTTCCATAGCGATGTGCTGTTCCGCTGCCAGCGCCTGCTGCGCCAGCAAGGCAAGGCCTGCCAGGCGCTGGCAGAGTCGATCCAGCTGCGCCAACCGTTCATCTATGACGACAGCTTCGCCCAAGCCCTCAGCGACCTGAATGCCTCCCTGGAACACCTGCGCATCCAGAGCAACCCGGCCTGGCGCGGCCTGCTGCGTTCGTTGCGCGCGCTGGCCGCCAACTTGTCCACCCTCGACCGCCTGCTGGGCGACGCGAGCAACCCCGACGCCCTGGCCGACGCCACCGACAGCAACCTGCTGGACCGTGCGCCGCGCAACCTCAAGGAAATGTGGACGCGCCTGCGCACCCAACTTACGCCGACGTCGCTGCTGTTTCGCCATGCGTTGCGCCTGTCCCTGGCGCTGACCATCGGCTACGGCACCTTGCATGCCATCCACGCTTCCCAGGGTTACTGGATCATCCTCACCACCCTGTTTGTGTGCCAACCCAACTACGGTGCGACGCGGCGCAAGCTCGGCCAGCGGATCATCGGCACCGCCATCGGCCTCACGGTGGCCTGGGCGCTGTTCGATCTGTTCCCAAGCCCCTTGGTGCAATCGATGTTCGCCATTGCCGCCGGCCTGGTGTTCTTTATCAACCGCACCACCCGGTACACCTTGGCCACGGCGGCCATCACCCTGATGGTGCTGTTCTGCTTCAACCAAGTGGGCGATGGCTACGGGCTGTTTCTGCCACGGCTGTTCGACACCCTGCTCGGCAGCCTGATTGCGGGCCTGGCGGTATTCCTGTTCCTGCCCGACTGGCAAGGCCGGCGGCTGAACAAAGTGCTGGCCAACACCCTGACCTGCAACAGCATCTACCTGCGCCAGATCATGCAGCAATACGCCGCCGGCAAAAGCGACGACCTGGCCTACCGCCTGGCACGCCGTAACGCGCACAACGCGGATGCGGCGCTGTCCACCACGCTGGCGAACATGCTGATGGAACCGGGGCACTTTCGTAAGGAAGCAGACGTGGGCTTCCGCTTTTTGGTGCTGTCCCACACCTTGCTCAGCTACCTGTCGGGCCTTGGCGCCCACCGCGATACGCAATTGCCGGCCGAGGTACGCGAGCACTTGATCGACGGCGCCGGGAAGACACTGGCGGCGAGCATCGATGAAATCGCCACAGGGCTGGCCAACAAGCAGCCGATTGCGATCCAGAGCGACGCCGAAGAAGCCCTGGCGGCGGACCTGGAGCAGATGCCGGATGAGATTGATGAAGGGCAACGGTTGGTGCAGACGCAATTGGCGTTGATTTGCCGGCAGTTGGGGCCGTTGCGCACGCTGGCGGCGCATTTGATCAAGGACACCAGCGCGGCTTAGGCCGCTACATCCCGTGAGCCTTCATCAACCGCTCATAGCTACCATCAGCCTTCATCTTGGCAATTTCACGATCAAAGCTCGCCACGATCTGTTCATGCTCGGGGTTCTTCAGGCTTACCAGGATATGCAGGCTGTTCTCACTGAGCGGCTTGGGCAAGAACTCCACCGTATTGCGCACCCGCGCCGATTCGCGCGACAGGTAATAGCGCGCCACGTATTCATCCTCCACCGTCAACCGCACGCGCTGCGCCGCCAGCATGCGCACGGCCATGGCGAAGTTATGCACAGGGACTTTCTGCATCTGGGCGTCCCCATCGAACGCCGCCGAATAGGCATACCCGCGCACCACGGCGATGGGGTAGGCGTGCAGTTGTTCAAGGTTTTGAAATTCGATGGGATCGTCACGGCGCTTGATAAAGCGCACGCGGTTGAGCAGGTACTCCCCAGAAAACTGCCCCAGTTGCGTACGGGCGTCGTCGTACCAGGCATTGACCAACACGTCATAGCGCCCATCGCCCACGCCCATCAGTGCCCGAGCCCAGGGCACCTGCTCGAAGTCACTGGCATAGCCCGCACGGGCCAGGGCTGTGCTGACGATATCGGTGGCCAACCCGCCATTGATCAGGGTGGCATCGGTAAACGGCGGCCATGCATCCGCGACCAGGCGCAAGCGCTGTGCGACGGCAGGCTGGGCCAGCAGCAACACTCCAATCAAAGCAAAGGCACGAGAAAACCGCGGCATGCTTAACGTCCTTGGCGGGCACTGAGGATCTAACAGTAGCTGAAGATTACACAAAGAAACGCGCGGCGAATGCACTCAATGATGGCAAATTGATTTCACTCACAAAAATAGTTGATTTAGACAGCGTTGCCGATGGCGCTTACTATCCAGCACAGACATTTACGTGAGAACACACCATGACAGTCGATTGGGTCTGCAAACATCACACTGACTTGGGCAAGGAGCAGCTGTACGCCATCCTGCGCTTGCGCGGCGAGGTTTTCGTTGTCGAGCAGAAGTGCGTCTATCAGGACATCGACGGGCAGGACCTGACGGGCGACACCCACCACTTGATGGCCTGGAAAGATGATGAACTGGTGGCTTACCTGCGCCTGCTGGACCCTGAGTCCCAAGGCGGCGATGTGGTAGTTGGCCGGGTGATCGTCGCGCCGGTGGCACGGGGGACCGGGCTGGGGCACGCGATGATGGAAGAAACCCTCAGGCAGATTGAGGATATCTGGCCACAGACGCCGATCTTTCTGTCAGCTCAGGCGCATTTGCAGGGCTATTACGGGCGCTATGGGTTTGTGGTGGCGGGTGAGGAATACCTTGAGGATGATATTCCACATATTGGTATGCGCCGCGCTTAAGG
Organism: Pseudomonas sp. S35; assembly: GCF_009866765.1. Lineage (NCBI taxonomy): Bacteria > Pseudomonadati > Pseudomonadota > Gammaproteobacteria > Pseudomonadales > Pseudomonadaceae > Pseudomonas > Pseudomonas sp. S35. The sequence goes on from NZ_CP019431.1 coordinate 6,124,188, forward strand.
CCGCCATCGCTGAACTCAGGGATAACCCAGAACCCGCTTGATCTGGCCAAGATTCACCGCGATCCATCCCCGATCAATCGCACCCCAGTCGCGAATCCGATAGTGCCCGGCATGGTTGCGGGCACCGTCTTGCTGCTCGAATTCACACACGATATCCAGGTCGGCCAACGCCGCAATCGTGTCCTGCGCTGTGCGCCGGGGCATGCCGGTGGCGTCGGTCAGCGCCGGCACATTGCTGGCCAGCCCGCTGTCGATCAAGTACGCCACATACAGGCGGCGGTAGAAGCTGCTTTTGGTCTTGCTCACATCCATGATCAGTCGCCTTGTGCGGTCAGGGTTTGCCCTGCAGGTCGCGATACGTGAGGTACACCCGCAGGTCGAATTCAACCTGGTGGTAGCCCGGCATCATATAGTCGCAGAGTTTGTAAAAGGCCTTGTTGTGGTCCGACTCCTTGAAGTGCGCCAGTTCGTGCACCACGATCATGCGCAGAAATTGCGGCGCGGCGTCCTTGAACAACGAGGCAATGCGGATTTCTTTCTTGGATTTGAGGTTGCCGCCCTGCACCCGCGAAATCGTGGTGTGCAGGCCGAGGGCGCGGTGGGTCAAGTCCAGGCGATTATCGAACAGTACCTTGTCGATGGCCGGCGCATTGCGCAGGTGCTCTTGCTTCAAGGCCAGGGCGTAGGCGTACAGCGCTTTGTCGCTCTGCACGGCATGGCGTTCGGGGTAACGCTGTTCCAGATAGGCACCCAACTGGTCCTTGGCGATCAGTTGGCGTACTTGCTCCTGGAGGGCTGCGGGGTAGGCCTGGAGGTATTTCAGCGCGGTCATTGAGGTCTGCAACGGGGATCGAATGGCCGCCAGTGTAGCGAATTCAACGCACGCGGGCGCGTGACCAGTCGACCACGTCCTCAGCCATCAGAGGTTGCGCTGCCCACGGCCCCTGGATAAACGGGCAACCCTGAGCCTTGAGCCACTGGGCCTGCGCCTGGGTTTCCACGCCCTCGGCGACCACCAGCACCTCAAAATGCGCGCACAACTCGATAATGCTGCGCGCCATAGCGGCGTCCCGCGCCGAACCCGGCAGGCGCGCAACCAATTGCGGGTCGAGCTTGAGGGTGTCGAATTCCAGGTCGCGCAGATGGGCCAGGGAGCACTGCCCCGAGCCAAAGTCATCCAGCGCGATGCGCACCCCGATTCGGCGCAGCAGCTTGAGCTGCTTGGTGGCCTCCTCCAGGTTACTCATCAGGCACTCCTCGCCGATTTCCACCTCCAGTTGCCGCGCCTGCAACCCATGCCGCTCCATCACCTGCTGCAATTGGTTAGCCAGGTTCGGCATATTGAACTGGCTACTGCTCAGGCTCACGCTCAGCACCAACTCATCGTCGAAGGTGCTGTGCCACACCTGGCGCTGGGCGGCGACCTGCTGGTAAATCCAGGTGCTCAGTTGGCTGATCAGCCGGGCCTCTTCCAGCAACGGCAAAAACAGACCCGGCGGCACATCGCCGACACTGGGGTGCTGCCAGCGCAACAACGCCTCGACGCCGCGTAAACGACCGTCCGCCAGCGAGACCTGAGGCTGGTAAACCAGGGTGAATTCCTTGCTTTGAATCGCCGTGCGCACGCTGTCTTCGAGCATCAGCCGCGAACGGGCGCGGCCGTTCATTTCCTGGTCGTAATAGCGATACTGCTGACGGCCTGCGCGCTTGGCTTCGTACATGGCGATGTCGGCCGCACGCAACAAACCATTCAAATCCGCGCCGCAGTCCGGGAAGGTGGCAATGCCGATGCTCACGCCGAGCATTACATCCAAACCGTCGACCTGCTGGCAAACAGACACTCGTTCGATCAGTTTTTCCGAAATCTTGGCCGCCTGTTCCGGGAATTCCAACTCCAGCAGCGCGGTAAATTCATCGCCGCCCATGCGCCCGATAATGTCGTAGGAACGCAAGCAGCCCTGCAATTGCTCCGACACCCAGCGCAACACCCGGTCACCAGCATCATGGCCCAATGAGTCGTTGACCCGTTTGAAACCGTCAAGGTCCAGGTACAACAACACCAGTGACTGCTCGGTGCGCTCGCTGCGCAACAGCGTGTTTTCCACCGCCTGGTAGAAGCCGCGTCGATTCAGCAGCCCGGTCAGCGGGTCGGTCACGGCCTGGAATTCCAACTGCTGGTGCAGGTGCCGCACTTCGGACATGTCCAGCACCGTCACCACCATAGCCTTCTGCTCGGCAGGCAGCGGCGCGCACGACAACGCCACCGGCACCTGCTGGCCACGTCCCGTGCGTAGCAGCGCATCGTGCAGACGCCAGGTTTCGCCCTTGCGGTAACCGGCGTACATCTGCGAATCCAGCCAAGTGGGTACATGGGGTTTTTGCAGGAAACTCAGGAAGTCCTGGCCTTGCAACTCCTGGATCGTCGCGTTGAGCAGGCGCGAAATCGCCGGGTTGGCGTACTCGATCACGCCCTCCTCACTCACCACCAGGATGCCCTCGGCGGCGTTATCCAGCACCGACGCATTAAACGCCCGAGCGGACTCCAGATCATGGCTCAGGCGCTGCAAGGCTCGGCGGTTGCGCTGGTGCTCCAGCAACGCCTGGACCTTGGGCTTGAGGATATGCGGATCGAAAGGTTTGAACAGGTAGTCGATGGCGCCACTGGCATAGCCTTCCAGCACGGCGGCAGGCGACTGGGCGTTGGCACTCAGAAAGATGATCGGGGTCATGCGTGTGCGCTGGCTGCCGCGCATCAAGCGGGCGACTTCGAAGCCGTCCATGCCGGGCATCATCACATCCAGCAACACCAGGTCGACTTCATGCAGCAGCAGCAACTCCAGAGCCTCCAAACCCGAGGATGCCGTCACCACCTGCCAATCATCACGCTGCAAAAGCGCACGCATGCTGATCAGGTTTTCCGGGTAGTCATCGACCACCAGAAGAACCGAACTGCCATCGCCGTGATGTGGAGCGCATTCCATGCTGGGACTCTTCCTTAGGTCTAATCCGGTCATTTCTGACAGAAAAGCCGGACAAACATCAAGGCCTCACTCTAGCCCCGGATCCTGAAAATCAGAAGTGACGTGGATGCCATCATTGCGCCAAAGTTCAGTCAGCCGACTAACGGTCAACCTCTACAGCCCACGGTTCATGGGAAACATGGCTTTTTGGCATTCCTTTGGCGCCAATAAATTGCCAGCAAATGTTTAACAACAGGCCGGCCACCGCCTATAAAGAACCTGTCTGGCCCCCGGGCCAAAGCCTTCACCCCCTGTAAAAGGCCAACACCATGATCGACCTCTCCACTTGGAACCTGAGCATTCCGGTCGGCTCGCCCCCCGCGACCATCGACACGCCAAAACTGCTCAGCGGCTTCAATGACCAGTACTTCCAGGCCGAAGGCAGCAACGTGCAATTCTGGACACCCGTCACCGGCACCCGCACCGAAAACGCCATCTACCCCCGCAGCGAACTGCGCGAAACCTACGCCGACGGCCGCCTGCGCAACTGGACCTACCCCGACGCCGACAACTTCCTGCGGGCCACATTGGCGGTGAACCAAGTGCCCTCCAGCGGCAAGATCGTCATTGGCCAGATCCACGCCTATGACAGCCAAAAACCCCTGATCAAGCTCGAATACCAGTTCAAGGAAAAGACCCAGACCGGCAACATCGTCGCCAAAGTGCGCATGCGCCCGGATGAAGACGAGAGCCGTGTGATCATCGTCGCCGCCAATGTGCCACTGGAGAAAAGCTTCACCTACGTAATCAACCTCAACAAAGCCGGGCTGCTCAGCGTGTACGCCGCCGACAGCGAGTGGAACGAGCGCATCGGCGCGGCCTGGGCGGCCAAGCCGCTGTACTTCAAGGCGGGCGCGTATGTGCAAGACAACAGTGGGGACAGCAAGGAAGGGGCGAAGGTGACGTTTGCCAAGTTGGATATTGATCACGAGTGAAGTGTCCGGTGGTGCCAGGGACGATTCCACGGTGAAGCGACCGTATTAAACACGCCACCATCCCTGTGGGAACCGGGTTTGCCCGAGATAACGGCATAGGCACTTAAAGTGCTGACACATAACTCTGTGGTGAGCGGGCTTGCCCCGCTCACCACAAGAGCCTCGTGGGCTCAGGTAATATTTTCACCAAAGATGTGCAGATATGCATGGCTATCGCGGGCAAGCCCGGCTCCCGCAGTTGATCTGCTTTGCCTGAAGACGCTGTGCTCGTCCTACACGACCATTGCGACAAGCAAAATCGCCGCTTATAGTTCGCCCCGTCGCCGGCATTGACTGGCGATAGGGTTTCGCAGCCCTACAGAGTTAAAACCGCACCCGTCAAAACAGCCCCGGCATTCCTGCCGAAGGCCGTCTTTGTTATGGCGGCTGTGCGTGGGAGACCTTCGGGTCTGCCGGGTCTTAACTCCTCGGTCTGCGAACCCGCGCACAGTTGCCACCTTATTTGTTTCGCAGCAAACGGTGGCCATTCTTCTATTGAGTTAAGGATTTTCCATGAAGAGCCAACTACCACCCCGCCGCTTCTACCCCTGCACCGAAACCGCCACCGACAATCCCGTGCTCCTGATCGACAGCGACGCCCCACTGCTCGACCTCCACGCCTGCCTGCGAGAACGCCTCAACGCCGCCCTCGAACACCTCAACCTGATGGCCTGCCGGACTTTGCAGAGCGCGACTTGAATAACGTGGCCAATACCGCACGCATCCTGGTGCAGGACGTGAGCGATGTGTTTCGGGTGATTGAACATCGAGGTTTCGATTCAACACCTGCAACCTGATCAAGTACCAGCCACAAAGCCCGCATCACTGCGGGCTTCTTTTCAAACGCTGAAGGCTCAGTTCACCTTGGCGTTCAACTCACCTTTCAAATACCGCTGGTGTATCGCTTCCAACGAGACCGGCTTGAACCGGCAGTACCAAACGCTTCATAACGCGCGATACACACCTCACGCATGCTTGCTGGGTGACACCCACGTTGTATTCGTAGTCCGATTGAATACATTCGCCCCTTTAGCGCACACCTCTTATTCTAGTTTTTCCATCGAAGCCAATCAAAAAACTATAACTAACTGTTAACTCTAACAGGTGCTGAAAAAGGTAAACGCCATTAACTTTAACCCTGCACAACACGGGTTATAAAACTAAAACCCACGACATTTCCAGCACCACTAGGCCTAATCAAAAAGGACTAAAGAAATAGCTAACAACAGAATTGACTCAATATCTATCATTGGCAATACAGCAACACTTACAGGTTACACATCCGTTCCAAACGCTCGAGTTTATGCCGCCATTGCCCATGTCGGTACTGAGCTTGGACAAACCCAGGCATACGCAAATGGCGCATTCACCGTCACAACTCGCCCACTGGCGCCTGGAAACTACAAAGTCGTCGTTCGGGATCTGGAAAACGGTACCGTTGGGAATAACCAGGACTGGTCAAACGCTGTTGATTTTGTAATCAACTAATCAAAAATACCAACACGAGAAATCTCTCTAACAGCAAAAGCCTTGAACAAAGAGCCTTATATTCATATTTAACGCATTATAAAAAACCCGCATCTCTGCGGGTTTTTTAAACATCTCTGGCTTAGTTCACCTTAGCGTTCAACTCACCTTTCAAATACCGCTGGTACATCGCTTCCAACGAGATCGGCTTGATCTTCGAAGCATTACCGGCAGTACCGAACGCTTCATAACGAGCGATACACACATCACGCATCGCGGTCACGGTGGCGCCGAAGAATTTACGTGGGTCGAACTCACTCGGGTTGGTCGCCATCAGGCGACGCATGGCGCCGGTGGACGCCAGGCGCAGGTCGGTGTCGATGTTGACCTTGCGCACGCCGTGCTTGATGCCTTCGACGATTTCTTCAACCGGTACGCCGTAGGTTTCTTTGATGTCGCCGCCGTACTGGTTGATGATCGCCAGCCACTCTTGCGGGACCGAGGAAGAACCGTGCATCACCAGGTGGGTGTTGGGGATGCGCTTGTGGATTTCCTTGATGCGGTCAATGGCCAGCACGTCGCCGGTAGGCGGCTTGGTGAACTTGTAGGCGCCGTGGCTGGTGCCGATGGCGATGGCCAGGGCGTCGACCTGGGTCTTCTTGACGAAGTCGGCGGCTTCTTCCGGGTCGGTCAGCATCTGGCTGTGATCCAGCACACCTTCAGCGCCGATGCCGTCTTCTTCACCGGCCATGCCGGTTTCCAGGGAACCCAGGCAACCCAGTTCGCCTTCAACCGAAACGCCGCAGGCGTGGGCCATGGCTACGGTTTGTTGGGTCACGCGTACGTTGTACTCGTAGTCGGTTGGGGTCTTGCCGTCTTCGCCGAGGGAGCCGTCCATCATCACCGAGCTGAAGCCCAGCTGGATGGAGCGCTGGCACACGTCAGGGCTGGTGCCGTGGTCCTGGTGCATGCACACCGGGATGTGCGGGAATTCTTCGATTGCAGCCAGGATCAGGTGACGCAGGAACGGGGCGCCGGCGTATTTGCGCGCACCGGCCGAAGCCTGGACGATCACAGGGGAGTCGGTCTTGTCAGCGGCTTCCATGATGGCGCGCATCTGCTCAAGGTTGTTGACGTTAAAGGCTGGGACGCCGTAGCCGAACTCGGCTGCGTGGTCCAGCATTTGACGCATGCTGATAAGTGCCATTGTGTTGTCTCTCCCGGTCGAGGGTCGTTAATCGTGCAAGCCTGCCGTAGCGGCGGCTGCTATTCAAGTTATTGCCGGTCAGGTTTTGCATGCCTGGCCTGCTGAATCGTTATTGCAGTGTCCGGCTCGCCATTTGGAACCGAATCAATGTGGGAGGGGGCTTGCCCTCGATAGCGATCGATCAGTCGCTGACTTCGGTGACTGACCCACCGCAATCGGGAGCAAGCCCCCTCCCACATCTGGATCTCAATACATTCGAGACCGTGTTCTGTTTACTGGGCCTTACAGCCGCGCCCGATCAAATCATCGGTGGCCACCCAGTAAACCAGGCCTTCCTCACCTTTTGTGTGAAATGCCAACTGGTCGTTGCTGTACAGCACGCCCGAGGCGGCAACGTCCTGCTTGAGCCGGTAAACCTGGTCGGACCCGCCAAGGCGTACATCCACCTCGGATTTGGCCGCGTTGGCAAAGCGCCAGTTGACCTCGGCCTTGCTATCGCAGGTCCAGGTGGTCCATTTGTCGGCAGGCTCTGCCTTGTTGAACATGTTCATGCTGCTGCAACCGGCCAATAGGGCCAGGGCTGCCAGGGCGATAACGCCTTTCATTGCCAATCCTCGCATCGACGCCAAAGGCCGCCGATGCTGTCGGTTAGTTGATCAGACCCGTCAAGGGCAACCCTGTTCCTGACCGTTGGGCGCGGAGTCATATTTCTCCAGCCGTTCGTTGCCGATGCGCTTGTTGATCACCGGCATGGTCTCGGCTTGCCAGTCAGCCTGGTAGCAGCTTTTTTTCTGCGCGGGCCCAGGCTTTCCAGCCGCAGGCTCAGCGCTTGGCGTGCTGCCGCAGCCGGCCAACAGGCCCGCCGCGATCACCAGTGCCAACGACTTGATCATGGGAATGCTCCTTTTCCTGATCACGCGCCTTAACCTTTGGCTCGGGCTTCCAGCACTTCAACGGCAGGCAGGACTTTGCCTTCGACGAATTCCAGGAATGCGCCGCCACCGGTAGAAATGTAGGAGATCTGGTCAGCCACGCCATATTTATCGATGGCCGCCAGGGTGTCACCGCCGCCGGCAATGGAGAACGCCGAGCTTTGCGCGATGGCCTTGGCCAGCACCTTGGTGCCGTTGCCGAACTGGTCGAACTCGAACACGCCAACCGGGCCGTTCCACAGGATGGTCTGGGAGGCTTTCAGCAGCTCAGCGAAGTTGGCGGCGGTTTGCGGGCCGATATCCAGGATCATGTCGTCGTCGGCCACATCCGCGATCAGCTTGACGGTGGCGGCGGCGCTTTCGGCGAATTCCTTGGCGACGACCACGTCCACCGGCAATGGCACGCTGACTTTAGCGGCGATGGCGCGGGCGGTGTCCAGCAGGTCCGGCTCGTAGAGGGACTTGCCCACTGGGTGGCCGGCGGCGGCCAGGAACGTGTTGGCGATGCCGCCGCCCACGATCAACTGGTTGCAGATCTGGCTGAGGCTGTTGAGCACGTCCAGCTTGGTGGAAACCTTGGAGCCGGCCACGATGGCGGCCATCGGTTGGGCCGGAGCGCCCAGGGCCTTGCCCAGTGCATCCAGTTCGGCAGCCAGCAACGGGCCAGCCGCCGCAACCTTGGCGAACTTGGCCACGCCGTGGGTCGAGCCTTCAGCACGGTGAGCCGTACCGAACGCATCCATCACGAACACGTCGCACAGCGCAGCGTATTGCTGGGCCAGTTCGTCGCTGTTCTTTTTCTCACCTTTGTTGAAGCGCACGTTTTCGAACAGCACGATATCGCCGGCCTTCACATCAACGCCGCCCAGGTAATCAGCCACCAACGGCACGTCACGGCCCAGGGCCTTGCTCAGGTAGTCGGCCACAGGCTTGAGACTGTTTTCGGCGCAGAACTCACCTTCGGTCGGGCGGCCCAGGTGGGAGCAGACCATCACGGCCGCGCCTTTTTCCAGGGCCAGCTTGATGGTCGGCAGCGAGGCCAGGATTCGCGCATCGCTGGTGACAACACCGTCCTTGACTGGGACGTTGAGGTCTTCGCGAATCAGTACGCGCTTACCTTGCAGATCGAGGTCGGTCATCTTCAACACGGTCATGGGTCGCAGTTCCTGAGTTACTGTTGTTGAGGTTGTTTAGAGGCGATGTGCAGATAATGTTCCGCAACATCCAGCATCCGGTTGGCAAAGCCCCATTCGTTGTCGAACCAGGCCAGGATATTCACCAGCCTGGGGCCGGAAACGCGGGTCTGGCTGGCATCGACAATGGCCGAATGCGGGTCATGGTTGAAATCACAACTGGCGTGGGGCAACTCGGTGTAGGCCAGCAAGCCTTTGAGCGGGCCGCGGGTGGCGGCGTCGCGCAGAATCCGGTTGACCTCCACCGCATCGGTGTCGCTGACGGTTTGCATGGTGATGTCCAGGCAGGACACGTTCACCGTCGGCACCCGTACGGCTTTGGCCTGAATTCGCCCGGCAAGTTCCGGCAGCAGGCGCTCGATGCCCCGTGCCAGGCCGGTGGACACCGGAATCACTGACTGGAACGCCGAACGCGTGCGACGCAGGTCTTCGTGGTGATAAGCATCGATCACCGGCTGGTCGTTCATCGCCGAGTGGATGGTGGTGATCGACACGTAGTCCAGGCCGATCGCCTGATCCAGCAGGCGCAACAGCGGCACACTGCAGTTGGTGGTGCACGAAGCGTTGGACACCAGCAGCTCATTGCCGGTCAGGCAATCCTGGTTGATGCCGTAGACGATGGTGGCGTCGACATCCGCCTCGCTGGCCATCGGCTGGGAAAACAGCACACGCGGCGCGCCGGCGTCGAGAAAACGCTGGCCATCGGCACGGGTGTTATAGGCACCGGAGCATTCCAACACCAGGTCAACGCCCAGCGCCGCCCAGTCGATGCCCTCGGGGGTCGCACTGCGCAATACTTTTACGCAGTCGCCATTGATATGCAGACAATCGCCGTCGACCCGCACTTCGCCGGGAAAGCGACCGTGGGTGGAGTCGAAGCGTGTCAGGTATTCGATGCTGGCCATGTCGGCCAAATCGTTGATCGCGACAATTTCAAACCCGGCAGCCGCCCCCCGCTCGAACAAGGCACGCAAGACGCAACGACCAATGCGGCCGTAGCCGTTGAGTGCAACTTTGTAGGGACGCGGTTGGGGCATGGGGTTCTCGATTACCTTGGGTAATAGGGTGGCGGGTCGACCGCTATCGCGAGCAAGCCCGCTCCCACACTTGAGATGCATTCCAAATGTGGGAGCGGGCTTGCTCGCGATGAGGCCAGTCCAGCCACCTCACTCTACAGCCTTAGTCTTCCAGCAGTTCTTCAGCCTGCCCCAGGATGTTTTCCAGGGTGAAACCGAACTCTTCGAACAACGCTGGCGCCGGCGCCGACTCACCGTAGGTGGTCATGCCGATGACGCGGCCTTCCAGGCCCACGTACTTGTACCAGTAGTCGGCGTGAGCCGCTTCGATGGCGATACGGGCGCTGACCTGCAACGGCAACACCGACTGCTTGTAGCCAGCATCCTGGGCTTCGAACACGCTGGTGCACGGCATGGACACAACACGTACGTTGCGGCCTTGGGCAGTCAGCTTGTCGTACGCCTGAACCGTCAGGCCGACTTCGGAGCCGGTGGAGATCAGGATCAGCTCCGGCTCGCCGATGCAGTCCTTGAGCACGTAGCCGCCACGCGCGATGTCGGCGATCTGCGCGTCGGTACGCACTTGGTGCTGCAGGTTCTGACGCGAGAAGATCAGCGCCGAAGGGCCATCCTTACGCTCGATCGCGTGCTTCCAGGCCACGGCGGATTCCACCGCGTCGGCTGGGCGCCAGCAATCGAGGTTCGGCGTGGTCCGCAGGCTGGTCAGTTGCTCGACCGGCTGGTGCGTCGGGCCGTCTTCGCCCAGACCGATGGAGTCGTGGGTGTAGACATGGATCACACGCTTCTTCATCAGCGCCGCCATGCGTACCGCGTTGCGCGCGTATTCCATGAACATCAGGAAGGTCGCTCCGTAAGGCACCAGGCCGCCGTGCAGGGACACGCCGTTCATGATGGCGCTCATGCCGAACTCGCGCACGCCGTAGTACATGTAGTTGCCGCTGGCGTCTTCAGCCGAAACACCTTTGCAACCTTTCCACAGGGTCAGGTTGGAACCGGCCAGGTCGGCCGAACCGCCGAGGAACTCGGGCAGCAGCGGGCCAAAGGCGTTCAGGGTGTTCTGGCTGGCTTTACGGCTGGCGATGGTCTCGCCCTTGGCCGCGACTTCGGCGATGTAGGCCGAGGCTTTTTCCGAGAAGTCGGCAGGCAGGTCGCCGGCCAGACGACGCACCAGCTCATTGGCCTGCTCTGGGAATTCGGCGGAGTAGGCAGCGAAACGCTGGTCCCACTCGGCTTCGGCGGCCAGGCCTTTTTCCTTGGCATCCCACTCGGCGTAGATGTCGGCCGGGATTTCGAACGGGCCGTGGTTCCACTTCAGCGCTTCACGGGTCAGGGCGATTTCCGCGTCGCCCAGTGGGGCGCCGTGGCAGTCTTCTTTACCTTGCTTGTTCGGCGAACCGAAGCCGATGGTGGTCTTGCAGCAGATCAGGGTCGGCTGCGCGCTCTTGCGGGCGGTGTCGATGGCGGTCTTGATCTCTTCCGGATCGTGGCCGTCGACATTGCGGATCACTTGCCAGTTGTACGCTTCGAAACGCTTCGGGGTGTCGTCGGTGAACCAGCCTTCGACTTCGCCGTCGATGGAGATGCCGTTGTCATCATAGAAAGCAATCAGTTTGCCCAGGCCCAGAGTACCGGCCAGGGAAGCGACTTCGTGGGAAATGCCTTCCATCATGCAGCCATCACCCAGGAACACGTAGGTGTGGTGATCGACGATGTCGTGGCCAGGGCGGTTGAACTGCGCGCCCAATACTTTTTCAGCCAGCGCAAAACCAACCGCGTTGGCCAGGCCTTGGCCCAGGGGACCGGTGGTGGTCTCGACGCCTGGGGTGTAGCCGAATTCCGGGTGGCCCGGGGTGCGGCTGTGCAGCTGGCGGAAGCTCTTGAGGTCATCAATGGTGACGTCGTAGCCGGTCAGGTGCAGCAGCGAATAGATCAGCATCGAGCCGTGGCCGTTGGACAGCACGAAGCGGTCACGGTCGGCGAACGATGGGTTGCTTGGGTTGTGTTTCAGGTAGTCACGCCAAAGTACCTCGGCGATATCCGCCATGCCCATCGGGGCACCGGGATGGCCGCTGTTGGCTTTTTGCACGGCATCCATGCTGAGGGCACGAATGGCGTTGGCACGCTCACGACGGCTGGGCATCGCTGATCTCCTGGGGTTTGCTTAAAAGAAACGGAAAAAAGGACCGGCATTTTCCCTCAGCCACCGCCTGCGGGCAATGACAGATAGTCACTTGTGGGTGTTTTTCCTGCCCTTTGCGCACCAATCCCTTGCAGAAATCGGCTACTGCTTCGTCTAAAGGTTATAGCGGCTGCTTATAACCGCCACTTATCGACCAATATCAAAACTTTTTGATATTGGTCTTGCGAGGAGTTCCACCCGCCTCTAGACTGCTGGCCTTATGAATCTACCCATGCCCTCCCTGCGTCCTGACGATTGCGATGAGCTGGCAGCCTTGTGCAAGGCCGCTGGCGATCCGTTGCGTCTGAATGTCTTGCGTGCGCTGGCCAACGATTCCTTCGGGGTGCTGGAGCTGGCGCAGATCTTCGCCATTGGCCAGTCGGGCATGAGCCACCATTTGAAAGTGCTGTCCCAGGCCGACCTGGTGGCCACACGCCGCGAAGGCAATGCGATTTTCTACCGCCGCGCCCTGCCCCACACCGAGCTGCTTGGCGGCAAGCTGCACGCAGCGCTGCTTGAAGAAGTGGACAACCTGAGCCTGCCGACGGACGTACGATCGCGCATCAGCCAGGTCCACGGACAACGCGCTGCGGCGAGCCAGGACTTTTTCGCACGGGTCGCCGAGAAATTTCGTGCCCAACAAGACCTGATCGCCGGTCTTGCCCAGTACCGCGACAGCGTACTGGCGTTGTTGGACAAGCTGAGCTTCAGTGATGAAGCGACGGCCTTGGAAGTCGGGCCTGGGGACGGTGGCTTCCTACCGGAACTGGCGCGACGTTTTCAGCAGGTCACCGCACTGGACAACAGCCCGGCGATGCTTGAACTGGCACGCCAGCTCTGCGAACGCGAAGCCCTGGGCAATGTCACCCTGCAACTGGCTGACGCCTTGGACGGCATGACCATCAAGGCCGATTGCGTGGTGCTGAACATGGTCTTGCACCATTTCGCCGCCCCCGCCGACGCCTTAAAACAAATGGCCGGGTTGCTGCACCCCGGCGGTAGCCTGTTGGTTACGGATTTATGCAGCCACAACCAGAATTGGGCCAGGGAGGCCTGCGGTGATCTCTGGTTGGGTTTTGAACAGGACGATCTGGCCCGTTGGGCCACCGCTGCGGGGCTCGTTCCCGGGGAAAGCCTCTATGTAGGCTTACGTAATGGTTTCCAGATCCAGGTCCGCCATTTTCAGCGACCGGCTGGTGACACTCACCATCGGTAATATCAGGAAAACATCGAGATGAGCGAATACTCCCTTTTCACCTCCGAGTCCGTGTCTGAAGGGCATCCGGACAAAATCGCCGACCAGATTTCTGACGCGGTGCTGGACGCCATTATTGCTGAAGACAAGTTCGCCCGCGTGGCGTGCGAGACTCTGGTGAAAACCGGTGTAGCGATCATCGCCGGCGAAGTGACCACCAGCGCCTGGGTCGACCTGGAGCAGATCGTCCGTGACGTGATCACCGACATCGGCTACACCAGCTCCGACGTCGGCTTCGATGGCGCAACCTGCGGCGTGATGAACATCATCGGCAAGCAGTCCCCAGACATCAACCAGGGTGTCGACCGCGCCAAGCCAGAAGACCAGGGCGCCGGCGACCAGGGCCTGATGTTCGGCTACGCGAGCAACGAAACCGACGTGCTGATGCCAGCACCGATCACCTTCTCGCACCAGTTGGTTCAGCGCCAGGCCGAAGCCCGCAAATCCGGCCTGCTGCCGTGGCTGCGCCCGGACGCCAAGTCCCAGGTGACCTGCCGCTATGAAGGCGGCAAAGTCGTCGGCATCGATGCTGTCGTGCTGTCGACCCAGCACAACCCGGAAGTTTCCTACGCAGACCTGCGTGAAGGTGTGATGGAGCTGATCGTCAAGCACGTACTGCCTGCCGAACTCCTGAGCAAGGACACCCAGTTCCACATCAACCCGACCGGCCAGTTCATCATCGGTGGCCCGGTGGGTGACTGCGGCCTGACCGGTCGCAAGATCATCGTCGACAGCTACGGCGGCATGGCCCGTCACGGCGGCGGCGCGTTCTCCGGTAAAGACCCATCCAAGGTTGACCGTTCGGCCGCCTACGCCGGTCGTTACGTGGCCAAGAACATCGTCGCGGCCGGCCTGGCCGAGCGTTGCGAGATTCAAGTGTCCTACGCCATTGGTGTGGCCCAGCCTACGTCGATCTCGCTGAACACCTTCGGCACCGGCAAGATCAGCGATGACAAGATCGTCAAACTGGTGCGCGAAATCTTCGACCTGCGCCCTTACGCGATCACCACCATGCTCGACCTGCTGCACCCGATGTACCAGGAAACCGCAGCCTACGGCCACTTCGGTCGTACCCCAGCGCAGAAGACTGTCGGCGACGACACCTTCACCACCTTTACCTGGGAAAAGACCGACCGCGCCAACGACCTGCGCACTGCCGCCGGCCTGTAAGCACGCGTTGCACCCAAAAGCCCTGCCGGGTTCACTCGGCGGGGTTTTTTATTGCCTGCGCGATCACCTTCACATTTTTTGGATCCAAACCTTGCAGGCCCAATGATGGCCCTCTAGAATCCGCGCCCTCTCGGGCCCTCTACCTTATTTGGATATTGCCCTGCGCCAGCCCGGGACAGACACGCGCGCAGGCAATCGAACATTGAGGTTTTTCATGCGCATCTCCACGCTCGCCCCTGCTGCCCTTCTGCTTAGCCTGTTCGCACTGCCGGCCCAGTCCGCCGACCTGAGCGCACTGAGTGGCGCCCTGAGCTCCCAACTGGGTGGCGGTAACTCCGGCGACTGCCAGAAGCAAGCCGCAGACCTGCAAACCAAGATCGATGCAGCCGAAGCCAACAAAGACACCTTGAAAGTGAAGGCCTTCAAAGCCGCACAAGACCAGATCAACAAAGGTTGTGACAAACTCTCCGAAGCCCAGGCCAAAGCCGACGCCAAGCAGCAGACCCAGGAAGCCAAGGCTGATAAGCCTGATGCCGTGAAAGCCCTGGGCGGTCTGTTCAAGTAATAGAAACACCCAGTAAAAAGCCCCGCATCGTCGGGGCTTTTTTGTGACCGAGGGAATCATTTAGGCTGGGCGCCCTTTTCGAGCAAGGATGCTCACGATGCGTTTACTGATTGCTCTGTTACTCAGCGCGCTGGCCTTTTGGGCAAGGGCCGGGGACTGCCCCGATGAGGCCCGAACACAGGTCGACACCTTGGCCGAACAGGTCAGCCTGTGGGATGACAGTTACCACCGCCTCGGCCAATCGCCCGTCAGCGATGAACTCTACGACCAAGCCCGCCAGCGCCTGGAGCATTGGCGCCAATGCTTCCCGCCGCTCACAGCAGCACCCGACAACCCGTTGGCCAGCTCACGGGGCACGCTGCCTCATCCGGTTGCACATACCGGCTTGGGCAAACTGCGCGATGAACAAGCAGTTGATGCCTGGCTGGCCGCGCGACAGGATGTGTGGGTACAACCCAAGGTGGACGGCGTTGCAGTGACCCTGCTGTACCGTCAGGGTCGGTTGAGCCAGGTAATCAGCCGCGGCGACGGTGTCCTTGGCCAAGACTGGTCAACCTCCGCCCGCAAGATCCCAGGCATCCTCCAGCAACTGCCGGAGCCCATCGACGTGATGCTGCAAGGCGAACTCTACTGGCGCCTTGATGAGCATGTGCAATCGGAACATGGCGGACTCAATGCCCGCAGCAAGGTGGCCGGGCTGATGAACCGTCGACACTTGAGCGACACTGATGCCGCCGGTATCGGCCTGTTTGTCTGGGCCTGGCCCGACGGCCCCGCGCAATTCAGCGAGCGTCAGAACACCCTGGCCCGCTGGGGTTTTACCGACAGCCAGCGTTACAGCCGGCCTATCCAGAGCCTCGCCCAGGCCTCGCAATGGCGAACCTACTGGTACACCCACCCGCTGCCGTTCGCCACCGATGGGGTGGTGCTGCACCAAGCGATGCACGCGCCTGCCGAACGCTGGCAAGTCAGTGCGCCGTATTGGGCGGCCGCCTGGAAGTACCCCGCCACCAGCGCCTTGGCGCTGGTGCGCAAGGTGCAGTTCAGGATCGGACGCACTGGGCGCATCACGCCCATCCTGGAACTGGAGCCAGTGCGACTCGATGACCGCCAGATCAGCCGGGTCAGCGCCGGCTCTTTGAAGCGCTGGCAAACACTGGATATTCGCCCCGGCGACCAAGTCTCCATCAGCCTGGCAGGCCAGGTGATTCCCCGGCTGGACCAGGTAATCCTGCGCAATACCACAAGGGTCGACCTACCGGTGCCCAACCCTCGGGACTTCCACGCCTTGAGTTGCTGGCAACTGGACCCCGGCTGCGAAGAGCAATTGCTCGCGCGCCTTACCTGGCTGAGCGGCAACCAGGGCCTGGCCTTGCCCCATATGGGCCGCGAGACGTGGAACGTATTGATCCAGGCCGGTCTAATCGCAGGCTTTCTCGATTGGTTAACCCTGGATGCGGCAGAGCTTGCTAACATTGAAGGCTTTGGTGAGCGCAGCCGCGCGAAGGTACTCGATAGCATCCGCAGCGCCCGACAACGGCCTTTTGCACAATGGCTCAAAGCCCTCGGTGTACCACCTGTGGCACGCAACAATCTGGACGGCAACTGGCAAACGCTGGCGGCCAAAGACACACAAGCCTGGCAGGCCGAAGATGGCATCGGCCCGGGTCGCGCAGCGCAACTGAGCGCTTTTTTTCGCGCCCCCCAGGTGCAGGCGCTTGCCGAAACATTGCGCGTGGCCGGGATAGACGGGTTTTGAACCCAACACAGCCACGTTAAACCACAGCAGAATTCACCCTGCCATTTGCGACCCTGGAGCTCCACATGAAATTCCTCGCCCCCCTTGCTCTGCTGACAGTCACAAGCTTTATGGCCGCGCCCTTGATGGCCGCCGAACAAGCCTCCCAACTGACCGGCTGCGCCGCCAAGCGCCAAGCCATCAGCACTCAGATCGAACAAGCCAAGGCCCACGGCAACAGCGCACAACAAGCCGGCCTGGAAAAAGCCCTGAGCGAAGTCACCGCCAATTGCAGCGACGCGTCCTTGAAGAAAGAGCGGGAAAACAAGGTGCTCGATGCCAAGCACGAAGTCAGCCGCCGTCAGGCCGACCTCGACAAAGCAATGAAAAAGGGCGACGCGGAAAAAATCAACAAACGTAAGGACAAGCTCGCCGAGTCGCGCAAAGAATTACAGGACGCGGTGGAAGAACTCGACCAATAAAGCCGGTCAGTGGTCCCGAAACTGCTTATGGCAAGCGCTGCAGGCATCTTCGACTTTCTGCACCGCTGGCCCCAGGTTACTGGCCTTGTAGGGCTGCACTTGACTGGCGATCACCAATTCACCGGTGGCCGTCTCAAGGTTGCGGGCCAGTTGCTGGAATTGCGCCTGTTTTTGCCACACGTCGTCCTTCGCGCTGGTGTGATCCTCTTCGCGCACGCTCGGGAAATGCTTCCAAGGCTCATGGGAAAGCGCATTGAGCTTGACCGCACCGTCGGCGAATTTCGCGCCGTCGAACGGGAGGCGCCCACGCAGCATGCCGCCCAGGTCTTCGCCGGTCTTGAGCATTTGCTTGAAGATCGCCTTGCGCTGGCCCAGGGGCGAATTGGGATCGACGCCGCCGCAGGCGGACAGTGTCAGGCAGGCCAACAATACAGCCGTCAATTTTTTAAAAGTCATGGTGGCTCAGGGTCACGGGAAACGGCGGCCAGTATCCTCGCCCCGCCCGCAAAGACCAATAGCCCTATTAATAATAAGGGTTGCCCAAGGGCGCTAAGGCGCGGGCAATCGTTTCAGGAATTACGTGTATGAGTCTCATGTTAAAACCCTGGAGCCGCCGCCTGGCGTGGGCTCTGCCGATGATTGCACTGCTGGCCGGCTGCGACGCGGGCAAGGACAGCGGCAACGACACAGCTAAAGATGAAGTGGCCAAACCCCATGCCGTCGCGACCTACGTAAGCGCACCCTGGGAAGCGCTGCCGGCCGTGTCCGACAGCGACCTGCTGGCTGGCTTCGAGTCTTGGCGCAGTGCTTGCCAACGCCTCAAGGCCGACCCTGTATGGGGCGCGACCTGTACGGCAGCGGCCAGCGTGCCGGGCAATGCCGTGGCGGTGCGCGGTTTTCTCAAGGAGCGCCTGGATGTGTTCGGCCTGCGCTCGGCCGACAACACCCCCAACGGCTTGATCACCGGCTACTACGAACCGGTCTACCCCGGCAGCCTGACCAAGACCGCCACCGCCCATGTGCCGGTGTATGGCGTGCCGGATGACCTGATCATCGTCAACCTGGAAAGCATCTATCCCGAACTCAAGGGCAAGCGCCTGCGCGGGCGCCTGGAAGGGCGTGTGCTCAAACCGTATGACGATGCCAGCGCCATCAACGGTCAGGGCTCCACCGCCAAGCCGATTGCCTGGCTGACCCAGCCGATGGACCTGCAATTTCTGCAGATCCAGGGCTCAGGCCGCATTCAGTTGAAAGACGGGCGCCAACTGCGCGTCGGTTATGGCGACCAGAACGGCTACCCGTACCGCCCTATCGGCCGCTGGCTGGTGGAGCAAGGTGAGTTGAAGAAAGAAGACGTGACCATGGGCGCCATCAGCGCCTGGGCCAAGGCGCATCCAGAGCGCATCCCGGAACTGTTGGCAAGCAACCCCAGCTACGTGTTCTTCAGCGCCCGCCCTGACAGCAACGAAGGCCCGCGCGGCTCGCTGAACGTGCCGTTGACCGCCGGCTACAGCGTGGCAGTGGACCGCAAGGTGATCCCGCTGGGCAGCCTGTTGTGGCTGGCGACTACCAAGCCTGACGGCACGCCGCTGGCACGCCCGGTTGCGGCGCAGGATACCGGTGGCGCAATCACCGGCGAAGTGCGTGCGGACTTGTTCTGGGGCACCGGCGACGCAGCAGGTGAACTGGCAGGGAATATGAAGCAGCAGGGGCAAATCTGGATGCTGTGGCCCAAGGGGGCGGCGCTGCCGCAGGTCCCGGATGCACCGACTGGAAGCTGATAGGCACTGAACATCAACGGTGAACGTGACTTGTTGTGGTGAGCGGGCCTCGGTGGTGAACGGGCTTGATGTGGTGAGCGGGCTTGCCCCGCGCTGGGCTGCGAAGCAGCCTTAAAACCTGGCGCCGCGCTCTATCAGGCTGACTGCGGTGGCTTTGTTGGGGCTGCTTCGCAGCCCAGTGCGGGGCAAGCCCGCTCACTACAAGCCCATTCCCACAATGGGTGCGCGTTGGACCTTAGATCGAGACAAAGAAGAAACTCGCAATCAACGCCATGCCCACCGCCCACACCACCGAGCGCAATATCGCCCAATCGGCCAGGTAGCAAATGATGTACAGCAGGCGGCTGGTGATAAACAGCACCGCCAGCACATTGATCGTCACCAGTTCGGCCGTGCCAGCCAAGTGCGCGATAATCACCGCCGCCGCAAACGCCGGGGTCACTTCAAAGCCGTTGAGTTGCGCACTGTGGGCACGCTTGGCAAACCCTTGCAGGGTATCCAGGAAAGCTCGCGGGTCGTGATTCTGCCGAGGCCCGAACGTGCCCTGGCTGAATTTGGCCACGCCTGTACACAGGTAAGGCAGAAAAATTGCGATCAACACACACCAGAAAGCGACCGTCATCACTCATTCCTTTTGTAGTTTTAAACAGCGATTAGAGTTTTAGCACTAAACATATTAAACCGCACTTACCCGCTATGAGCCGCCACGCAGCAAAAGGTTCTATCACGCGCCGTGCAACCTCACGCCGCTGCTGCGGTCCATCCACCCACTCATTCCTGATCTGCCCCCACTCCAAGGACCCCGGATGCTTGAACTTGTCGCCGCCTTCATTTGCCTCACCACTTTGCTCACCTATGTGAACTTCCGGTTTATCGGCCTGCCGCCGACCATCGGCGTGATGGTCACCGCCCTGCTGTTTTCCCTGATCCTGCAAGGCCTGAGCGTGCTCGGCTACCCTGGCCTGGAAGAACGCATCCAGCAACTGATCGGCCAGATCGACTTCGGCGACCTGCTGATGAACTGGATGCTGTCATTCCTGCTGTTCGCTGGCGCCCTGCACGTTAACCTCAGCGACCTGCGCAGTTACCGTTGGCCCATCGGCCTGCTGGCCACCTTCGGCGTGTTGATTGCCACCGTGGTGATCGGCAGCCTGGCGTACTACATTTTTGCCCTGTTTGGCTGGCATGTAAGCTTCCTCTACTGCCTGCTGTTCGGCGCGCTGATCTCGCCCACCGACCCGATTGCGGTACTTGGTGTGCTGCGTACCGCCAATGCGTCCAAACCGCTGAAAACCACCATCGTCGGCGAGTCGCTGTTCAACGACGGTACAGCGGTGGTGGTCTTTACCGTGCTGCTGGGCATCGCACAATTGGGCGAGACGCCTACCGTGGGCGCCACCGCCCTGCTGTTCGTCCATGAAGCCATTGGCGGCGTGGTATTCGGTGGGCTGATCGGCTACTTGGTGTACCTGATGATCAAGAGCATCGAGCAGCACCAGATCGAGGTCATGCTGACTCTGGCGCTGGTGATCGGCGGCTCGGCGATGGCCACCGAGCTGCACGTGTCCGCACCGATTGCGATGGTGGTAGCCGGCCTGATCATCGGCAACCTGGGGCGCAAATTGGCGATGAACGACATGACCCGGCGCTACCTGGACGGTTTCTGGGAATTGCTCGATGACATGCTCAACGCATTGCTGTTTGCACTGATCGGCATGGAGTTGTTGCTGTTGCCGTTCAACTGGCTGCATGTGTTCGCAGCCAGCTTGCTGGCGGTGGCGATCCTGCTGTCACGCCTGCTGACCGTGGCCCCCGCGATCTTGTTGCTGCGTCGCTGGCGCACGGTGCCGCGTGGCACCATTCGCATCCTCACCTGGGGCGGCCTACGCGGCGGGGTTTCGGTGGCACTGGCGTTGGCCCTGCCACTGGGCCCGGAGCGCGACCTGCTGCTGAGCATCACTTACATCGTGGTGCTGTCCTCGATCCTGTTGCAGGGTTTGAGCATCGGCAAGCTGGTCAAACGCGTGACCCGTGACGAACCCCAGGCCACGCCTGACGCTCACTGATCCTTGTCGATACGCTGCGGATGCCTTGGGTCCGCAGCCTTCTTGCCCGGCAAGCTGCCTTCGCTGCGAATCTGCGCATGGCTGATCAAGGCAAAGATAAAGCTGCCCCCGATGATATTGCCGGCCAGTGTCGGGCCGGCAAACACCAGCCAGAAATCCTCCCACGGCAGCTCGCCAGCAAACACCAGATAAGACACTTCTGCCGAACCCACCACGATATGGGTGAAATCCCCCAGCGCCATCAAGTAGGTGATCAGGATGATGATCCACATCTTGGCGCTTTCCATCGACGGGATCATCCACACCATAGTGGCGATCATCCAGCCGGAGACGATGCCTTTGGCGAACATCTGGCCGGGATTGTTTTCCATGATCTTGCGACCGATCTCCAGGAAGGCCATGTCGGTCTTGGTGTCGAAGATCGGCAGGTGCAGCATCACGTAGGCCACCAGCAACGTGCCGCAGAGGTTGCCCACCAGCACCACCGACCACAGCCGTAACAGGCGCCCGGCATTGCCAAGGGTCGGCTTGCTCATGACTGGCAGTACGGCGGTCAGGGTGTTTTCAGTGAACAGTTGCTGGCGCGCAAGGATCACCGCGAGGAAGCCTGCGCAGTAGCCAAAACTGGCAATCACTTTGAAGGCTTCACCCTCGGGCAGACGTGAGTTGAGCAATCCCATGGCCATCAGCGACAGGCCCATGGTCAAACCCGCCGCCAATGCCGACCACCACAGGGCCGCCACGCTGCGTTCAAGTTCCTGGTCGCCCTGGGTACGGATGATTTCGTGCAGGACCGCCGCGCGAGGCGGCTGGTTCTTGTCGACGTCCTGCTGCTCTTCCTGGGACAAGTTGGGGGTCTTGCCGTCTTCTTGCGTGGCCATGGCGATACCTGAACGGGGGGGCGGTGTTCAGGTACGACCTATGGCCTATCAATAGCGTTCACTGGCCCGACGCAGGATTACTCGCTGACGCCGTCGTCCTGGAACTGGTCTTTGACGTATTTGATCTCGGTACGCCCATGAGGCGCCGGCAAACCGTCTTCGCCGAGGTTGACGAAGACCATTTTCTCTACGGTGAGGATGCTTTTGCGCGTGATCTTGTTGCGCACTTCACAGGTCAAGGTGATGGAGGTGCGGCCGAACTCGGTGGCGGTGATACCCAGCTCGATGATGTCGCCCTGGCGCGAGGCACTGACGAAGTTGATCTCGGAAATGTACTTGGTCACCACGCGCTGGTTGCCCAGTTGGACGATGGCGTAGATGGCCGCTTCTTCGTCGATCCAGCGCAGCAGGCTGCCACCGAACAGGGTGCCGTTGGGGTTGAGGTCTTCAGGTTTTACCCATTTGCGGGTGTGGAAGTTCATGGTCACTCCAAAGCGTCTTGCCGAATGATGGGCAACATCATGGCAGAGCAAGGGCCCAAGCTCTATGCACCATTGCCTATCAGCGCCATGAACGATCTGCATGCTGGCGACAGAAAGGCTTGGGAAGTCGGGCGCACACGGCTATAATCGCCCCCGTTTCAAAACGGTCATCTCCAATTGATACCGTTCTCCCGCCACCTGTCCGAGGGGCGCTGCAGCAGGTTCAACCTGTCAGGCTCGGATGGGGCGTTGTCCGGCCTGGTTCATCGGGCTCGATACTAAACGCACAACGGCGCCCATTCGCACACTACGAATGGAGGCTCTTCATGAGCGCTGTCAACACGCCTGCAGATTTCACCGACTACAAAGTCGCCGACATGTCCCTCGCTGCCTGGGGCCGTCGCGAAACCTTTATCGCCGAATCCGAAATGCCAGCCCTGATGGGCCTGCGTCGCAAGTACGCCGCAGAGCTTCCGCTCAAGGGCGCGAAGATCCTCGGCTGCATCCACATGACCATTCAGACTGCCGTGCTGATCGAGACCCTGGTTGCCCTGGGTGCCGAAGTACGTTGGTCGTCCTGCAACATCTTCTCGACGCAAGACCAGGCCGCTGCCGCGATCGCTGCTGCCGGTATCGCGGTATACGCCTGGAAAGGCGAGACCGAAGAAGAGTACGAGTGGTGCCTGGAGCAAACCATCCTCAAAGATGGCGCGCCTTGGGATGCCAACATGATCCTCGACGACGGCGGCGACCTGACCGAGTTGCTGCACAAGAAATACCCGGCCATCCTGGACCGCGTCCACGGCGTGACCGAAGAAACCACCACCGGCGTACACCGCCTGCTGGACATGCTGGCCAAAGGCGAGCTGAAAATCCCGGCCATCAACGTCAACGACTCGGTGACCAAGAGCAAGAACGACAACAAGTACGGCTGCCGTCACAGCCTGAACGACGCCATCAAGCGCGGCACCGACCACCTGCTGTCGGGCAAGCAAGCCCTGGTGATCGGCTACGGTGACGTGGGCAAGGGTTCGTCCCAGTCCCTGCGTCAGGAAGGCATGATCGTCAAAGTCTCCGAAGTTGACCCGATCTGCGCCATGCAAGCCTGCATGGACGGTTTCGAAGTGGTTTCGCCGTTCATCGACGGCCAGAACGACGGCACCGAAGCGAGCATCGACAAGGCCCTGCTGGGCAAGATCGACCTGATCGTGACCACCACCGGCAACGTGAATGTTTGCGACGCGAACATGCTCAAGGCCCTGAAGAAGCGCGCCGTTGTCTGCAACATCGGTCACTTCGACAACGAGATCGACACCGCTTTCATGCGCAAGAACTGGGCATGGGAAGAAGTGAAGCCGCAGGTACACAAGGTTCACCGTACCGGCGCTGGCGATTTCGACCCACAGAACGACGACTACCTGATCCTGCTGGCTGAAGGCCGCCTGGTAAACCTGGGTAACGCCACCGGCCACCCAAGCCGCATCATGGACGGCTCGTTCGCCAACCAGGTCCTGGCCCAGATCTTCCTGTTCGGCCAGAAATACGCCGACCTGTCGCCAGCCCAGAAAGCCGAGCGCCTGACTGTTGAAGTACTGCCGAAGAAACTCGACGAAGAAGTGGCCCTGGAAATGGTCCGCGGCTTCGGCGGCGTAGTGACTCAACTGACCAAGACCCAGGCCGACTACATCGGCGTGACCGTCGAAGGTCCGTTCAAGCCACACGCTTACCGCTACTGATATGCCTGCTGCCTGCTCTCCTAGTGGGGGCGGGCTTCTAATGTGGGAGGGGGCTTGCCCCCGATGGCGGTGGGCCAGTCGATATATTTACTAACTGACACTCCGCTATCGGGGGCAAGCCCCCTCCCACATCGACGGTGTGCACGTTGCGCAATTATGAGCTTCCAAGGGTATGACCATGTCCCAAGACCGTCGCTACAGCTTCGAGTTCTTCCCGACCAAGACCGATGCTGGGCATGAAAAACTGATGGCGACTGCCAAGCAGTTGGCCAGCTACAACCCCGACTTCTTCTCCTGCACCTACGGTGCCGGCGGCTCGACCCGAGATCGTACGATCAACACCGTGTTGCAGCTGGAAAGCGAAGTCAAAGTTCCCGCCGCTCCGCACTTGTCGTGCGTGGGCGACAGCAAGGCCGACCTGCGCGGCCTGCTGACCCAATACAAGGCAGCCGGCATCAAGCGTATCGTCGCCCTGCGTGGCGACCTGCCGTCCGGCATGGGCATGGCCAGCGGTGAGCTGCGCTACGCCAACGACCTGGTGAGCTTCATCCGCGAGGAAAGCGGCGATCACTTCCATATCGAAGTGGCGGCTTACCCGGAGATGCACCCCCAGGCGCGCAACTTCGAAGACGATTTGCAGAACTTCGTGCGCAAGGCCAACGCCGGCGCCGATAGCGCGATCACCCAGTATTTCTTCAACGCCGACAGCTACTTCTACTTCGTCGAGCGCGTGCGGGCTATGGGTGTGAACATCCCGATCGTGCCGGGCATCATGCCGATCACCAACTACAGCAAGCTGGCACGCTTCTCCGATGCCTGCGGTGCCGAGATCCCACGCTGGGTGCGCAAGCAGCTGGAAGCCTATGGCGATGACGTCAAGAGCATCCAGGCGTTCGGCGAGCAGGTTATCAGCGAAATGTGTGAGCGTTTGTTACAAGGCGGCGCACCAGGGTTGCATTTCTATACCCTGAACCAGACCGAGCCGAGCCTCGCGATCTGGAACAACCTTAAACTGCCACGC
The DNA here is from genome assembly GCF_009866765.1 of Pseudomonas sp. S35. Lineage (NCBI taxonomy): Bacteria > Pseudomonadati > Pseudomonadota > Gammaproteobacteria > Pseudomonadales > Pseudomonadaceae > Pseudomonas > Pseudomonas sp. S35. Next base: position 6,149,374 of record NZ_CP019431.1, read on the forward strand.
TAGGCCGGTTTAATGCAGTACCCGGCCCTCGTTATTACGGGGGCTTTTTTCGTCTATCTACCCGGAAAGGAAGCCAGCAGTAAATGAATACAGCGTCCCCGACTCCCCGCCCGCAGCTGGTTTATCTGGTGTTCGGCGCCGAGACCTATCATCAGGAAGCGGTATTCAGCATCGCCAGCGCCCTGGCGCACCTGGGAGGCCCCCAGGACATGCCGCTGGACATCCAGGTCTTCAGCGACAACCCGGCCCCCTACCTCGGCCTGCCGGTGCAGGTCCATTCATTGGACGAGGCCACCCGCAAGCGCTGGAGCGAGCCCCACGGCTATCATTTCCGTACCAAACACGTACTGCTGCGCCAAGTGCTGGAAACCTCGGAACGGGCGCTGCTGATCGACACCGACACGTTCTTCCACGACTCGCCCATGGCGCTGTTCGAGCGCGTGGCGCCCGGCACCGTGCTATGCAATGCCTTTCACGCCAAATACGGCGATAACCGTGAAAGCGTGCTGTATGAAGCCCTGGCCAACTACCTGGCCGCCAAAGGCGTGGCCGACGACGATATGTGGCTGCTCAACTCCGGAGTCATGGGCCTGGCGCGGCAAGACGCGCCTATCCTTGACCGCTCGATCGAACTGATGGACGAACTGTTCCCGATGGCCCACGGCGCCTATACCTTGGAAGAGTTCTGCCTGTCGGTAGCCGCGTATCGCACGCTTAACGTGCGCCAATGCCCGGACCTGATCCACCATTACTGGAGCCGCAAGCAGCTGTTCCGGGCCAAGGTCAAGGCATGGATCACCAAGCACGCAGCCGCCCCCATCAGCGCCCACGCCTTGGCCGACACACGCAACGTATCGGCTCACCTGCCGCGCCCACCGCGCCTGCAACGCCTGATGTACAAGCTGATCACACTGGCCCTGCCCAAACGCAAGCAGCAGTTTATCCGCGAGATTCTCTACGGCTGCTACGAGCATGAGAATGAATTCGACCAAGCCTGTGGCCCGGTTTGGTGGGACAAGGCCCGGCAGAACCAGGAAGAGCGCCAGAAATGCCCGGTCGACGCGCACCAACTCGAACATTGGTTCGCCAACCCGGTGGTGCGCCTGATTCTCGGCGAGCGACGTGCAGCCATCTATGAACACCTGATGACTTCGGCTTCACAATAAGCGCCGTCCGCAGATGCGTGTACCAGAGCTTCTCTTTAGCGCAAGGGCGTCGTAACCTCGGGGCATGCCCGTTATTCTGAAGTTGTTGACCGTTGCGCTTTTTACTTGCCTGAGCCTGGCCGCTTATGGCGAGAAATTGCGCATTGTCACCGAGCCCTGGGCACCTTATGTGTATGAGGACCAGGGCGCCATGCGCGGGCTGGACTACGAAGCCACGGTCATTGTGTTCCAGCGCCTGGGGGTCGAGGTGCAATGGCAGTTCCTGCCCTGGAAGCGCTGCCTGGCCATGCTTGACCAAGGCCACGCCGATGGCGCACTGGATATTTTCCACAGCCACGACCGCGACGCACTGCTTCTTTACCCCAGCGAACCCCTGTCGGAAGTGGAGTTCGTGATGTTCTACGCCAACGAACGCCCTCACCCGGCCCAAAGCCTCGACGACCTGCGCGGCCTGACTGTTGGCATCTCCCCAGGCTACTTGTACGGCGCGCCCTTCAGCGACTCCACCCTATTCAATCGCGAGCCGGCACCCAGCCATGAGGCCAACTTCGGCAAGTTGCTGCTCGGGCGCATCGACCTGGTGATCACCGACCGCCGCGTTGGCCAGCATGTGATCAATGCGTTGGGCCTGGAGGGCAAGGTCAGCCAGGCTCCGGTGGTGGTCAACCGCCAGCAGCAATACCTCGCCGTACGCCGTGGCGCAGGCATGGACCTATTGGTGCAACGCTTCGCCGCCGAACTCAAGCGTTTCAAACAGGAACCGGCCTATGCCGCCTTGAGTGCCAAATATGGTGGAAACCAAGCAATTACGGCCTCAGGACACACCGTTGAGCAGCAGGAAAGCGGCGCGCAGTGATTGCTCTGTTATACTGCGGCCTTTCCGCCAGGCTCACGCCCGGCCGCTGAGGTCTTGAAAAAGGCACCCAACCCCGCTACAGCGCAGCTTTGAAGCCCGCGCGAGCCGGTGGAGTGCCCGCCAGACGCAGCAGGACCGGACGGGATTGCGCTCCCCTAAGCGCCATTCACGCCCGGCAAGATTATCCCTTTGGGCCAAGCCCTAACTAAAACAGGATTACTCATGTCCTTTGCTTCCCTCGGTCTCTCCGAGGCTTTAGTCCGCGCCATCGAGGCAGCGGGCTATACCGAGCCTACTCCGGTGCAACAGCGGGCCATTCCCGCCGTGTTGCAAGGTCGCGACCTGATGGTTGCGGCACAGACAGGTACTGGTAAAACCGGTGGCTTCGCCCTCCCGATTCTGGAGCGGTTGTTTCCCAACGGTCACCCGGACAAATCCCAGCGTCACGGCCCGCGCCAACCGCGCGTACTGGTCCTGACCCCTACCCGCGAACTCGCCGCCCAAGTGCACGACAGCTTCAAGCTGTATGCCCGCGACTTGAAGTTCGTCAGTGCCTGCATCTTCGGCGGCGTCGGCATGAACCCACAGGTTCAGGCCATGTCCCGCGGGGTTGACGTGCTGGTGGCATGCCCTGGTCGTTTGCTCGACCTGTGCGGCCAAGGCAGTGTCGATCTGTCCCACGTGGAAATCCTCGTGCTGGACGAAGCTGACCGCATGCTCGACATGGGCTTTGTCCATGACGTGAAAAAGGTCCTCGCCCGCCTGCCGGCCAAACGTCAGAACCTGCTGTTCTCGGCAACGTTCTCCCAGGACATCACCGCCCTGGCCGGCAAGCTGCTGCACAACCCGGAACGCATCGAAGTCACGCCGCCGAACACCACGGTCGAGCGTATCGAGCAGCGCGTGTTCCGCCTCGCCGCCAGCCACAAGCGCTCGCTGCTGGCGCACCTGATCACCCACGGCGCGTGGGAACAGGTGCTGGTGTTCACCCGCACCAAGCACGGCGCCAACCGCCTGGCCGAGTACCTGGACAAGCACGGCCTCACCGCCGTCGCCATCCACGGCAACAAGAGCCAGAACGCGCGCACCAAGGCCCTGGCCGACTTCAAGGCCGGTACCGTGCGTATCCTGGTGGCCACCGATATCGCGGCCCGCGGCCTGGATATCGACCAACTGCCACACGTGGTCAACTTCGAGCTGCCAAACGTCGACGAAGACTATGTGCACCGTATCGGCCGTACTGGCCGTGCCGGCCGTTCGGGTGAAGCCATCTCCCTGGTTGCACCGGACGAAGAAAAACTGCTGAAAAGCATCGAGCGCATGACCAAGCAGAAAATCGCCGACGGCGACCTGATGGGCTTCGATGCCAGCGCCGTAGAGGCCGAAAAGCCTGAAGTGCGCGAGCGCCCGGACGTGCGTAACCCACGCAACCCACGCGGTCCGAAGGGCGATGGCCCGAACGGCGGCGGTGGTGGCGGTGGTCGTCGCGACAAAGGCAAAGACAAAGGCGGCAAGGACAAAGCGCCCACCAACGGCCGTGGCGAACGCCCGGCCCGTGAGCAGAAGCCCCGTGAAGGCACCCCGGCCCGCGAACAGCGCCAGCCGAGCCAGCCACCACGCGCCGCCGCAGACCGCGCCCCGGACGAGTTCCTCGACGACGACGTGGATAACTTCGGCAACCGCGTCGACTACGTGCCCCAGGCCAAACCGGCCCAGGGCCGCGGCCGTCGTCCAGGTGCTCCGGCCCAGGGCGCAGGCGCCGGTACTGGCGCACCCCGTGGCGGCCAGCCACAGGGCGCTCGTCAGAACGGCCCACGCAACAGCAGCGGCGGCACCACGGGTACGCCACCTGCCAAGCGCAGCGGCCCGCGCAGCGGCGCACCCCGTGACGGCCAGGCCCGTCGCGAAGACTCGCGCAGCAACAACCGCCGCCCGGCCCGCGACGACCAGCCGCGTTCGTCCGAGCCAGCCGTGCAGAACCCACGCGGCGGCCCAGCGCCAAAGATCATCCACAAGGAGTCGAAAGCTGACCGCTTCCCGACACCTGAGCAGCTGGATCAGTTGCCAGGCCGTCCTCGTGGTGAAAAACCGGCGTTGCTGACACGCAACCGCTGAGTTTCAACGCCCCATAAAAAATGCCCCGCCTCTTTCGAGGTGGGGCATTTTTTTGGACTGGCGATTAACTTGAACATTGTGAAATCTAAATGTGGCAGGGAGCAAGCCCCCTCCCACACTGGACACAACGTCAGGCAGAAATTACTTCTGCTTCACGCCTTCCAGCGAGATGTCCAGGTCAACAGTCTGCGAGGACGGGCCTGGGCCCTTGATGCCGAAGTCGTTCAGGTTGACGGTGGTCTTGGCGTTGAAGCCGGCACGCTCGCCGCCCCATGGATCCTTGCCTTCACCGTTGAAGGTGGCTTTGAAGACCACTGGCTTGGTCACGCCGTGGAAAGTCAGGTCGCCGGTCACGTCAGCGGTTTTTTCGCCGGTGGATTTAACCGCGGTGGACACGAACTTGGCGTCGGCAAACTTGGCAACGTCCAGGAAATCCTTGCTAGCGATGTGTTTGTCACGTTCAGCGTGGTTGGACCACAGGCTGGCGGTTTTCACGTCGACCGCGATTTTGCTGGCTTCAGGCTTGGTGGCATCCCAGCTGAACGTACCATCCCAGTCCTTGAAGGTACCGTGGATGAAGCTGTAGCCCAGGTGGCTGATCTTCCAATCGATGAAGGCGTGCTGGCCTTCCTTGTCGATCTTGTAGTCAGCGGCCATCACCTGGCCTGCCGACAGCAGAGCGGTACCGATTGCCAGAGCAGCGAGTGTCTTTTTCAACATGTTTTCTATTCCTTGTGAGTCGAGGTTGAACATCAGGCTTTGCGCCCCAGCATTCGCGTGAGGGTCGCATCACGATCGATAAAGTGGTGTTTCAACGCGGCCACGCCGTGCAAGCCGGCGAAGACCACAAGCACCCAGGCCAGATACAGATGCACCACCCCGGATGTGTCTGCCTGGTCCGGTAGACCGGAAACCACGGCAGGAATTTCAAACAGGCCAAACACCGGGATACCGACACCGTCTGCGGTGGAAATCAGGTAACCGGCGATCATCACGGCAAACAGCCCGAGATACAGGAACCCATGGCCAAATGCAGCGCCGATACGGGTCAAGCGGCTGTAGCTGGCCAACGGTGGCGGTGGCGGGCTGAGCAGGCGCCAGACGACTCGCACCAGCATGATGGCAAACAACGTGATGCCAATGCTCTTGTGCAGGTCCGGCGCGTCTTTGCGCCAGGCGCTGTAGTAGTCGAGGCCGACCATCCACAAGCCCAGCGCGAACAGGCCAAACACCACCAGGGCCACGCCCCAGTGCAAAATCATACTGACCCAGCCGTAACGGGCTGGAGAGTTACGTAGCTGCATGTACTTAATCCCGTAAGAGCTGCGCCCAAGACTAGCGAATTACCTATCGAATTAAAGCGGAAAATTTCGCTTTGAAATATCGAGAAATGCGATCTTGAGGGTATGAACAGTAAATTAACCAAGGATTAAGGACTATCCAGAAGAAACGTGACAGTGCGTCCTGTGTTTACTGCCAATTGATGCGCAATAGGTTGTGACACAGCCGCCCATTGCATAGGCTTGCGCGACTGTTTCACCTGCGCCGCACGCAGGACCGCTTCGAGGAGATCACCGATGGGCCTGAACAACCAGTGGATGCAACGCGACCTCGCAGTGCTGTGGCATCCCTGCACCCAGATGAAAGACCACCAGCAGTTGCCGCTGATCCCGATCAAGCGCGGTGAAGGCGTCTGGCTGGAAGACTTCGAAGGCAAGCGCTACCTCGACGCCGTCAGCTCCTGGTGGGTCAATGTGTTCGGCCACGCCAACCCGCGCATCAACCAGCGCATCAAGGACCAGGTCGACCAACTGGAACACGTGATCCTGGCCGGCTTCAGCCACCAGCCGGTGATCGAACTGTCCGAGCGCCTGGTGGCGATGACCCCCGAAGGCCTGACCCGCTGCTTCTACGCTGACAACGGCTCGTCATGCATCGAAGTCGCGTTGAAGATGAGCTTTCACTACTGGCTCAACCGTGGCCTGCCGGACAAAAAGCGCTTCGTCACCCTCACCAACAGCTACCACGGCGAAACCATCGCGGCGATGTCGGTGGGCGACGTGCCGCTGTTTACCGAGACGTACAAGGCGCTGTTGCTCGACACCCTCAAGGTGCCCAGCCCGGACTGCTACCTGCGCCCCGAAGGCATGAGCTGGGAAGAACACTCGCGCAACATGTTCCTGGCCATGGAACAGACCCTGGCGCAAAACCACGCCACCGTCGCCGCCGTAATCGTCGAGCCGCTGATCCAGGGCGCTGGCGGCATGCGCATGTACCACCCGGTGTACCTCAAGCTGCTGCGCGAAGCCTGCGACCGCTACGGCGTGCACCTGATCCACGATGAAATCGCCGTAGGCTTCGGGCGGACCGGCACGATGTTCGCCTGTGAACAGGCCGGCATCCGCCCGGATTTCCTGTGCCTGTCCAAGGCCCTGACGGGCGGCTACCTGCCGCTGGCGGCGGTGGTCACCACCGATGATGTCTACGACGCGTTCTACGACGACTACCCCACCCTGCGCGCCTTCCTGCATTCCCACAGCTACACCGGCAACCCGCTGGCGTGTGCGGCGGCCCTGGCGACACTGGATATTTTCGAAGAAGACAACGTCATCGAAAACAACAAGGCATTGGCCCAGCGCATGGCCTCGGCCACGGCACATCTGGTCGATCATCCGCACGTCTCGGAAGTACGCCAGACCGGCATGGTGCTGGCCATCGAGATGGTCCAGGACAAGGCCACCAAGACCGCCTACCCGTGGCAGGAACGCCGTGGCCTGAAGGTGTTCGAGCATGCCCTGGAACGTGGCGCGCTGTTGCGTCCGTTGGGTAGCGTGGTGTATTTCCTGCCGCCGTATGTGATTACACCGGAGCAGATCGACTTCCTCGCGGAGGTCGCCAGCGAAGGGATCGATATCGCCACTAACAGTAAAGTCAGCGTCGCCGTGCCCAAAGACTTTCACCCAGGCTTTCGCGACCCGGGCTGACCGCAGAACTCCTTGTAGGAGCGCGCGTGCTCGCGAAGGTATTCCAGGTGCATCGCTGCGTCGGATGTCGGTTCTTCGCGAGCAAGCTCGCTCCTACATAAACCTCTTCAGAGAACAGAAATGAGACTGTCCCGCTTTTTCACCGACACCCCGCTGAGCCTCGGCGACCATGAACTGCCCGAAGCCCAGGCGCATTACATCAGCCGCGTGCTGCGCATGGTCGATGGCGACGCCGTGCAATTATTCGATGGCTCCGGCCAAGAATTTCGCGGCACGTTGCTGGAGGTCGGAAAAAAACGCGTCACCGTACACCTCACCGAACGCTTCAATGGCCAGACCCAATCGCCACTGCACATTCACCTCGGCCAGGGCCTGTCGCGGGGTGAGCGCATGGACTGGGCGATCCAGAAAGCCACTGAACTGGGGGTCAATGAAATCACACCGATTTTCAGCGACCGCTGCGAAGTGCGCCTCAAGGACGAGCGCGCCGACAAGCGCCTGCTGCACTGGCGCCAGGTGGCGATCAGCGCCTGCGAGCAATGCGGGCGTTCGACGGTGCCGGTGATTCACCCACCGCTGTTGCTGGCCGACTGGCTGAAGCAGGCCGAGGCCGACCTGAAGCTGGTACTGCACCCGGTGGCGGAGCCGATGGTCAGCCATGCCAAGCCGTCGAGCCTGGCCTTCCTGATCGGGCCGGAAGGCGGCTTGACCGACCACGAAGTGGACACCGCCCAAGGTGCCGGTTTCCACGCCGCCCGCCTGGGTCCACGGGTGTTGCGCACCGAGACCGCGCCCGTAGTCGCATTGGCCGTCGCCCAACAACTGTGGGGCGACTTCTAGCCCCCCCTTTGCGAACCCAATCAAACATGTGGAAGGAGGCTTGCCCCTCCCGCATTTGGATCGGGTTGCCACGTCTTACTCGACAGGGTCGCTGACCGGCTTGGCAATAATCGCCTTCAACTCGCTGGTCATCGGGAACTCCAGGTTCAGGCCCTTGGGCGGAATCGGCTGTTCGAACCAGCGCTGGTAAATCCCGTTGATCTCGCCGCTTTTGTACAGGTCGCCCAACGTGTCGTTGACCACCGCGAGAAACTGCGGATCGTCCTTGCGCACCATGCAGCTGTAGATTTCCCGCGACTGCTCCTCGCCCACCACGATCCATTTGTGCGGGTCCTTGGCCTTGGCGCGTTCGCCGTAGAGCAGCGCGTCATCCATGTAGAAGGCTACGGCGCGGCCCGTCTCCAGCATCTTGAAGGCTTCGCCGTGATCCTTGGCGCTGATCACAAACATATTGGTTTTGTGTTCGGCGTTGTAGCTCTTTAGGAAACGCTCGTTGGTGGTGCCGGCGGTGGTCACTACGTTCTTGCCCGCAAGATCGGTAAAGCCCTTGATGCCGCTGTCTTTAGCCGTCAGCAACTGGCCCTTCACGTAAATAAACCCGTAGGAAAACGCCACCTGCTTTTGCCGCTCGGCGGTCACGCCGGTAGAGCCACATTCCAGGTCGACGGTGCCGTTCTGCACCAGCGGGATTCGGGTCTGGGACGTCACCAGGTTGTATTTCACCTTGAGGTCCGCCAACCCGGTTTTCTGCCGGATGCGCTCGACGATCTTGCTCGCCAGGTCCACCGAATAGCCCATGGGTTTGCCGCTGTGATCCCCCACATAGGAAAACGGCACCGACGCATCGCGATAGCCCAAAGTGATGGACTTGGCGTTGGCGATCTTGCTCAACGTGCCGTCCAACGCCGGTTCATTTGCCTGAGCCTGAGCCCCAAACAACAGCCCCAGCGTACAACCGGTCAACAGGATTTTTTTCATTGTTAGGTTCCGTTGGTTATTTACGTACAGCGATAACGCTGATTTCTACCAGCACACTCGGTCGCGCCAACTCCGCCTGCAGGGTGGTGCGCGTGGGCGCCATCCCCGGCGACAGCCACGCCGACCACACCTCGTTCATCGGCGCAAAGCCTGTGCCGATGTCTTTCAGGTAGATGGTCGCATTGAGCAGGTGGTCCTTGTCGCTGCCTGCCTGGGCCAGCAGCCCGTGGATCTTGGCCAGCACTTCGCGGGTTTGTGTTGCCACGTCCTGGCCGTCACCCGGCACCTGGCCGGACAAGAACACCAAGTCCTTGAAGGTCACGGCCCCCGAAAGACGCTCATTGCTGCTGATTCGATCAATGGTCATGGTTACATCCTCAAGCGGCGCGGGGCGTCAGGCCCTGCATATCAATGGACGGTGTGTGCTGGCCAATCAGCTCGGCCAACAGCTGGCCACTGCCGCACGCCAGGGTAAAGCCCAGCGCGCCATGACCCAGGTTCAACCACACGTTGCGATAGACGCTGGCACCGATCAGCGGCACACCGGTAGGCGTGGCGGGGCGCATACCGGCCCATTCCACCCCATTGGCGTAATCACCCGCCGTAGGAAATGTCTCGATAGACTGACGCTTCATCAGCGCCAGTCGCTTGGGCTCAAGCCCAGCGTCGAAACCGACGATATCCACCATCGCCGCGACCCGCAGTTGCTCACCGATACGCGCGTAGACAATCTTTCGATCGTAATCGGTGATGCTCACATTCGGTGCATGGTGCCGCGGGCCAATCGGCACGCTCAGGCTGTAGCCCTTGAGCGGATACAGCGGCAGCGACAGGCCCGGCAACCCCAATTCGGCGCTGCGATGCCCGGCCGCCAACACCAGTTGCGTGACCGGCTTCACCTCATCGCCCAACTCGACGGCCGTGACCACGCCGTCGGCGTGACGCAGCCCGGTCACTTTGCGCCCCAGCACAAAGGTGCAGCGCCCCGATGCTTCAAGCCGCTGCGCCAGCCGTTGGCAGAAGGCATGGCAGTCGGCCACTTCCTCATTCGGCGTGTAGATACCGCCGACAAAACCCTGCGCCGCATGGGCCAGTGCGGGTTCCAGGCGGGCGCAATCGAGGGTAGACAGCACCTGTTGCTGCAGAACGTCGACGACCTTACTGCGCGCTCGCGCAAACGTGTCGGCATTGCGAAACGTCACCAGCTTGCCGTTACGCCGCCAGTCGAAGCCGTCCAGGCGGTCGTCGACACGCCATTGTTGCAAGGTGTTTTGGCTCAGGGAGGCCAGGCGCAGCAAGTGGGCGGCGTTACGCGCGTTCACCGAGCCACGGCAGGCGCCGATGAACGCGGCCATCCAGCGCCACTGTTGCGGGTCCAGGCGCGGGCGCAGCTTCAACGGCGAATCACCGCGCAACAGCCAGCCAATCGCTTGCAGCGGCACACCGGCGTCGGCCAATGGCGCCACATAGCGGTAGGACAACTGCCCGCCGTTGGCGAAACTGGTCTCGCTGCCCAGGCTGTCGCGGGCATCGATCACTGTCACCTCATAGCCTGCGCGTACCAACGCGTAGGCGCTGGCCAAACCGATCACTCCACCACCAATGATGCTAACCATCGCTGCCACCCGCACGAATCAAGAGGGTTGAAGCGTAGGCCCAGGTGACAGGCCATCGCCAATGAATAAAGATAGGTCGCCTATAAACAAAGGTTATGGACTTGCCATGCGCCTGCGTCATATCGAAATTTTCCAAGCCATTCGCCAGACCGGCTCGGTCAGCGCCGCCGCGCAATTGCTGCACGTGTCGCAACCGGCGGTGACCAAGGTGTTGCAGCACGCCGAACTGCAACTGGGCTTCCCACTGTTCTTGCGGGTGCGCGGCAAGTTGCAGCCCACGCCGGAAGCCCTGGCGCTGGAAAGCGAAGTCGAGAAAGTCACCGCAAGCCTGCAAGGCGTAAGGCGCCTGGCCAAGAGTTTGCGCCGCGCACCGGGGCACAGCGTGCGCATCGGCGCGATACCGACGTTGGCGCTGTCGCTGCTGCCGCCGGCGATCCTGGAGTGGACCCGCGACTACCCGGACATGGCCTGTGAGCTGTCCAGCGACCATAGCCGCGAGCTGGTGCAAAAACTGCTGATGCGCGAGATTGACCTGGCGTTGACCCTCAACTTCTCCGGCCATCCGGGGTTGACCACCCAAGTGCTGGCCAACGGTGTGCTGGTGGCCTTGGCGTCCACAGGTTATTGGCCGGACGCTGAACTGCATCTGCCGCTGCCATTGGCCGACCTGGCCGGCGCGCCGTTGATAGGCCTGTCCAGTGCGGACCCACTGGCGGCAAAACTCGACAGTTACCTGGAAAACGTCGACCCGGCGCCGAGGGTGACGATCTCGGTACAAACCTATTCACTGGCCCGTGCGATGGTGGAGTCCGGCGCCGGCTTGACGGTAATCGACCCCTTTACGGCGCTGGGCGCCTCAACGGCCACTACCTGCATCCGCCCTCTCACCCCGCCGCTGCCGATCACCCTGTACGCCCTGACCCGCGCCAATGAGCCGCCGCCGCATATGTTGGCCAAGCTGCTGGAGATCTTCGGCAACCGCGCCTGTGAGTTGCTGGAACGCCTATAGCACGTAGCCCATGATCGCGACGAAATGCAGCAAGCTGCCGCCAATCACAAACAGATGCCAAATCCCATGGGAATGCCGCAGGCGGTCCTCCAGGGCAAAAAAGATGATGCCAACGGTGTACAACACCCCGCCCGCTGCCAGCCAGGTAAACCCGGCAATGCCCAGCGCGGCGATCAGCGGCTTGACGGCCACCAGCACGATCCAGCCCATCACCGCATAAATCACGATCGACAAGATGCGCGCCTCGGAGCGCGGCTTGATCTCCTGCAAAATGCCGATCACCGCCAACCCCCACACGATGCCGAACAGCGTCCACCCCCACGGCCCTCTTAAGGTCACCAGGCAAAACGGTGTGTAGCTGCCGGCGATCAACAGGTAGATCGAAAAGTGGTCGACCTTCTGCATGATCGTTTTTCGGCGCCCACGCACGCTGTGGTACACGGTGGAGGCGCTGTACAGCACCATCAGCGTAAAGCCATAGATCGCCACGCTGACGATCTTCCAGGGGCTGCCATCGAGGCTCGCCACCACCAACATCCACACGACGCCCATACACGCCGCGACAGCACCGAGCAAATGGCTCCAGGCGTTGAATCGTTCCCCGTGGTACATGTGTCACCGACCTCCTTTAACCGTTAACGGCTGGCGGCAAGCCTCCCGCCTTGGGCATCAGAGTGCAAGCGCCGCATGACGTTCCGGCGATGCCACGCGGTTTTGCGGGCACAATCGAGGGCATTCGAACAAGCGCCCACGGCCATGCTGATCGACGAAGAATTCACCCTCAAAAAGCGCGAAATCTTCCTGGCGTTCATGCGCACCGGCAACCTGGCGCGCGCCGCCGCCGAGTTGCAAACCAGCAACGTCAGTGTGCACCGCGCCATCCACTCCCTGGAAAACGCCCTGCGCTGCCCGCTGTTCAAGGTGGCGATGCAGGTCAATGACATCTTCACGCTGTTGAGCATGGTCAGTTCAGGGGTGGGTTACGCGTTGCTGCCAGGGCGGATTGCGGCGGTGTATGAAAACCGCGTGAAGCTGATACCGCTGCAACCCAGGTACCGGTTGCAGCAGCAGATTGGCGTGGTGTTTCTGAAGGCCAAGGAGCGTGACCCGAATCTGCTGGCGTTGCTGGCCGAGTGTCGGATGTATGCCAATCGCCAGGCCTGAGACGGCCATCGGGGGCAAGCCCCCTCCCACATTTTGCGCAGCGGTGCCTGTGAGATTTCGGTCCCAAAAAGGGAATGATCAGTTCCTTTGGTTCTAGGCGTTTTGTGCGCCTAAACAGGTTTCTCGGACTTGCACGTCCGTGTCACCGTCTTTTGCGATGACGGGACGAAGACTAGGCGCGCTGTCCTGTCACCACAAGTTCATGCACGGCTCAAAATCTTGCAGGAGTAGTCCGAGGGCTGCCCCATCACAACACCATCATCACCTTGACCTTCCCCAGGCCTTCCAGTGCGTAACTGTGGTACTCATACACTTCTCCCTGAATAACCAGCTGCAGGGCACCCCCTTCATTATTGACATGGACATCCGGCTCTTTTGTTTTGAGAAAAGGAGGTGCAGACACTAATGCGCTGAGGATTTCCTGATCACTTCCCAAATCCTTATGCACGTAATACCTGTAGGAAAACCCCACCGTAGCGCCACCTTGGCCATCTCGCGCACCATAGATCGACATACCGTTGCCCAGGGAATGCTTCAACACCACCTCATCCAGGTCCGGTGTACCGGGCGACAGGATCCAACTGCCGCCGATATAGATCAGGCAGATCACAAGCAAGCAATTACGCAGAACAGGCATGAGCCGCTCAGTGGCCTTGCGAGATGGCATATTCAATACCTTTTCTTATCCAATATTGGTCCCGTGGGTCATCACCAAAAGGCTCACCGCCCCACCATGATCCAAAATCCGGGCGGGTAGTTTTGGCGACGGTTTGAGCCACACCGGCGGCTCGCAGCAACACATTTTCGGGAATGCCCAGCACCGTGCCCGTAGCACCGTAATTGAATTTACCAAAAGCTTCGTACTGACGCCCCCGCTTCTTGTAGTTCCAAGGGCCGGCCGCACGGACCTGAGAGTAAAACCAGGAATAGGCGAAAGCCGAGCCGGGCTTGAGATGAATGCCCTCTTCCGCTTGCACGCGAATTGCTGCACACGACCAGTTCATGCTCGGCCCAAAATCTTGCAGGAAAAATCCGAAGGCCCTGCCTACCTTCATCGTTCCGATAGACAGCAAGGAACGCTCCGACAGGTTTTTCAGGTTGTTGCTCGGAACCCGTCTCTCTAGCCTTTTCCATCCGAATCGTGCCACTGGCAGACATCATGAGTCCGACCGTTAAACCCGATGCAAGGCCATTGCAGAGCGTGATGTATCACATCACAATCACGCCATGATCGTCAGTTGGAAACATAAGGGACTTAGGACCTTCTATGAGACCGGTTCAACCAGAGGCATCAACGCAAATCATGCAAAGCGTTTGCGCCGTGTTCTGCTCATTTTGGACAAAGCCGAGCACCCAGATGCACTGGACCTGCCCGGCTGGCGCTTCCATTATTTGAAGGGCGACCTGATCGACTACTGGTCCGTCAGCATCAGTGGTAACTGGCGCATCATTTTTCGGATGTTCGACGACCAGGTCGAACTGGTCGATTCTCTTGACTACCACTGAGTAGAGGTATCGATATGGGGATGCACAACCCACCTCACCCCGGTGAAATATTGCTTGAAGATGTGATCCCTGCCCTGGGCATCACCATTACCGAAATGGCGCGACGCCTTGGCTTCGCTCGCGAGACTCTTTCAAGGATCTTGCATGGCCACGCCCCGGTCAGCCCGGACCTTGCCGTCCGGTTGGAACGAGCCGGTGTGAGTACCGCCCAGTTATGGTTGTCGATGCAAAGTGCCTACGACTTATGGCAGGCCGAGCATCGGGAGCAGCCAGTGATTGAGCGGTTTGCGCGGATTGATTGAGGGCTTGAGCAAGTCTGCCTGCTACGCAATATCACACGCCCCTTCCACAGGGGATCCTCACGTGGCTTAGAGTCAGGCCAGTCCGGACTCAACCAATAAGGCTTCAAGCCCCATCAAGTCCGGCACCTTCGCCACGTGCTCGCCCACCTGCACCGCCGCCAGTTCCAAGGGGCACAGCGGCACGTCCACGTAGCTCAACTCGCTGTCCAGCTTGTACGACCGGGGAATGCCCTGGATCACCAGCGCAATAAACTTCAACGTCGGCCGCCCGCCCAAAGCGTTCAAGACGACGATCCGCGAGCGTTCGCCAGTCACGCTGGCCTCGCCGCACACCGCTTCAAAGCTGATCAACGGTATTTGCCGATCCCGCCACGTCACTTGCCGCAGGTACCACGGCGGTGCATCGCTGGCCGGTTCGCCGCGTTGGAAGTCGATCAATTCCGCCACGGCAACGTTGGGCAGCACCAGGTGACGGTCGGCCAGGGGCAGCAACAGGCCGGTGAGTTGGCTGGTGCGGTGGTCAAGCATGGGACTTGCTCCAATAGGCGATGCTTTCCAGCAGCACCGACTCTTGATACGGCTTGCCGAGGTAGTCGTTGACGCCGATGGCCATTGCACGGTCGCGGTGTTTCTGGCCGGTGCGGGAGGTGATCATGATGATCGGAAGGCGCATCAGGCGCGGGTCGTTGCGCACTTGCGTGGCCACTTCGAAGCCGTCCATGCGCGGCATTTCGATGTCGAGCAGCATCAGGTCCGGGGTGTGTTCTTCAAGCAACGCGAGGGCGTCGATGCCGTCCTTGGCGGTCAGTACGTTCATGCCGTTGCGCTCCAGCAGGCGGCTGGTGACTTTGCGCACGGTGACCGAGTCGTCCACCACCAGCACCAGCAGCGGGCGTTTTTTCAGCGGGTCGTTGAGGATCAGCGGCGCATCCACCGTCTGCGCCGGCAAGGCCGGCTGCTGTGCGCGAATATGCGCCAGCAAGTCGATGATCAGCACCACGCGGCCGTCGCCCAGAATGGTCGCGCCGGACAAACCCTGCACCCCGGCGAACTGCGGGCCCAGGCCCTTGACCACGATCTCGCGCGTGCCGGCCATAGCATCCACATGCACCGCAACACGGCGTTCATTACACTGCACCAGCAGCACCGGTACCGGCTGGTACTGGCCCAATAATTTAGGCCGACCGACGGTGTGCAGCAGATCGCCCAGGTAGAACAATTCGTAACGCTGCCCGGCATATTCATAATGCGGCGGTTCTTGCTGGTAGTGCCCGGCCAACTCATGGGGCAGCACCCGCACCAGCCCTTCGATGGTGTTGAGCGGGATCGCGTATTGGTCGTCCGCGCACTGCACCATCAGCGCGCGGTTGACCGACACGGTGAACGGCAGGCGAATGCGAAAATGCACGCCCTCACCCGGCGTGGACTCAATGAACATCGAGCCGCCGAGCTGACGCACTTCTTCGTGCACCACGTCCATGCCCACGCCACGCCCGGAAATCTGGGTGATTTTTTCCGCCGTGGAGAACCCCGGCTGCAGGATGAACTGCAACACGTCGCGGTCGCTGATCTCTTGATGGGGGCCGAGCAGACCACGCTTGATCGCCTTGCGTCGCACCGCGTCCAGCGGCACGCCAGCGCCGTCGTCGCGCATGTCGAACACGATGTCGCCGCCTTCGTGGGTCAGGTCCAGGGTGATACGACCCGTTTGCGGCTTGCCGGCCAGCAGACGCGCCTCACGGGACTCCAGGCCATGGTCGACGGCGTTGCGCAGCATGTGTTCCAGCGGCGCCGCCATGCGTTCCAGCACGTTGCGGTCCATCTCGCCCTCGGCATTGCCGACGATGAATTCCACGTCCTTGCCCAACTCGCCCGCCACCTGGCGCACGATGCGCTTGAGGCGCGGCAGCATGCGTTCGAACGGCACCATGCGCGTGCGCATCAGGCCTTCCTGCAATTCGGTGTTGATGCGTGCCTGTTGCTGCAACAAGTCGTGCGCGTCCTCGTTGCGCCGGTCAAGGGTGTCCTTCAGGTCGAGCAAATCGGAGGCGGACTCGGACAACGCACGGGACAGTTGCTGCAACTGCGAATGGCGGTCCATTTCCAGCGGGTCGAAGTCTTCGTAGCCCAGGCGCTCGGCCTCGGCCTGCTGGCGGCTGAGGATGCGGCCCTGGGTTTCGGTGTCGAGGCGGCGCAGTTGATCGCGCATGCGCTCGATGGTGGTTTCCACCTCGGTCAGGGCGATGCGTGCGTCGTTGACTTGTTGTTCAATGCGGCCACGCAAGATCGAGGTTTCCCCAGCCAGGTTGACCAGGTCATCCAGCAGCTCGGCAGAGATTTTCACCATGTCGGCGCCAGGATCAGCGACCGCATCGGCCTTGCCAGCAGGCAACGCGACCGGCGCCAGCGGTTCCGCGCTTGGGTGCACCAGGCTTTTGATGCGTTCGATGAGCTTGTCCACCGAGCCCACCGGCACCCCCTCCGCCACGGCGTCGATCATCTGCGCCAGGCGGTCATGGCAGCCTTGCAGCAGCGCGAACAGTTCGGCCGATGGCACGAGCACACCGGCCGACAGCCCTTCGTAGAGAAACTCCAGTTCATGGGCCAGATCGCCAATCGGCCCGATCTCGACCATGCGTGCGCCACCCTTGAGGGTGTGCAGGTCGCGCAGCAGGGTTTCGATTTCCTGGCGATTGTTCGGCTCAGCCTGCCAGCGCAACAGCGCACTGCCGGAGCTGTCGAGGATATCGCCAGCTTCTTCAAGGAATATGTCCAGTAACTCGGGGTCAGCGCCCGACGTTTCCGGGGCCGGGGCCGGGGCCGCAGGCGTGCTGCTCTGGCGCAGCTCGCGCAGCTTGGCAACCAGCTCGGCGCTGTCGCTCAGGGCTTGCTGCTGTTGCAGTTCGTCCAGTTGCAAGGCCAGCCGCTCATGGCTGGCCATCAATACTTGAGACAGCTCGGTGGAGTAGCTGTAGCGCCGGTCCACCAGGCCTTCGTAGAGGCATTCCAACTCATGGGCCAGGTCGCCCACCGGGCCGATTTCAGCCATGCGCGCGCCGCCCTTGAGGGTGTGCAGGTCGCGCTGCAACGAGGACAGCGGAGCGGCGTTTTCGGGCTCCAGCAGCCAGCGCTTGAGGGACTGCCCGGCGCTGTCGAGGATGTCCACGGCTTCTTCGAGGAAAATTTCGACGATCTCATCGTCCATCGCCGTTTCATGCGCCAACTGTGCCGTGGCGGCGCCCAGTTCAGCGATGCTCAGGGTG
Source organism: Pseudomonas sp. S35 (assembly GCF_009866765.1). Lineage (NCBI taxonomy): Bacteria > Pseudomonadati > Pseudomonadota > Gammaproteobacteria > Pseudomonadales > Pseudomonadaceae > Pseudomonas > Pseudomonas sp. S35. The sequence goes on from NZ_CP019431.1 coordinate 6,167,173, forward strand.
CGGCTGCCGTCGCTTTTGATCAGGCCGGTGGCTGAAGGGTCCAGCGCGTCGTCCAGCAGTTCGCGCAGGGCCTGTACCCGTGCCGGCGTCGGACTGATTTCCTGGCCCGCCGCCAGTTGGTCGAGCATGTTGATCAGTGCTTCATGGGCCTGTTCGGCCTCCTGGAAAAACCGCTCGCTGACCGCCAGGCTGCTCTCCTCCACGGCGCCATAGAGGTCGAGCAAGGCTTCGCACAGCTCGTCGATGGGGTGCAGGTCGGCGATGTGCGCGCCCTCTCCCAGCGTGGTCAGTTCATCCAGCAACGCCGTGAGTTCCTGGCGCTCGCCGGGGTGCTGTTGCCAGCGACGCAGCAGGCTTTCGGCGTCGAGCAGGATGTCCATGCCCTGGGCCAGGAAGTTGGCGATCAGTTGCGGGTCGCGCTTGATCCGCAGGCCGGTGTTGGGCGCGTCGAGCAATGCTGTGAGCTGGTGGTCCAGCAAGGCTTGAGTGCGGTTGATCAAGTCGTCCGCGCCCTTGATCGGTACCAGAGGGTCACGGTCCAGTTGGCGTAACCCACGTTGGAACAGGCCTTCGGCTTCGAGCAGCAGTTCCACTTCGTCCAAGTCCAGCGGCAGGCGATGGGCCTTGTATTCGCGGGTCAGGTGATCCAGCGGACGCACCAGCTCGGCGATGGGCAATACGCCGGCCATGTAAGCGCTGCCCTTGAGGGTATGCAGGGCGCGTTGCAGCTCATCGCTGACTTGCAGCGGCACATGTTCGGCGGCCTGTTGCAGGAAGTGGTTGAGGCTGTCCAGATGGCTCTGAGCTTCGTTGCGGAAGATTTCCAGCAGCATCGGGTCGTGGGGCTCGCCAGCGGATACGGTGGTGCCACTGGCCAAGGCGTGGGCGCGAGCGGCCAGGACATCGACCTCATCGCGTTGGCGTTGGTCGTCGGTCGCAAAGTCAGCGATCAATTCCGGCAGCAGGGCCACGGCATCGTCCAGGACTTGCTGGATCTGGGGGCCGAGCGCCACGCTGCGCTCCAGCACGCGGTTGAGCAGGTTTTCCACCGCCCAGGCCAGCTCGGCCAGCACCAGGGCGCGCACCATGCGGCCGCTGCCTTTCAAGGTGTGGAAGGCCCGGCGCATCTCGCCCTGGGCGGTTTTGTCGGCGCTGTTGGGCAGGTGACGGTGCAGCACCTCCAGGACTTCGTCGGTTTCTTCGAGGAAGACTTCACGCAGCTCATCGTCGATGGGTTCTTCATCGGCCGGCGGCGGCAGCAGGCTGCCGGGGCGTTGCAGGGCCGGCGGGTTGAGGCGCGAAGTGGGGTTGGCCAAGGCATCGACCTGGGATTGGCTCGGCGTCTCATCCGTAGACAGTGCGCCGTCGGGGGCCAACAACGCCTGGCGCCAGGGTTTTTCCGCGGGCAGGTAGCCCAAGGCAGCCAGGCTTTGGGTGGCCAGTTCCAATACCCGTTCGCCAGCGGCATCGGGGTCTTGGAGCATGCGTTCGAGGTAGTACTCCAGGCTGCTGATCACGTCTGCAAACTGCCCCAGTTGCGCCTCGGACGGCGGGGCGTCGTTGACCATCAACTGTTCATCGACGTAATCGGTGCAGCCGCGCATCAGGCTCGCGGCGCGGGGCAGCGGGATCATCGCCAGCGCGCCACGCACCTGGCTCAGCAGTTCTGGCAGGGATTCCAGGCGCTGACGGTCCCAACCGGCTTCGATGCAGTCGATCACCAACTCTTTGGCCTGTTTCAGGCATTGGCAGGATTCGCGGACCACCAACTGGTGAATCTGGGTCAGGTCGGTGGTGGGCAGGCGGCTTTCTTCGCGGCTTTCCGGCTCGACAGTGCCGGCCATGCCGGCCAATGTGGCTTCGACGTAGAGCAAGGCGCCGGCGACGTCCATCAGCACCGCGTCGTTGGGTTCGCGTTGGCCTTGGGCCAGGCTCAACACCACCGCAAGCTGGTCGATGATGACCTTGCGCGGCTGGCCAAACCCCAGCACCGCCAGGGTATCGGCGATCTGCCGCAACGGCGCCAGCAGCGCATTGAGGTCGCCGGTGTGCAGGCGGTCGCTGCGTACGAACAGGTCGAGGCGTTCCTTGACTCGTACCAACTCCTCGCACAACGCGCCGAGCACCGAGCCCATGGCGTTGCGGTCCGGCCCGGCCAGGCGTGCGCGCTCGGCATCGACCACGGCACTGTCGGGCAAGGCTTCATCAAGACCATAGCGTTCTTTCAGACTTTGCATGCGCGGCGTCGGCCGGGTGACTTTGGCCACGTAGAACAGCAGGCTTTTGAGCAGTTCATCCGGCGCCGACTGGTTGATACCGCCGATGCCCTGGGCCAGCAGGCGCTTGAGTTGCTTGTCGCTGGCCTTGAGCAAGCTGCGCAGCGCCGGGCTGTTGGCGACCACGCCGGTGAGCATGCCTTCCACCAGCGCCGACGCGACTTGCCACAACGGCAACAACGGCGCGCCCTGGCACAAGGCTTCAAGCCGGGCGAAGACCCGCGCCATGTCTTCAAGGTTGCTCGGGCCGTGGTCTTCGCGCAGCAGACCGGCGAGCGCCTGTTGCAGCAGTTGGTGCCATTGGCGCAGGTGTTCGTGAAGGTCCGGCACCGCTCGCTGGGCCAGGGCCTCGTCGGGCAACGGCGCAATCGACAGCAGTTGTGGGCTGAACAGGCTGGTTTCCGAGAGCAGGCTTTCACCGCGCGCACTGCGCAAGTCGTTGAGCAGCGGCAGCACCACCAACGGCAGATCGCGGCGGGCACTGTGTACGCGGTCGAGGTACAGCGGCAGTTGGCCGAGGGCCTGTTGCAACAGGCGGATGCCTTCGTCGCGTTGGCCGACCTGCCCGGCCTGGAGCGCCAGGGCCAGTTCTTCGATCTCTTCGGCCAGCAGCGCCGCACCGTAGAACTCGACCATTTGCAGCGCGCCATGCACCTGGTGGATACCGGCCAGGCATTGGCCGATCACGTCATCGTCATGGGTTTCGACAAACGCATCCAGCGCCGAACGGGCCTGTTTCAGGGTCTCGGCAATGTCGCCCTTGACCCATTCGAGGGCCACGTAGTCGTGCCGATCAACCATAACTGCTCCGCTTAGAATTCGTGGGTTGCTGGTATCTCACAAACACTGGAGATCCAATATGGGAGCAAGCCCGCTGCCACATTTTGACTGCATTTCAATCGTCCATCTACTTGGGCGGCGGCAAGGTGAAACCTGAGACCGACCTGCGCAACTGGCTCGCCATCTTCGCCAAGTTACCGATGCTTTCCGCCGTGGCGGTCGACCCCGACGACGTCTGGCTGGTGATCTGCTGGATCACATTCATGGTCAGGGAGATCTGGCCCGCCGACGAGGTCTGTTGCTGCGCCGCATTGGAGATACTCTGGATCAGCGCGGCCAACGTCTTCGACACGCCTTCGATCTCTTCCAGCGCCACACCCGCATCCTGGGCCAGCCGTGCACCGCGCACCACTTCGGTGGTGGTCTGCTCCATGGAGATGACCGCCTCGTTGGTGTCGGCCTGGATCGCCCGCACCAGGGTTTCGATCTGCCGCGTGGCCGCCGATGAACGCTCGGCCAGCCGTTGCACTTCATCGGCCACCACCGCAAAGCCACGTCCGGCATCCCCGGCCATGCTCGCCTGGATGGCGGCGTTAAGGGCAAGGATGTTGGTCTGGTCGGCAATGTCGTCGATCAGGCTGACGATGTCGCCAATCTCCTGGGACGATTCACCCAGGCGCTTGATGCGCTTGGCGGTGTCCTGGATCTGCTCGCGAATGTTGTCCATACCGTGGATGGTGTTGTGCACCACCTCGTTGCCCTTGTTGGCGATTTCTACCGAACGCTCCGCCACCGCCGAGGATTCGGCGGCGTTGGCCGACACCTGGTCGATGGACTGGGCCATCTGGTTGATCGCCGTGGACGCTTCGGCGATCTGCTGGGCCTGATGCTCCGAGGCCTGGGCCAAGTGCATGGCGGTGGCCTGGGTGTCTTGCACCGCACCGGCAACCTGGCCGGCGGTGAGGTTGATCGTCGCGACCAGATCGCGCAGTTGGTCCACGGAGTAGTTGATGGAGTCGGCAATGGTGCCGGTGAAGTCTTCAGTCACCGAAGCCGTCACGGTGAGGTCGCCATCGGCCAGGTCTTCGATTTCATCGAGCAAACGCATGATCGCGTTCTGGTTGCGCTCGTTCTTCTCGGCAGTCTCGCGCAGTTGGCGGTTGGTCTCACGCACCATCACCAGGCCGATCAGGATGATCGAGGCCAGTGCCAGCAGGCCCAGTACATAGCCGCCAATGGTGTCGAAACTGCGCCCGCTGGCCAGGTTTTCAAAGCCGGTGGCCAGGTGCGAGGCTTCATCGAGCAGGGTTTGCGACAGGTTGAAGATATTGCTCGCCGAGGCGCGCACTTGGAACAACTGTGGCGAGGTTTCGAGGATTTCGTCCACGGAGCCGGAGACGAACTCGAACAGCTCAGCAATTTCCGTCAGCCGCGCACGGGCGTCACGGTCTTCGACTTGAGTGATGCGCAGGCCTGGGTTGCCGTTGAGCATGCCATTGAGCACCTGGCCAAACCGGGCGGCGTCACGGCCAAAGGTATCGGCGGCCTGCACGGCGGTTTCGTCGCCGGCCAGCACGGTGTTGACCGCGCCCAGGATGCGCTCGGCCAGCAGCGACTGGCGCTGGGCCAAGGCCACCTGGCTGGCCGGGGCGCCGCGCTGCAGCAGGATGTCGACGACTTTTTCCGATTCCATCTGCAATTGCGGCACGGTTTCGGCGAGAGTGGCGGCCACTTGGTGCAAGGACAGTACGGTCTGCTCGCTGGCGAGGATCGCGTCTGTGTTTTTCAGCAGCGCTTCCCAGTCGGTCTGCACCGCACGCATCTCGGCGCGCACGGCACTCGGCGCTGCGGGCAGGCCGGTGTCCGGGTCGCCTTTTTTCAGGTAGCCCCAGCGCTGGGCAAAATCGTTGCGTGCATCCCCAAGCAATTTGAACGCGGCGGCCTTGCCGGCGGCAGCTTCGGTGGCGTTCTTGGCGATGCGCTGGGACAACACGCGCAGCTCGCCCGCGTGGCCGATGTACTGCTTGTCGTAGGTGGACTGGGTGTTGAGGTACGCGAAGTTGGCGAACAGCAGCATGATGAATACGATCAGTGCAATAAACAGCACGATGATCTGCGAGCGGCTGCGCGAGCCGGCCTGGGGTTTGGGTGTGGTAGCGGTGGTCATGCGGCGACATCCATGAAACCTGGAGCCTGCGCCAGGGCGAAGGGGCTGAAGACCTGCCACAGCGGTTGGCCGTCGAACTGGCCTTGTATAAACGGCGCACTGGGGCTGGCATTGGCCAGCAAGGCGTCCTGTGCAAAATGCTGCATCCCCACCACCTCGTCCACCAGCAGCCCGACAAACAGATCGTTGTATTCCACTACCAGCACCCGCCGTTGCTTGCGCGCCTTGGACAACGCCAGGCCGAGGAAACCGCCCAGGTCCATCACCGGCAACAGGCGCCCGCGCAGGTTAGCAACACCCTTGACCCAGGCCTTGACCCCGGGCATCAAAGTGCAGCGCGGCTCATGCAGGACTTCGGCGACCTCGCCCATGGGCGCCACATACCAATGCTGCCCCAGGCGAAAGCCGATCCCGCTCCAGCGGTGCAGGCGGGGTTCCTGGGACGGCAGGTCGGCGGCCAACAGGCGGCAGCGCCGGTCGATGTCCAGCAACAGCTCGAAGGCGGTTTGCGACTCGGTCATGATGGCGTGCCGTCAGCCGGCCAGCACCTTGTTCAGGGTGGCGATCAGGGTGTCTTCGTCCACCGGCTTGGTCAGGTAGTCCTTGGCGCCCTGGCGCGCGCCCCAGATCTTGTCGGTCTCCTGGTCCTTCGTGGTGATGATGATGATCGGGATGCCATTGGTTTCCGGCTCCTTGGACAACTGGCGCGTGGCCTGGAAGCCATTGAGGCCCGGCATCACGATGTCCATCAGCACTGCGTCGGGCTTTTCCTGGCGGGCCAGGGCCACGCCGTCCGCACCGTTTTCGGCCTTGAGGACCTGGTGGCCGTGCTTTTCCAGCATGCCGGTGAGTTTGTACATTTCAGTCGGCGAATCGTCGACGATCAGAACACGTGCCATGGTTTTCCCCATTACATTGGTCGGCGCCGGCCCTTGTGAGGCGGCGTCAGTGTGCTTGTTCTACTGCGGCGAACCCCGGCACATAGGCCTTGATTGCACCCAGCAGTTCTTCCTTGCTGAAAGGCTTGGTCAAAAACTGATCGACACCCACGATGCGCCCCTTGGCCTTGTCGAACAGACCGTCCTTGGAGGACAGCATGATCACCGGAATCGACTTGAACGCCGGGTTGTTCTTCACCAGCGCGCAAGTCTGATAGCCATCCAGGCGCGGCATCATGATGTCGACGAAGATAATGTGCGGGTGGTGATCAACAATCCGGGCCAGGGCATCGAAACCGTCGATGGCCGTGATGACTTCGCACCCGACGTTCTTCAACAGGGTCTCGGCGGTGCGGCGGATCGTTTTCGAGTCGTCGATCACCATCACTCTCAAGGCGTTGGAATGCTGTTCCATATCTGCTCTACCATCGCCACAGCGAATCGGTTTTCGGTGTGTACTGCCTGATGTTGCACAGGATGAGCGCCGCAAGCCTTGGAATTCAAGGGCTGCTGCGCCGTGGCAGTCTTTTTAGCACAGTCTCGGGGAGCAATCTATCGAGGCACCCGCCCGGTGGTTTTTCCTTGACCCACAACAGCCGCAGCGCCACTCTGACGCCACTTTTATGCGCCCTAATTTGCTAGAGGAAATCCCCCATGAGCGTTCGCGTCGGCATTGTCATGGACCCTATCGCCAGCATTTCCTATAAAAAGGACAGTTCGCTGGCCATGCTCCTGGCCGCCCAGGCCCGCGGCTGGACCTTGTTCTATATGGAACAGCGCGACCTTTATCAGGGCGACGGCGAAGCCCGCGCACGCATGCGCCCGCTGCAGGTGTTCGCCAACCCGCAAAAATGGTTCGAACTGCAGGACGAAATCGACAGCCCCCTGAGCGACCTGGACGTGATCCTGATGCGCAAGGACCCGCCGTTCGACATGGAGTTCGTCTACTCCACCTACCTGCTGGAGCAGGCCGAACGTGCCGGCGTGCTGATCGTCAACAAGCCGCAGAGCCTGCGCGACTGCAATGAAAAGCTGTTCGCCACGCTGTTCCCGCAGTGCACGCCGCCGACCGTGGTCAGCCGCCGCGCCGACGTGCTGCGTGAATTTGCCGCCAAACACGGTGATGTGATCCTCAAGCCGCTGGACGGCATGGGCGGCACCTCGATCTTCCGTCACCGCGCGGGCGACCCGAACCTGTCGGTGATCCTGGAAACCCTGACCGCGCTGGGCACCCAGCAGATCATGGGCCAGGCGTACCTGCCGGCGATCAAGGACGGCGACAAGCGCATCCTGATGATCGATGGCGAGCCAGTGGATTATTGCCTCGCACGTATCCCGGCGGCCGGCGAAACCCGTGGCAACTTGGCGGCCGGCGGACGCGGTGAGGCAAGGCCGTTGTCAGACAAAGACCGCTGGATCGCCAGCCAGGTTGGCCCGACCCTGCGAGAAAAGGGTTTACTGTTCGTAGGCCTTGACGTAATTGGTGAAAGCCTCACCGAAATCAACGTCACGAGTCCGACCTGTATTCGCGAGATCGACAATGCATTTGGCACGAACATCGGCGAAATGCTGATGGTCGCCATCGAGCGCAAGCTGAAAGCCAAGTGATATAGAACAGCCGGATACCCACCAACATTGCGTTATCATGCGCCACCTGTGAAACGCGCGATGTTGGTTTTCTTGTCATGACACTCTGGTCCGATCTGCCCCCCGAACTCTCCCACAGCGGCGTGCGCCCGGCTGATCGGCTTGGATTTACCCTGTTCCTGGCGGCATTGATTCATCTGGCGTTGATCCTCGGCGTGGGTTTTACCCTGGTCGAACCCAAACAGATCACCCAGACCCTGGAAATCACCCTCGCCACCTTCAAAAGCGAAAAGAAGCCCGAGAAGGCGGACTTTATCGCCCAGGACAACCAGCAAGGCAGCGGCACCCTCGATAAGAAAGCCATCCCCAAGACCACTGAAGTGGCGCCCTTTCAGGACAACAAAGTCAACAAAGTCACGCCACCGCCGGTGCCCAAGCCCGAGGTCAAGCAGGCCGCACCCAAGGCCACCGTGACCACCATCGCGCCCAAACCGCAAAAAGCCCCAGTCCAGCGCGAAAAAACCAAGACTGAGCCGCAGCCACAACCGGTGAAACCAGCGCCCACGTTTGACAGTTCGCAGCTCTCCGATCAGATCTCCAGCCTGGAAGCCGAGCTGGCCAACGAACAGCAGTTGTACGCCAAGCGCCCGCGCATCTACCGCCTGAACGCGGCCTCGACCATGCGTGACAAGGGCGCCTGGTATAAGGACGAGTGGCGCAAAAAAGTTGAGCGCGTCGGCAACCTCAACTACCCGGAAGAGGCACGGCGCCAGCAGATCTACGGGAATTTGCGTCTATTGGTGTCAATCAACCGCGACGGCTCGTTATATGAAGTGCAGGTGCTGGAGTCCTCCGGCCAGCCACTGCTGGACCAGGCCGCCCAGCGCATCGTGCGCCTGGCCGCGCCCTTCGCGCCGTTTACCGGCGACCTGAACGATGTGGATCGACTCGAAATCATCCGCACCTGGAAATTCGCCAAGGGTGATCGACTCTCCAGCAACTGATCACACCCACCCTTGTAGGAGCGAGCTCCTACAGAAAAGCCGACAGCGCTGTATTCGGGTCACGTCCAGCTTGTCAGTTCGCCCCTCCAACGCCACACTAGTGGACATGAAAAATGTCAGCCCGACCTACCTCAAGCACCAATTCCTGATCGCCATGCCCCATATGGCCGACCCGAACTTTGCGCAGACCTTGACCTACATCGTCGAGCACACCGCCAATGGTGCGATGGGGTTGGTGGTGAACCGCCCGCAAACGCTGAACCTGGCCGATATCCTCGAACAACTGCGCCCCGAGATCGACCCGCCGGCCCGTTGCCAGAGCGTGCCGATCTATATCGGCGGGCCGGTACAGACTGATCGCGGCTTCGTGCTGCACCCGACCGGGCCTAAGTTCCAGGCCACGGTGGACCTGGACGGTGTGTCGCTGTCCACTTCCCAGGATGTGTTGTTTGCCATCGCCGACGGCGTAGGCCCTGAACACAGCGTCATCACCCTGGGATACGCCGGCTGGGAAGCCGGGCAGTTGGAAGCCGAACTGGCCAGCAATGCCTGGCTGACCTGCCCCTTCGACGCCGACATCCTGTTCAACACCGCCAGCGAACTGCGCCTGGAAGCGGCCGCAGCCAAACTGCGGGTCAACCTCAGCCTGTTGACCAGCCAGGCGGGGCACGCCTGATGGCCTTGCGTCTGATCCTCGGTTTTGACTACGGCACCAAACAGATCGGCGTAGCGGTCGGCCAGGTCATCACCGGCCAGGCTCGCGAGCTGTGCACCCTGAAAGCCCAGAACGGCATACCGGACTGGAACCAGGTCGAAGCCCTGATCAAGGAGTGGAAGCCCGACGCGGTGGTGGTCGGCCTGCCCCTGAACATGGACGGCACCCCGAGCGATATGTGCCTGCGCGCCGAAAAGTTCGCCCGCCGCCTCAATGGCCGCTACAACATCCCCTTCTATACCCACGACGAGCGCCTGACCACCTTTGAAGCCAAGGGTGAGCGCCGTGACCGTGGCGGGCAGAAGGGCAGCTATCGCGACAACCCGGTGGACGCCATCGCCGCCGCCTTGCTGTTGCAGGGCTGGCTGGATGAAAACACCGCTTTATTTGAATCCTGACTGGCGCAGCTTGCCTGTCGCTTTTTGTAGGAGTGAGAGGGACGCCTAGTTCTTGCTCGCGAAAAACGTCAACGATAACGCATGAAACCTGGATGACCGCGGTGCCTGTGAGTTCTTCGCGAGCAAGCTTGCTCCTACACACTATCGCCTACCTTGAAGGAGCCACCATGAGCCTGCCCAATCCCGCCGAACTGATCAGCCAGATGGCGACACGCCTCAACGCGCACCTGGAACACCGTGCCATCAGCGAACCGCGCTTTATTGGCATTCGCACCGGCGGTGTGTGGGTGGCCCAGGCGCTGCTGGAAGAACTGGGCAGCGATTCTCCCCTGGGCACGCTGGACGTGTCGTTCTACCGCGACGACTTCAGCCAGAACGGTCTGCACCCGCAAGTGCAACCGTCGGCCCTGCCGTTCGAGGTCGAAGGCCAGCATCTGGTGCTGATCGACGACGTGCTGATGAGCGGCCGCACCATCCGCGCAGCCATGAACGAACTGTTCGACTACGGCCGCCCGGCCAGTATCACGCTGGTCTGCCTGCTGGACCTGGACGCCGGCGAGCTGCCGATCAGCCCGGATGTGGTCGGCGCCACACTGTCGCTGCAAGCCCAGCAACGGGTAAAATTGTCCGGTCCCACGCCGCTCGAACTCGAACTGCAAGACCTTGCCCTTTAAACCGCCTTGTAAAGAGTCCCCGCGATGACGCCTCTAGATGCCAAGCGCCCGCTGCAGCTCAATGCTCAGGGCCAGTTGCAACATTTCTTGTCCCTCGACGGTTTGCCCCGCGAACTGCTCACCGAAATCCTCGACACTGCCGACTCGTTCCTCGAAGTCGGTGGCCGGGCGGTGAAGAAGGTCCCGCTGCTGCGCGGCAAAACCATCTGCAACGTGTTCTTCGAGAACTCGACCCGCACCCGCACCACCTTTGAACTGGCGGCCCAGCGGTTGTCGGCCGACGTGATTACACTGAACGTGTCCACTTCGTCGGCGAGCAAGGGCGAAACCCTGCTTGACACCCTGCGTAACCTGGAAGCTATGGCCGCCGATATGTTCGTGGTGCGCCACGGCGACTCCGGCGCCGCGCATTTCATCGCCGAGCATGTGTGCCCGCAGGTGGCGATCATCAACGGCGGCGACGGCCGTCACGCGCACCCGACCCAGGGCATGCTCGACATGCTCACCATCCGCCGACACAAGGGCGGCTTTGAAAACCTCTCGGTGGCCATCGTCGGCGACATCCTGCACTCACGTGTGGCGCGCTCGAACATGCTGGCCCTGAAAGCCCTGGGTTGCCCGGATATCCGCGTGATCGCGCCCAAAACCCTGCTGCCCATCGGGATCGAGCAATACGGCGTGAAGGTCTACACCGACATGACCCAAGGCCTCAAGGATGTGGACGTGGTGATCATGCTGCGCCTGCAACGCGAGCGCATGGCCGGCGGCCTGCTGCCGAGCGAGGGTGAGTTCTACCGCCTGTTCGGCCTGACCACTGCACGACTGGCCGGTGCCAAGCCGGATGCCATCGTGATGCACCCAGGCCCGATCAACCGAGGGGTGGAGATTGAGTCGGCGGTGGCCGACGGCAACCAATCGGTGATTCTCAACCAGGTGACCTACGGCATCGCCGTACGCATGGCGGTGATGTCCATGGCCATGAGCGGGCAAACCGCGCAACGTCAATTCGAGCAGGAGAACGCCCAGTGAAGCTCAGCATTCTTGGCGCTCGCGTTATCGACCCGGCCAGTGGCCTGGATCAAGTCACCGATCTTCATCTGGAAGCCGGCAAGATCATTGCCATCGGCGCCGCCCCCAGCGGTTTCAGCCCCAACGAAACGATCGACGCCAAAGGCCTGGTAGCCGCGCCTGGGCTGGTGGACCTGAACGTCGCCCTGCGCGAGCCGGGCTACAGCCGCAAAGGCACCATTGCCAGCGAGACCCGCGCCGCAGCCGCCGGTGGCGTGACCAGCCTGTGCTGCCCACCGCACACCAAGCCGATCCTCGACACGTCAGCCGTGACCGAGCTGATCCTCGACCGCGCCCGCGAAGCCGGCAATTGCAAAGTGTTCCCCATCGGCGCCCTGAGCAAAGGCCTGGAAGGCGAACAACTGGCCGAGCTGATCGCCCTGCGCGACGCCGGTTGCGTCGCCTTCGGCAACGGCCTGGAGAGTTTCCGCAGCACCCGCACCCTGTGTCGCGCCCTGGAATACGCGGCCACCTTCGATCTGACGGTGATCTTCCACTCCCAGGATCGCGACCTGGCCGAAGGCGGCCTGGCCCATGAAGGCGCCGTTGCCAGTTTCCTCGGCTTGCCGGGCATCCCGGAAACCGCCGAAACCGTGGCCCTGGCCCGCGACCTGTTGCTGGTGGAGCAAAGCGGCGTACGCGCACACTTCAGCCAGTTGACCAGCGCACGGGGCGTGGCATTGATCGCGCAGGCCCAGGCCCGCGGCTTGCCGGTGACGGCGGATGTGGCGCTGTATCAGTTGATTCTGACGGATGAAGCGCTGATCGACTTCTCCAGCCTGTACCACGTGCAACCGCCGCTGCGCACCCTGGCCGACCGTGACGGTTTGCGCGCGGCAGTCAAATCCGGTGTGGTCTCGGCGATTTCCAGCCACCACCAACCCCATGAGCGCGATGCCAAGCTGGCACCGTTTGGCGCGACCGAGCCGGGCATCAGCAGCGTCGAGCTGTTGCTGCCATTGGCGATGACCTTGGTGGAAGACGGGTTGCTGGACTTGCCGACGCTGCTGGCACGCTTGAGCGCCGGCCCGGCCGAAGCCTTGCGCCTGCCGGCCGGTAAGTTGGCAGTGGGTGCGGCGGCGGACTTGGTGTTGTTTGACCCGGCCAGCTCCACGGTTGCCGGGGAGCACTGGCTGTCGAAGGGTGAAAACTGCCCGTTCATCGGCCATAGCCTGCCGGCCACGGTGCGTTATACCTTGGTGGATGGGCGGATCAGCTACCAAGCGCTCTAAAGCGGAGACAGTAAATGTGGGAGGGGGCTTGCCCCCTCCCACATTGGTTCTCTATTTAACGTTTGAGAGCTCAGCGACCCGAATTGCGCTCGGCATTGCGGATCGAAATCTGCGTATTCAACGTCCAGAAGTCATACAGCACCCCCACCGAGAACAACCCAAGCGTCAGCAGGTAGATCAGGCCACTGATCCATTTGCCCTGGTACATGCGGTGCACGCCGAACACCCCCAGAAACGTCAACAGAATCCACGCCACATTGTATTCGATAGGGCCCGCGGTAAAACGCAGGTCCGCCTCACGGTCCATGGCCGGGATCAGGAAAAAGTCGATCAGCCAGCCAATGCCCAACAGCCCAAGGGTGCAAAACCAGATCGTGCCGGTCACCGGCTTGCCGTAATAGAAGCGATGCGCGCCAGTAAACCCGAAAATCCAGAGCAGGTAACCGACCACCTTGCTGTGGGTGTCTTGTTGCGGACCCGCCTGTTGATAGGTGTTCATCGCGTACCTCTTTTGCGTCGATAGATAAATTTTTTCATTTTCTTTGTGACTTTTTTACGGGCGCCCGACGTACGGCAAATGGTATCTTCCCTGCCCTGAAAGCCTTATGCCACCTGACTTGTGTAGGACAATTGCGGCGATTCGTCGCGTATTTCCTGATTTTGACGTCAAGGTTCAGTCGACAAACGGCCTGAGAACGACACAAAAAGCTGTTATAAAGTTGCGCGCAAACCCATAAGAGCCACGCCTAATGCGACCATTTTTAAAGACATGGCTAACCATTTGCCTATTAATGCCACTGGCCGCCCACGCCACCAATCGTGAGCAAAGACTTCCAAACGTTAATGGTTTCACCCCTAAAGTCCACAGCACGCCGAGCACTGCCAAATCGGTAAAGCCCACCGTCAGCCGCCCGACTCAACTGAGCAAGGCCCACGGCAAGACAGTGCCTGGCCTCGTGGCCGTCAACACCAAGCAGAGCAGCACCGTCCTCAGCCGCGCCGTCAACGTGCTCGGTACACCTTATCGTTGGGGCGGCAGCAGCCCAAGTAAAGGGTTCGACTGCAGCGGCCTGGTGAAATATGCGTTCAACGACGTCGCCGCCGTGGATCTGCCGCGCACTTCCAACGCCATGGCCGCCGGCCACGGGCAGAAGGTTGACCGCAAGGACCTGAAACCGGGTGACCTGCTGTTCTTCAAACTCAAGAGCCGCCAGGTGAACCACGTTGCTATTTACCTGGGCAACGACCGCTTTATCCACGCACCGCGTCGTGGCAAGTCGGTCAGTATCGACACGCTGAAAAAGCCGTTCTGGGACAAGAACTACGTGATTGCCAAGCGGGTGCTGCCGAAAGAGCAGAACACCTTGCGAGTCGTCCAGCGCTGATCTGAAGCTGGAATGCAGTAGTCAATGTGAGAGGGGGCTTGCTCCCGATCGCGGTGAATCAGTCAGCTTATCTGTACCTGACCCACTGCAATCGGGGGCAAGCCCCCTCCCACATTTGATTTTCATGCCCGCAAGACCTCATATGTCTGCCGGCACCCTCGCCTTCTCCCTTGCCTCTTCCCGGCTGATCACGCCCTCCGTGACCAACGCCTTCAAACTCATATCCAACGTCTTCATCCCCAACGCCCCGCCGGTCTGGATCGCCGAGACCATCTGCGCCACCTTGTCCTCACGAATCAAATTACGAATGGCCGGCGTGCCCAACATGATTTCATGGGCCGCCACGCGCCCGCCGCCGAGTCGCTTCACCAGCACCTGTGACACCACCGCCTGCAACGACTCCGACAGCATCGAGCGCACCCTGGCTTTTTCACCGACCGGGAACACGTCCACCAGCCTGTCCACGGTCTTTGCCGCCGAGCCGGTGTGCAGGGTGCCAAATACCAAATGCCCGGTTTCAGCCGCCGTCAGCGCCAGGCGGATGGTTTCCAGGTCACGCAGTTCGCCCACCAAGATCACGTCGGGGTCTTCACGCAGCGCCGAGCGCAAGGCCGCCGAAAAACTGTGAGTGTCGCGGTGCACCTGCCGTTGGTTGATCAGCGAGCTTTTCGGCCTGTGGATAAATTCGATGGGGTCTTCCAGCGTGAGGATGTGCTGACGCCGATGCTGGTTGAGGTGATCGATCATCGCCGCCAGGGTGGTGGACTTGCCTGAGCCAGTGGGCCCGGTCACCAGCACCAGGCCGCGCGGCAACTGCGCAATACGCTGGAACACCTCTCCCAGGCCCAGGCTTTCCAGGCTTTTGACCTCGGCTGCAATGGTGCGGAACACCGCGCCCATGCCACGAGCCTGCTGGAACACATTCGCCCGGAACCGCGCCACACCGGGCAGCTCGAAGGCAAAATCGGTTTCAAGAGAGGTTTCGAAATCCTTTCGTTGGTATTGGCTGAGCAGTGGGCTGAGCAAATCCGCCACTTGCGCAGCTGACAGTGGCGGCCAATCCAGCGGCCACACTTCGCCATCCACCCGCAGCATCGGCGCCAGGCCGGCCGACAAATGCAGGTCGGAGGCGCCTCGGCGCACGCCGGCCACCAGCAATTCAGTGATATCCATAGGGCTTTCCATTTCCAGTAGAATGCCGCGGACTCCATATCCACGGGCGCATCTTGAATGTCGACGATAGCAGACAACATCGGCCTGGTTAGCCAGCGCATCCGCGCCGCAGCCGACGCCGTGCAGCGTGACGCAAGCAGCATCCACCTGCTGGCCGTGAGCAAGACCAAACCCGCGCAAGCCGTGCGCGAAGCCTATGCCGCCGGGATGTGCGACTTTGGCGAAAACTATCTACAGGAAGCCTTGGGCAAACAGGCCGAATTGACCGACCTGCCCTTGAGTTGGCACTTCATCGGCCCCATTCAATCGAACAAGACGCGCGCTATCGCCGAGAACTTCGCCTGGGTGCATTCCGTGGACCGCCTCAAAATTGCACAACGCCTGTCTGAACAACGCCCGGCCGACCTGCCACCGCTCAATATTTGCATCCAGGTCAACGTCAGTGGCGAAGCCAGCAAGTCCGGCTGTACGCCCGCCGACCTGCCGGCCCTGGCCAACGCGATCAGCGCCCTGCCGCACCTGAAACTGCGGGGCTTGATGGCGATTCCCGAGCCGACCGACGATCGGGCCGAACAAGACGCCGCGTTCGCCAGCGTTCGCGACCTGCAAGCCAGTTTGAACCTGCCGCTGGACACACTTTCCATGGGCATGAGCCACGACCTTGAGTCGGCCATCGCCCAAGGCGCCACCTGGGTGCGGATCGGTACCGCCCTGTTTGGCGCCCGCGACTACGGCCAGCCATCCAATGGCTGACTTCCATTTAGCTAAGGACCAGTCATGAAAGACACGCGTATTGCCTTTATCGGCGCCGGTAACATGGCGGCCAGCCTGATCGGTGGCCTGCGGGCCAAGGGCCTCGACGCTGCACAGATTCACGCCAGCGACCCGGGCGCCGAAACACGCGCCCGAATCACAGCAGAACATGGCATCGACACCTTCGCCGACAACGCCGAGGCCATCCAGGGCGTCGACGTGATCGTACTGGCGGTCAAGCCGCAGGCCATGAAGGCCGTGTGCGAGAGCCTGCGCCCGAACCTGCAACCACACCAATTGGTGGTCTCCATTGCCGCTGGCATCACCTGCGCCAGCATGAACAACTGGCTCGGCGCCCAACCGATCGTACGTTGCATGCCCAACACCCCGGCACTGCTGCGCCAGGGCGTGAGCGGCCTGTACGCGACCGCCGAAGTCAGCGCCGAACAGCGCGACCAGGCCCAGGCGCTGCTGTCCGCCGTGGGCATCGCCCTGTGGCTGGAACAGGAGCAGCAACTGGACGCGGTTACCGCCGTGTCCGGCAGCGGCCCGGCGTACTTCTTCCTGCTGATCGAAGCCATGACCGCAGCCGGTGTGAAACTGGGCCTGCCGCAGGACATCGCCGAGCAACTGGCCGAGCAAACCGCCCTGGGCGCCGCGACAATGGCCGTCGCCAGCGACGTGGATGCCGCCGAGTTGCGCCGTCGGGTCACCTCCCCTGGCGGCACCACGCAGGCGGCCATCGAATCATTCCAGGCCGGAGGCTTTGAAGCCTTGGTGGAAAAAGCACTGGGTGCCGCGGCACATCGTTCGGCCGAAATGGCCGAGCAGCTGGGTAAATAGTCGTCTCCCTACGAAGGAATACATGATGCTTGGACTCAATGACGCCCTCATCTTCATCATCCAGACGTTGGGCAGCCTGTACCTGCTGATCGTGCTGATGCGTTTTATCCTGCAACTGGTGCGGGCGAATTTCTACAACCCACTGTGCCAATTCGTGGTGAAGGCCACCCAGCCGCTGCTCAAGCCACTGCGCCGGGTGATCCCGAGCATGTTCGGCCTGGACATGTCGTCACTGGTACTGGCACTGCTGCTGCAGATCCTGCTGTTCGCGGTGGTATTGATGCTCAGGGGCTACCTGCCCTACACCGTGCTGCTGTTGCCGTGGGCATTGATCGGGATTTTCTCGCTGTTTTTGAAGATCATCTTCTGGTCGATGATCATCAGCGTGATCCTGTCCTGGGTCGCGCCGGGCAGCCGCAGCCCAGGCGCCGAGTTGGTCTACCAGATCACCGAGCCGGTGCTGGCACCGTTCCGTCGCCTGATCCCCAACCTGGGGGGCCTGGATATCTCGCCAATCTTCGCGTTTATTGCGATCCAACTGATCCAAGGCTGGGGGATCCCGTACCTGGCTGACTTCGCGAACATGCCCAAGGAACTGTTCGGGCTGATCTGATTCAAGCCTGGCTTTCAGGCAAAGGCCGGATAACCTCCGGCCTTTGCTTGCCGCTAGGTGCAGCGGTCTTTAGACTTACGCCTCATTTAAACGAGAGCAGGGTCGATGCCAGCTGCCTTCCCCCCCGATTCTGTTGGACTGGTCGTGCCCCAAGTGGCGCACTTCAGCGAGCCGCTGGCCCTGGCCTGTGGCCGTTCGCTGCCAGCCTATGACCTGATTTATGAAACCTACGGCCAATTGAACGCCACGGCGAGCAACGCCGTGCTGATCTGCCACGCCTTGTCCGGTCATCACCACGCCGCCGGTTTCCACAGTGCCGACGAGCGCAAGCCCGGCTGGTGGGACAGTTGCATCGGCCCTGGCAAGCCCATCGACACCAACCGGTTCTTTGTGGTCAGCCTCAACAACCTCGGCGGTTGCAACGGCTCCACCGGCCCCAGCAGCCTCAACCCGGAAACCGGCAAGCCGTTCGGCGCCGACTTCCCGGTACTCACCGTGGAAGACTGGGTGCACAGCCAGGCGCGTCTCGCCGACCTGCTGGGCATCGGCCAATGGGCGGCCGTGATCGGCGGCAGCCTGGGCGGTATGCAGGCGCTGCAGTGGACCATCACGTACCCTGACCGCGTGCGCCATTGCCTGGCCATCGCCTCGGCCCCCAAGTTATCGGCGCAGAACATCGCCTTCAACGAAGTGGCGCGCCAGGCGATCCTCACCGACCCCGAGTTCCACGGCGGTTCGTTCCAGGAAGCGGGCGTAATCCCCAAGCGCGGCTTGATGCTGGCGCGGATGGTCGGGCATATCACCTACCTGTCCGACGACTCCATGGGCGAGAAATTCGGTCGTGGCCTCAAGAGCGAAAAGCTCAACTACGACTTCCACAGCGTCGAGTTCCAGGTGGAAAGCTACCTGCGGTATCAGGGCGAGGAGTTCTCCGGGCGTTTCGACGCCAACACCTACCTGCTGATGACCAAGGCCCTGGACTACTTCGACCCGGCGGCCAACCACAACGACGACCTGGCCAAAACCTTCGAAGGGGCCACGGCCAAATTCTGCGTGATGTCGTTCACCACCGACTGGCGCTTTTCGCCGGCCCGCTCCCGCGAACTGGTGGATGCGCTGATGGCTGCGCGCAAAGACGTCTGCTACCTGGAGATCGATGCTCCGCAAGGCCACGACGCCTTCCTGATTCCGATCCCGCGCTACTTGCAGGCTTTCAGCAACTACATGAACCGCATAATTTTGTGAGAACGCCATGAGAGCCGACCTGGACATCATCCAAGACTGGATCCCCGCCGGCAGCCGCGTGCTCGACCTGGGCTGCGGCGATGGCGAACTGCTGAGTTGGTTGCGCGACAACAAGCAAGTCACCGGCTATGGCCTGGAGAACGACCCGGACAACATCGCCCAGTGCGTGGCCAAGGGCATCAACGTGATCGAGCAGGACCTGGACAAGGGCCTGGGCAACTTTGCCAGCAACAGCTTCGACATCGTGGTGATGACCCAGGCCCTGCAAGCGGTGCACTACCCGGACCGCATCCTCGACGAAATGCTGCGCGTGGGCCGCCAGTGCATCATCACCTTCCCCAATTTCGGACACTGGCGCTGCCGCTGGTACCTGGCTACCAAGGGCCGGATGCCGGTCTCGGACTTCCTGCCGTACACCTGGTACAACACGCCGAATATCCACTTCTGCACCTTCGAAGACTTCGAAGCGCTGTGTGGCGAGCGTGAAGCCAAGGTGATCAACCGCCTTGCCGTCGATCAACAGCACCGCCACGGCTGGGCGAGTAAACTATGGCCCAACCTGTTGGGCGAAATCGGTATTTACCGGGTCAGCAGTCCTGGCCTGACCGACCACAAAATTGCCGTCTAATCATTTTCAAGAGGGACGCTCATGAGTCGCTTGGCTATTTTTCTACTGACTGCGTGCCTGGGTGCCAACGCCTTGGCTGCGGACGCTATCGACAGTAAACGCCAGAAAGAATTTGGCGATATCACCGTGCACTACAACACCTTCACCTCCAGCTTCCTGCAGCCCGAAACGGCCCAGGCCGTTGGCGTGGTGCGCAGCAAGAACAAGGGTTTGATCAATGTGTCCGTGGTCAAGGGCGTGACCCCTGTGGCGGCCCAAGTGACCGGCACCATCAAGGACCTGAGCGGCAAGAGCGAGATCCTGACGTTCAAGCAGATCACCGAAAAAGGTGCGATCTATTACCTCGCGCCGTACAACGTGCCGCAGCAGGAAGTGCGCGTGTTCACTATCAACGTTGAAACCGGCGGCAAGGCCCATGGCTTCCAATTCAACCAGGAACTGTTTCCGGCGGAATGATGAACCTTACTCAACTCGTACTGGCCAGCCATAACGCCGGCAAACTCAAAGAACTCCAGGCCATGCTCGGCGAATCCGTGCAACTGCGCTCGATCGGCGAGTTCAGCCAGGTGGAGCCGGAAGAGACCGGCCTGTCATTCGTCGAGAACGCCATCCTCAAGGCCCGCAATGCCTCACGCATTTGCGGCCTGCCGGCGCTGGCGGATGATTCGGGCCTCGCGGTGGATATCCTCGGCGGCGCCCCCGGTATTTATTCGGCGCGTTATGCCGACGGCAAAGGCGACGCAGCCAACAACGCCAAGCTGCTGGACGCGCTCAAGGACGTGCCGGACGCGATGCGCGGCGCGCAGTTCGTCTGCGTGCTGGCCCTGGTGCGGCACGCCGACGACCCGTTGCCGATCCTTTGCGAAGGCCTGTGGCACGGGCGCATCCTGCATGCGGCCAGCGGTGAGCAGGGTTTTGGCTATGACCCTCTGTTCTGGGTGCCGGAGCGTAATGTCTCCAGCGCCGAGCTGAGCCCGGCCGACAAGAACCAGATCAGCCACCGCGCCCGCGCAATGGATTTGCTACGCCAACGCCTGAGCCTGAAATGACCCACGACACCCCGGCGCTGCCGCTGATCCACGGCGGCGCGCAAACAACTCGGGGGGCCTTGCCGGTACTGCCGCCCCTGGCGCTGTATATCCACATCCCGTGGTGCGTGCGCAAATGCCCTTACTGCGACTTCAACTCCCACGCCGCAAGCAAAGTGCTGCCGGAAGAAGAGTACGTGGACGCACTGTTGGCCGACCTCGATCAGGACCTGCACGCCGTTTACGGCCGGGAACTGAGTTCGATCTTCTTCGGTGGCGGTACGCCGAGCCTGTTCAGTGCAGCCGCGCTAGGGCGCCTGCTCAAAGGCGTGCAGGCGCGCATCCCGTTTGCCGGCGATATCGAGATCACCCTGGAAGCCAACCCCGGCACGTTCGAACAAGAGAAGTTCGTGGCGTATCGCAAGCTGGGGATCAACCGCCTGTCCATCGGCATACAGAGCTTCCAGCAGGAAAAACTCCAGGCCCTGGGCCGTATCCACAATGGCGACGAAGCGGTACGCGCTGCCGGCATGGCGCGCCAGGCCGGGTTCGATAACTTCAACCTGGACCTGATGCACGGCTTGCCCGATCAGTCCCTGGACGACGCCCTCGGCGACCTGCGCCAGGCCATCGCGCTCAAACCCACGCATTTATCCTGGTACCAACTGACCCTGGAACCCAACACGGTGTTCTGGAACCAGCCGCCCGCGCTGCCGGAAGACGACACCCTGTGGGACATCCAGGAAGCCGGTCAGGCGCTGCTGGCCGAGCACGGTTACGCACAATATGAAGTGTCGGCCTACGCCCAACCGGGCCGCCCGGCGCGACATAACCTGAATTACTGGAGCTTCGGCGACTTTATTGGCATCGGCGCCGGCGCCCACGGCAAGCTCAGCCACCCGGACGGCCGTATCGTGCGCACCTGGAAAACCCGTGCACCGAAGGACTACCTCAACCCCGCCAAGAGCTTCCAGGCCGGGGCGAAGGAACTGACCAACGACGAGTTGCCCTTCGAATTCCTGATGAACGCCCTGCGCCTTACCGATGGCGTCGATGCCAAGCTTTACGCCGAACGTACCGGCCTGGACCTGGCGAGCCTCGATGAGGCGCGGCGCGAGGCAGAACAAAGTGGCTTAATGCAGGTCGAACCGTCACGCCTGGCGGCGACCGACCGCGGGCAACTCTTTCTCAATGACCTGTTGCAGAAGTTTTTGAGCTGACGCTCTAAGGAAGTCACATGGATTTGGTACTCGACCTGCTCGCCACCGTATCCCGCTGGAGCCGCAGCAACCTGTCGGAAATCTCCCTGGCCCTCGTGGGCTGTTTGCTGGTGCTGTTCGGCGCCGACATCAAGGGCTGGGTCGAAGCGCGCCTGGGCAGCGTCGCTGGCGCGTTGCGCGTACCACTGATGGCATTGGTGTGCATGTTCGGCAGCGGCGCCGCGCTGATCTACGCCACGCCGTGGATTGTGCGGGGGTTGAGCCAGTTCAATAACTACAGCCTGGCGCCGGTGTTGGTGGTGGTGCTGGTGTTGATTGGCGTCGTCGCGGACCGCCGCTGACCTCAAATCCAACACAAAACAACTGTGGGAGGGGGCAAGCCCCCTCCCACATTTTTGACCGCATTCCAGGTTACTGGGGTGTCAGTCGACTTTCTCGAACTTCAAATCCCACACCCCATGCCCCAACCGCTCACCGCGACGTTCGAACTTGGTGATCGGCCGCTCAGCCGGGCGTGGCACGCATTTGCCGTCTTGCGCCAGGTTGCGGTAGCCAGGGGCAACATCCATCACTTCCAGCATGTACTCGGCATACGGTTCCCAATCGGTAGCCATGTGCAGGATGCCGCCGACTTTCAGCTTGCTGCGTACCAGTTCTGCAAAGGAAGCCTGGACGATGCGGCGCTTGTGATGACGGGATTTGTGCCACGGGTCCGGGAAGAACAGCATCAGGCGGTCGAGGCTGTTGTCGGCGATGCAGCGGTTGAGCACTTCAATCGCGTCGCAGTCGTAGACCCGCAAGTTGCTCAGGCCTTGGGTCAGCACGCCGTTAAGCAGTGCGCCGACACCTGGGCGGTGCACTTCCACACCGATGAAGTCCTGGTCCGGCGCGGCGGCGGCCATTTCCAGCAGGGAGTGGCCCATGCCGAAACCGATCTCCAGGGAGCGCGGAGCCGAACGGCCGAACACTTGGTCGTAATCCACCGGCGCGTCGGCCAGGGGCAATACGAACAGCGGCGTGCCTTGCTCCAGGCCCTTTTGCTGGCCTTCGGTCATGCGGCCGGCGCGCATCACAAAACTCTTGATGCGGCGGTGCTTGGACTCGTCGCCTGCTTCTTCCACGGTGTTCGGCGTTTCGTTTGATTCAGTCATCAATGGCTCTTACTTGATCAGACCATCCAGCGGCGAAGAGGCGCTGGCGTAGAGTTTTTTCGGCATGCGCCCGGCGAGGTAAGCCAGGCGGCCTGCGACAATGGCGTGTTGCATGGCTTCGGCCATCATGATTGGCTGCTGGGCATGGGCGATGGCCGAGTTCATCAGCACCGCGTCGCAGCCCAGTTCCATGGCGATGGTGGCGTCGGAGGCGGTGCCTACGCCGGCATCCACCAGCACCGGGATCTTGGCTTCTTCAAGGATGATCTGCAGGTTATACGGATTGCAGATACCCAGGCCGGAACCGATCAGGCCGGCCAGCGGCATCACTGCGATGCAGCCGATCTCCGCCAATTGACGGGCGATGATCGGGTCATCACTGGTGTAGACCATCACGTCGAAGCCTTCCTTGACCAGCGTTTCGGCGGCCTTGAGGGTTTCGATTACATTGGGAAACAGGGTTTTCTGGTCGGCCAGCACTTCCAGCTTCACCAGGTTGTGGCCGTCGAGCAGCTCACGGGCCAGGCGGCATGTGCGCACGGCTTCGATGGCGTCGTAGCAACCGGCGGTGTTCGGCAAAAAGGTGTAGCGATCCGGCGACAGCACTTCGAGCAGGTTCGGCTCGCCCTCGATCTGGCCGAGGTTGGTGCGGCGCACGGCGAAGGTCACGATCTCGGCACCCGAGGCTTCGATGGCCAGGCGGGTTTCTTCCATGTCGCGGTATTTGCCGGTGCCGACCAGCAGGCGGGACTGGTAGGTACGACCGGCCAGGACGAAGGGCTTGTCGCTACGAACGATGCTCATGGGAAATCCTCGAAATGGGGTGAGGTTCTGCAGAATTCGGGCAGGCGACTAGCCGCCGCCGATGGCGTGGACCACTTCGACCTGATCACCTTCGGTCAGCGCAGTCTCGGTGTGCAGGCTACGCGGGACGATATCCAGGTTGAGCTCCACTGCGACGCGACGCCCGGTCAAGTCCAGGCGGGTCAGCAGGGCCGCAACGGTTTCACCGTCGGGCAGTTCAAAGGATTCGCCGTTCAACAGAATGCGCATGCCGCGGGCCGCCATTGTTTTTAGGGGCCAGCATTCTAGCTTGATTGGTGTTGCCGGCCCAAGTCCCTTGGTCAGACGACCTGCAGGCGCCAGGCAAACAGGCCGAGGAAGAACCAGCCGAGCAGGAACGCCAAGCCGCCGAACGGTGTGATGATGCCAAGTTTGCTGATACCGGTCATGGTCAGCACATACAGGCTGCCGGAGAACAACAGGATACCGACGACAAACGAGATGCCGGCCCAGGTCACCAGGCGGCCGGGAAGATGGGCCGCCAGCAAGGCCACGCCGAACAGCGCCAGGGTGTGCACCAATTGGTAGGTCACGCCGGTGTGGAAAATTGCCAGGTATTCGGCGCTCAGGCGGTTTTTCAGGCCATGGGCGGCGAAGGCGCCGAGGGCGACACCGGTGAAGCCGAAAAACGCGGCCAGCATCAGAAAGCTACGCAGCATGGGGAACTCCAGTCAGACTCATCGGGCAGGGTCTGTATAATGGCCCGCTCAACGGGTTCGGCCAAGCCATCTCTATGCTGCGTCTCCTCTTCAGTCGTGTTCTCAAAATCGTCAAATGGTTTGCCATCGGCAGTGTGCTGCTGGTGCTGCTGTTGCGTGTCGTCCCGCCGCCGTTCACTGCGCTGATGGTGGAGCGCAAGATCGAATCCTGGTTCGACGGCGAACCCATTGACCTGCAACGCACCTGGGTGCCGTGGGACGAGATCTCCAACGACCTCAAAGTGGCGGTGATGGCCGGTGAAGACCAGCGCTTCCCGCAGCATTGGGGCTTTGATTTTGGCGCGATCCAGGCGGCGATCCTGCACAACGAACGCGGTGGTTCGATTCGCGGTGCCAGTACGTTGAGCCAACAAGTGTCGAAAAACCTGTTCCTGTGGGCCGGCCGCAGCTACCTGCGCAAGGGCCTGGAGGCGTGGTTTACCGGTTTGATCGAGATACTCTGGCCCAAGCAGCGAATTCTTGAGGTGTACCTCAACAGCGTGGAATGGGATGAAGGCGTGTTTGGCGCGGAGGCTGCGGCGCGGCATCACTTTGGGGTGAGTGCCAAGGGGCTTTCGCGGCAACAGGCCAGTTATCTGGCGGCGGTGTTGCCCAACCCACGAGTGTGGAGTGCGAGCCATCCGACCGCGTATGTGGCAAGGCGCGCGGCGTGGATTCGGCAGCAGATGAATCAGTTGGGTGGGGATGGTTATCTTGTGGAACTGAATAACTCCCGCAAAGCGCCCTGGTCTGACTGACACTACACAAAACAAATGTGGGAGGGGGCTTGCCCCCTCCCACATTTTTGACCCGGTGTTGCCAGCCGGATCAGGCCGCGATCGACAACTTCAGCTTGTTCATCGCGCTTTTCTCAAGCTGACGAATCCGCTCGGCCGACACGTTGTACTTCTGTGCCAGGTCATGCAGCGTGGCTTTTTCTTCCGCCAGCCAGCGCTGGTAGAGGATGTCACGGCTGCGGTCGTCCAGCACTTCCAGCGCTTCGTGCAGGTTGTGGTTGGAGTTGTCACTCCAGTCGGCGTCTTCCAGTTGACGCGCCGGGTCGTACCGGTGGTCTTCCAGGTAGTTGGCCGGCGATTGGAAGGCGCTGTCGTCATCTGCCTCAGCAGCCGGGTCGAAGGCCATGTCATGGCCAGTCAGGCGGCTTTCCATCTCGCGCACTTCGCGGGGCTCCACGCCGAGGCTTTCGGCCACGCGGTGGACTTCCTCGTTGTTCAGCCACGCCAGGCGTTTCTTCTGGCTGCGCAGGTTGAAGAACAGTTTGCGCTGGGCCTTGGTGGTCGCGACTTTCACGATGCGCCAGTTGCGCAGGATGAACTCGTGAATCTCCGCCTTGATCCAGTGCACGGCAAACGACACCAGGCGCACGCCCATTTCAGGGTTGAAGCGCTTTACAGCCTTCATCAGGCCAACGTTGCCTTCCTGGATCAGATCAGCCTGGGCCAGGCCGTAGCCACTGTAGCTACGGGCGATATGTACGACAAAACGCAGGTGGGCGAGCACCATCTGCCGAGCCGCCCCCAAATCCTGCTCATAGTAGAGACTCTCGGCCAGTTCACGCTCCTGCTCGGGCGTCAGCAATGGAATGCTGTTGACCGTGTGCACATAGGCTTCCAGGTTCGCACCCGGGACCAGAGCATAAGCAGGTTGCAAAGAAGTGGTCATACGAAAAAACCTCCGACTCACATAACTCGTGCAGTTCAGCACTGCGAAAATTGACCGGGAACCACAGGACAAGTTCCCTAAACCACTGATACGGTCAATACAAACGAAACCACATTAATCTGACATTAACTACTTTGGTGCCAGCTCACGTAAATGCCGTGCGACCGCAATCCAGGCACCGATATACCCCAACAAGACCGCGCCAAGCAAGAGACTCAGACCATCGGCGACCGGCACGCCAGCCAGGGAGAAATCGCTGCCATACAACCCGGCAAGCCCGATGACCGCGTCGTTCAGCCAATCCAGGCCAAACGCCAGCACGCCCCAGGACAAAATCCCCGCACCCAAGCCATAAAGCGCGCCCATGTACAGAAAAGGCCGACGCACATAGCTGTCCGTGCCGCCGACCAGTTTAATCACTTCTATCTCGGTGCGACGGTTTTCAATATGAAGACGAATGGTATTACCTATCACCAAAAGTAATGCAGACACCAACAGCACCGTCAGGCCGAACACAAAGCGGTCGCCCAGCTTGAGGATGGCGGCCAAGCGCTCAACCCAGACTAGATCAAGTTGCGCCTGCTGCACCTTGGGCATCTCTGCGAGTTTTTGTCGCAGGGCCTCAAGCGCGGCCTTGTCGACTTCGTTCGGCGTCACCAGCACCACGCCTGGCAACGGGTTCTGCGGCAGCTCCTTGAGCGCCTCGCCCAGGCCGGACTGTTGCTGGAACTCCTCAAGCGCCTGATCGCGGCTGACGTACTCCGCATCCGCCACGCCAGGGATGTTCTTGATGTCGTCACGCAGCGCTTCGCCTTCTTGGGTGCTGGCATCCAGGTTCAGGTACAGCGAGATCTGCGCCGCGCGCTGCCAGGAACCGCCAAGGCGTTCCACATTATTAAGCAGCAGCGACAAACCCATCGGCAGGCTCAAGGCCACGGCCATCACCAGGCAGGTGAAAAAGCTGCCGATTGGCTGTTTGCCCAAGCGGCGCAGGCTGTCCAGCAGGCTGGCGCGATGACTTTCGATCCAGGCGCGCAGCAAGGTGCTGAAGTCGGGGCCGTCGTCATCGTCGTGTTTTTTCTTTTTCGGTTGCGGGTCGGCCGGTTTCGGCGCCACGCGTTCAGAAACTTTAGGGCTGCGTGTGGCACTCATACGCCAGCCTCCCCATCACCGATCAAGCGACCGCGCTGCAGGGTCAGCATGCGGTGGCGCATCCGGGCAATCAGCGCCAGGTCGTGACTGGCGATCAATACGCTGGTGCCCAGGCGATTGATGTCTTCGAACACCCCCATGATCTCGGCTGCCAGACGCGGGTCGAGGTTACCGGTAGGTTCGTCCGCCAGCAGCAAGGCCGGGCGATGGACGATGGCACGGGCGATGCCGACGCGCTGTTGCTGGCCGGTGGAAAGATCGCCGGGGTAAAGGTCGGTCTTGTCCGACAGCGCCACGCGCTCCAGGGCCGAATCCACGCGCTTGACGATCTCGGCCTTGGACAGCCCGAGAATCTGCAACGGCAGGGCGATGTTGTTGAACACGGTGCGATCGAACAGCAACTGGTGGTTCTGGAACACCACGCCGATCTGGCGGCGCAGGTAGGGAATCTGCGCATTGCTGATGGTGGCCAGGTCCTGGCCAGCCAGCAGCAGTTTGCCCGTGGTCGGGCGTTCCATGGCCAGCAGCAGGCGCAACAAGGTACTTTTACCGGCGCCAGAATGCCCGGTTACGAACAAAAATTCGCCACGACGCACTCGAAAGCTCAGCTCATGCAAGCCCACATGCCCGTTGGCATAGCGTTTACCGACCTGTTCGAATCGAATCATGAACGCTCCCGCTCGGCAAACAATGCCTCTACAAAGGGTTCGGCTTCAAAGGTGCGCAGGTCGTCGATGCCTTCACCGACGCCGATATAACGAATCGGCAACCCGAACTGTTTGGCCAACGCAAAGATCACGCCGCCTTTGGCCGTGCCGTCGAGCTTAGTCAATGCTAGGCCGGTCAGTTGCACCGTCTGGTTGAATTGCTTGGCCTGGCTGATGGCGTTCTGGCCGGTGCCGGCGTCCAACACCAGCAGCACTTCGTGGGGCGCGTCTGCATCCAGCTTGCCGATGACGCGGCGCACTTTCTTCAGCTCTTCCATCAAATTGTCTTTGGTGTGCAGGCGACCGGCGGTATCGGCGATCAGCACATCAATGTTGCGGGCCTTGGCGGCTTGCACCGCGTCGAAGATCACCGAAGCGGAGTCGGCACCGGTGTGCTGGGCGATCACCGGGATCTTGTTGCGCTCACCCCAAACCTGCAATTGCTCAACGGCGGCGGCGCGGAAGGTGTCACCGGCGGCCAGCATGACTTTCTTGCCTTCCAGTTGCAGCTTCTTGGCCAGTTTGCCGATGGTGGTGGTCTTGCCGGCGCCGTTGACGCCCACCACCAGGATCACAAACGGCTTGTTCGGGGTGATCACCAGCGGGGCTTCCACGGGTTTGAGCATGGCAGCCAGTTCGGCCTGCAAGGATTTGTAGAGCGCATCGGCATCGGTCAGTTGCTTGCGCGCGACCTTCTGGGTCAGGCTCTGGATGATCACGGCGGTGGCTTCGACGCCCACGTCTGCGGTGAGCAGGCGGGTCTCGATGTCTTCCAGCAGTTCGTCATCAATGACTTTCTTGCCCAGGAACAGGCTGGCCATGCCTTCGCCGATGCTGGCGCTGGTCTTGCTCAGGCCTTGCTTGAGACGGGCGAAGAAGCCGGTTTTGCTGGCTTCTGGGGATGGGGCGAGCGGTTCTGGCTCGACAACCTCAACGGGTGCAGCAACCACAACAGGCACAGGCGCAGGGACTTCCACGACGAGCGGCGCTTCGACCACCACCTCAACCGGCTCAACCACCGCAGGAATCGGCGGCGCCACGTGTTCAGCCTGCACGTCTTCGACCAATGCCACAGGCTCTTCGGCCACCGGCAACTCAGGCCACGGCTTGTGCTCAGGTTCCGGCTCCGGCTCCGGCACAGCCTCAACCACTGGCTGCAACACCGGTTCAGCCATCGGCAACACCACCGGCGCCGGCGCTTCGGCAACCGGTTCGGCTTCTATTACGGGTTCGGGGATCGGCTCAACTTGAACCTGTGGCTGTTCGACAACGGTTTCCTGCGGCTTTTTGCGCAGCCATCCGAACAGGCCTTTTTTCTCGCCAGCCGCAGCTGGGGTCTTCTTGTCGTCGTTGGAACCAAACATGGAGACGGCTATCTCAAGGTAGCGACGCGCCAGAGGGGCGCGCCGGTAAATAAAATTCGATGCGTAACAGACTGTTTTTTAGCCAGCTCGTTCATGCGCAACATTTTGTAAGGCCAAAATAGGGCCTCAACAAGACTGCCGCAGTGGCCGTCCGTATATTCGACCAGTATCCTAGCACCTCCTCGCCCGCCGACGCTAAGACCAAGCGGGCAGCCCAACAGGTTTAAAAACGAATGAATGCTCTAGCCCGCCGCGCCGCAGGCCTGCTGTTCAGCACAGTTTGTCTGCCTCTTTCAGCTTTCGCTGCCGACCCACAACCCACCCATGAATTCACCCTGGACAACGGCCTCAAGGTCGTCGTGCGCGAAGATCATCGCGCCCCGGTGGTGGTTTCCCAGGTTTGGTACAAGGTGGGTTCGAGCTACGAAACCCCGGGCCAGACCGGTTTGTCCCACGCCCTGGAGCACATGATGTTCAAGGGCAGCGCCAAAGTCGGACCCGGCGAAGCCTCGCTGATCCTGCGCGACCTGGGCGCGGAAGAAAACGCGTTCACCAGCGACGACTACACCGCGTACTACCAAGTGCTGGCCCGCGACCGCCTGGGCGTGGCCTTCGAACTGGAAGCCGACCGCATGGCCAGCCTGCGCCTGCCGGCCGACGAGTTCAGCCGCGAAATCGAGGTAATCAAAGAAGAACGCCGCCTGCGCACCGACGATAACCCAATGTCCAAGGCCTTCGAGCGCTTCAAGGCGATGGCTTTCCCGGCCAGCGGCTACCACACGCCGACCATCGGCTGGATGGCTGACCTGGACCGCATGAAAGTCGAAGAACTGCGCCACTGGTACCAATCCTGGTACGTGCCGAACAACGCCACCCTGGTGGTGGTCGGCGACGTCACCCCGGACGAGGTGAAGAACCTGGCCCAGCGCTACTTTGGCCCGATCCCCAAGCGTGACGTGCCACCGGCCAAGATCCCGATGGAACTGGCCGAGCCTGGCGAGCGCCTGTTGACCATGCACGTGCAGACCCAATTGCCGAGCGTCATGCTCGGTTTCAACGTACCCAGCCTGGCGACCGCCGACGACAAACGCTCGGTGCAAGCCTTGCGCCTGATCTCGGCCCTGCTGGACGGCGGCTACAGTGCACGTATCTCGGAGCAGTTGGAGCGTGGCGAAGAGCTGGTTTCCGCCGCCTCCACCAATTACGACGCCTATACCCGTGGCGATACGCTGTTCATGCTGTCGGCCACTCCCAACCAGCAGAAGAAAAAGACCATCGCCCAAGCCGAAGCTGGCCTGTGGCGCCTGCTGGACGAGCTCAAAGCCAAGCCGCCGACCGCCGAGGAACTGGAGCGTATCCGCGCCCAAGTGATTGCCGGCCTGGTCTACCAGCGTGACTCGATCACCAGCCAGGCCACGGCCATCGGCTCCCTGGAAACCGTTGGCCTGTCCTGGAAACTGATGGATTCCGAGCTGGCCGACCTGCAAAGCGTGACCCCGGAAGATATCCAAAAGGCCGCGCGCACCTATTTCACCCGCGAACGTCTGAGTGTCGCCCATGTTCTGCCTGAGGAGACCGCTCATGAGTGATCGCAAAAGCAGCCGCCTGATCTTCCCCGGCCTGATCGTCGTCA
Source organism: Pseudomonas sp. S35 (assembly GCF_009866765.1). Taxonomy (NCBI): domain Bacteria; kingdom Pseudomonadati; phylum Pseudomonadota; class Gammaproteobacteria; order Pseudomonadales; family Pseudomonadaceae; genus Pseudomonas; species Pseudomonas sp. S35. Next base: position 6,198,131 of record NZ_CP019431.1, read on the forward strand.
CCCTGATCGCCGCCAGCGCCGTGTACTTCCTGCGTCCGAGCGACTCCGTCGCCAGCCCGGCATTGGAAAAAGCCCAATCGAGCAACAAGCTGCAATCCCTGGCAGAGCTGGACGGCAAGGCGCCGACCAACCGCAAGCTCGACGTGCAAACCTGGACCACCGCCGAAGGCGCCAAGGTGCTGTTCGTTGAAGCCCATGAACTGCCGATGTTCGACGTGCGCATCCTGTTCGCCGCCGGCAGCAGCCAGGACGGCAACGTGCCGGGCCTGGCCTTGATGACCAACGCCATGCTCAACGAAGGCGTGCCGGGCAAGGATGTCAGCCAGATCGCCAGTGGCTTTGAAGGCCTGGGCGCCGACTTCGGCAATGGCGCTTACCGCGACATGGCGCTGGTGTCCCTGCGCAGCCTGAGTGCCAGCGATAAACGCGACGCCGCCCTGGCGCTGTTTGACGACGTGATCGGCAAGCCGACCTTCCCGGCCGACTCCCTGGCCCGCATCAAGAACCAGATCCTCGCCGGCTTTGAATACCAGAAGCAGAACCCCGGCAAACTGGCCAGCCTGGAGCTGTTCAAGCGCCTGTATGGCGACCACCCTTACGCGCACCCGAGCGAAGGCACCCCGCAAAGCGTGCCGAACATTAACCTGGCACAGTTGCAGGCGTTCCACGCCAAGGCGTACGCCGCCGGTAATGCGGTGATTGCAGTGGTGGGCGACCTGACCCGCGCCGAAGCCGAAGCCATGACCGCCAAGGTGTCCGCATCGCTACCTAAAGGCCCGGCGCTGGCGAAGATTGCCCAGCCAACCGAGCCAAAGGCCGGCCTGAGCCATATCGAGTTCCCGTCCAAGCAGACGCATTTGCTGTTTGCCCAACTGGGCATCGACCGCGCCGACCCTGACTACGCGGCCTTGTCCTTGGGTAACCAGATCCTCGGTGGCGGCGGCTTCGGCACCCGCTTGATGAGCGAAGTGCGTGAAAAGCGCGGGCTGACCTACGGCGTGTACTCCGGTTTCTCGCCGATGCAGGTGCGCGGCCCGTTCATGATCAACCTGCAGACCCGCGCCGAAATGAGCGGCGGCACCCTGCGCCTGGTCGAAGACGTAGTCGCCGATTACCTCAAGACCGGCCCGACGCAAAAAGAGCTGGATGACGCCAAGCGCGAGCTGGCCGGCAGCTTCCCGCTGTCTACCGCGAGCAACGCCGATATCGTCGGGCAGTTGGGCGCCATGGGTTTCTACAACCTGCCGCTGAGCTATCTGGAAGATTTCATGAAACAATCCCAGGCCCTGACCGTAGAGCAGGTCAAGGCTGCAATGAATAAACACTTGAGCGCCGACAAGATGGTCATCGTGACCGCCGGCCCGACGATTGCGCAAAAGCCACTACCGCCCCCCACTGATAAACCCGCCGAGCAGCCGCTCGGGGTTCCGGAGCATTAATGGCCAGTTCATCTCGCCCGAAAAAACCTGTCCACAACGTACACAACGGTGTGGGCCAACTGCGCATCATTGGCGGTGAATGGGGCAGCCGCAAGCTGAGCTTCCCCGACGTCGTGGGCCTGCGCCCAACGCCGGATCGCGTGCGGGAAACCCTGTTCAACTGGCTCGCGCCGTACATCGCGGGCGCCAAGGTGCTGGACCCGTTCGCCGGCAGTGGCGCGCTGTTCCTGGAGGCGCTGTCCCGTGGCGCGTCTCAGGCCCAGGCGCTCGACGCCAGTAACGTAGCGGTCTCCAGCCTCAAGGAACACTTGGGCACATTGCGCTGCACCAATGGCCAGGTACAAACCGCCGACGCCCTGCGCTACCTGGAAACCCAGACGGCCAGCGCCTACGACGTGGTGTTCCTCGACCCGCCGTTCAACCAGAACCTGCTGCCGACCGTGTGCGCACTGCTTGAAGAACGCCAATGGCTGGCGCCGGATGCGTGGATCTACACTGAAAGCGAGACCGCACCGTCCACCCTGGGTTTACCCGGCGCGTGGCGTCTGCACCGGGAGCAGAAATCCGGGCGGGTGTATTACGCGTTGTGGCACCGGGTGGTAGAAAACGCCGAGTAGTCTCAGTGCGGGCTTCTGTGGTGGGCCCGCTCACCACATGCCACAGAGATCTGCATGACCCCTTCTTCTGAAAGATTCACCCCCGCCTTCGGCCTCGGCAACCCCCACCTGCAAACACTGTGGGGGCCGTTGTGGCGTCCCACTACCCATATCGAACGCCAACGCGAACGCCTGTGGCTGGAAGACGGCGACTTTCTCGACCTCGACTGGCATGGCCCCCATGACGCGCAGGCCCCCTTGGTGCTGGTTCTGCACGGGCTGACCGGTTCATCCAACTCGCCTTACGTGGCCGGGCTGCAAAAAGTCCTCGCCGCACAAGGCTGGGCCAGCGTGGCGCTGAACTGGCGCGGATGCTCCGGGGAACCAAATCTATTGGCCCGCAGCTATCACTCGGGCGCCAGCGAAGACCTGGCCGCTGCAATTGCGCACTTGCGCGCCAAGCGGCCATTGGCGCCGTTGTATGCCGTGGGTTATTCCCTTGGCGGCAATGTATTGCTCAAGCACCTGGGTGAAACCGGCGAAGCGTCGGGCTTGCAAGGCGCGGCGGCGGTGTCGGTGCCGTTTCGCCTGGACCAGTGCGCAGACCGCATCGGGCTGGGCTTTTCGCGGGTCTATCAGAAGCACTTCATGCGCGAGATGCTGGCGTATATCCGCGTCAAGCAGCGTCAGTTTTTGCAGGATGGTCGGGAGGATGGGCTAAAAACCCTCGAAGCACTCGGCTCTCTGGAGAAGATGCGCACGTTCTGGGATTTCGATGGCCGGGTGACCGCGCCGCTGCACGGCTTTCTCAGTGCCGAGGACTATTATCGGAAGGCATCGAGTCGGTATTACCTGGGCGACATTCGCACACCGACCCTGATTATCCATGCCGCCGATGACCCGTTCGTCTTCGCCCACAGCCTGCCTGAGGCCAGTGAGCTGTCGGCGTGCACCGAGTTTGAGCTGACGACCAAAGGTGGGCATGTCGGGTTTGTCGATGGCTCACTGAAACGCCCCAGCTACTACCTTGAGCGGCGCATTCCCCAATGGCTTAGGGCACATGTGGGAGGGGGCTTACACGGCCGGGAACTCAGTCGCCCGTAGCAATTGCCCGCGCCGGATCAGTAATCCACTCACTCCACGACCCCGCATACAGCTTGCCCAGCGGATAACCCGCCAAACTCAGCGCAAACAGGTTATGGCAGGCCGTCACCCCGGAACCGCAATACGCCACCAGTTCTTCCGGTGCGCGTCCCTTCAGCTGGGCGGCAAAGCGCTGCTTGAGCTGTTCGGCCGGCAGGAAGCGGCCATCACTGCCGAGGTTTTCGTTGAACGCCGCACACTGTGCCCCTGGGATGTGCCCGGCAATCGGGTCGATGGGCTCCACTTCGCCGCGAAAACGTGGCTGGGCTCGGGCATCGATCAGGGTCAGGCCTGGCTGGCCCAAGCGTTTTTGCAGGTGTTCGGCATCCAACAGCAGGTGACTGTCCGGCTGACCGGCAAAGGTTCCTGGCTCGATCGCTGGCGCATCCAGGCTCAACGGGAAACCGGCGCCATGCCAGGCCTTGAGGCCACCGTCCAGGATAAACACACCCTCGCGCTTGCCCAGCCAAGCCAAAAGCCACCACGCACGGGCGGCAAAAGCCCCGGGGCCATCGTCATAGAGCACCACGTCCGTGTCGGCGTTGATGCCCCAGGCACGCAACTGCTCGACGAACGTGCCCGCATTCGGCAATGGATGACGACCAGTCACCCCCCTGCTCACCGGCCCGCTGAGGTGGCGCTCCAGATCGGCATACTGCGCGCCTTCGATATGCCCTTCGGCATAGCTGCAAAGCCCGTAATCCGGGTCTTCCAGGGCAAAACGGCAATCGAGGATCACCAGTCCGGCCGACGCCTGGCGCTCGGCCAATTGCTGGGGACTGATCAGTTGGGCAAGCGGCATGACGAACTCCTACGAATGCATGTGGGAAAGGTCTACTTCACTTCTTCCAGTGCCTGGTTCAACGGCACGTAAAACTCTTTGAACAGCGCATCCACCGCCTCTTTGGCCTGGGGCGTGACAAACCCCGCCTCCAGCACCAGCACCTGATACACACCGCGCTTGATGGCCTCGGCGCTCAAGTGGGCGGAGTTTTCATTGGTGGTGCATAAGAACCGCACCCACGAGGTGAGGATGATCCAGGCATTGAGGGTCAGGGCTTCGGTTTGCACCGGGTCCATGTTGAGGATGCCCGCGTCGACAAACCCCCGGTAGATCGCATTGCCTTGGGTCAGGCACCGCTGTGAAAAGCGCCGATAACCGGTGGCGAGCTCAGGATCGCTCTCCAGCAGATGTTCAAGGTCGCGATGCAGGAAGCGATAGCGCCACATCCCGGCCAGCAAGGCCTGCAGGTAGAAACGCTTGTCCTGGACCGTCGCGGCGCGCCCCTGTGGCGGGCGCAGAAAGCTGTCTACCAGTGCTTCGTATTCACGAAACAGCACGGCGATGATCGCCTGCTTGTTGGGGAAGTGGTAGTACAGGTTACCCGGCGAAATTTCCATATGGGCGGCGATATGGTTGGTGCTGATACTGCGCTCGCCCTGCTGGTTAAAAAGCTCCAGGCTGGTTTGCACAATGCGTTCGCTGGTCTTTACTCGTGGTGCCATAGGGGAATCAGCTTCTATACACGTGATAGGGCATCTTACGGCCTATCCTTGCCAGGTTAAATCTGCATGTTGCTGCAATGTCATTTGACAATTTAGAGCAATGACTCTAAAAATCCAGGCAGACCAATAACAATCGGTGCTGCGCCATGTCTGCCAACGTTGCCTACCTGCAGGATTCCCAGGTGCTGGATCAACTCCAGGACCTGTTCGACACCCAACGCCGCGCCTACGCCGCCAACCCCATGCCGCCAGCCGCGCAACGCCAGCAATGGCTCAAGGCCCTGCGCGAGTTGCTCAGCGACGAACGCCAGGCGCTGATCAACGCGATCAGCCAGGACTTCAGCCACCGCAGCGCCGACGAAACCCTGTTCGCCGAATTGATGCCCAGCCTGCACGGTATTCACTACGCCAGCAAACACCTCAAGGGCTGGATGAAACCGTCCCGCCGTGCTGTAGGCATTGCTTTTCAACCCGCGTCAGCCAAAGTCATCTACCAACCGCTGGGCGTGGTCGGGGTGATCGTGCCCTGGAACTACCCGCTGTACCTGGCCATCGGGCCGTTGGTCGGTGCGTTGGCGGCGGGTAACCGGGTGATGCTCAAGCTCAGCGAGTCCACCCCCGCCACCGGCGAACTGCTCAAAAGCCTGCTGGCGAAGATCTTTCCCGAGGACCTGGTGTGCGTGGTGCTGGGCGAGGCCGAAGTGGGCATGGCGTTTTCCAAGCTGCGCTTCGACCACCTGCTGTTCACCGGCGCTACCAGCATCGGCAAACACGTGATGCGTGCAGCGGCGGAACACCTGACGCCAGTCACCCTGGAGCTGGGCGGCAAGTCGCCAGCCATCGTGTCCGCCGATGTGCCGCTCAAGGACGCCGCCGAACGCATCGCCTTCGGCAAAGCCCTCAATGCCGGGCAAACCTGCGTGGCGCCGGACTACGTACTGGTGCCGGAAGACCGCGTCGAGGGTTTCGTCGAGGCTTACAGCAAGGCCGTTCGCGGGTTTTATCCGACCCTGACCGACAACCCGGACTACACCGCAATCATCAATGAACGGCAATTGGCTCGGCTCAATAGCTACGTCAAGGACGCCACCGACAAAGGCGCCACCCTGATCCCGCTGTACGAGCAAGGCCAGGCACGGCGCATGGCCCACAGCCTGTTGCTGAATGTCAGCGACGACATGACGGTGATGCAGGACGAAATATTCGGCCCGCTGCTGCCAATCGTGCCGTATCGCGGACTCGACCAGGCGTTTGCCTACATCAACCAACGCCCGCGCCCACTGGCCCTGTATTACTTCGGCTACAACAAGGCCGAGCAGAACCGTGTGCTGCACGAAACCCATTCCGGCGGCGTGTGCCTGAACGACACCTTGCTGCACGTGGCCCAGGACGACATGCCCTTTGGCGGCATCGGCCCCTCGGGCATGGGCCATTACCACGGCCACGAAGGCTTCCTGACCTTCAGTAAGGCCAAGGGCGTATTGGTGAAGCAGCGGCTCAACGCTGCCAAGTTGATCTACCCGCCCTACGGCAACGCTATCCAGAAGTTGATCCAGAAGCTGTTCATTCGCTGATACCGCTACCCACGGGACAACAATAACAATGAACCCTAGCCTGACTGAAACACCTGCGCTGTCGCGGCGCGGCGTCTTGAAAATCGGCCTGTGCGCCAGCGCCTTCCTGGCCACTGCGGGGCTCGGTGCCAGCCTCAGCGGCTGCTCCAGCAGCACACCGGCCAGCGGCTTCGCGCTGTTGCGCAGCAGTGACCTGCCGTTTTTGCGCGCGGTCATTCCGGTGTTGCTCGAAGGGGTAGCCAGCGCCCAGGAAGTCGCGAACGGCGTCGAAGACACCCTGAAAAAGCTCGACTTCAGCCTGCAACACCTGTCGCCGCAGATGTTCAAGCTCACCCAGCAACTGTTCGACGTATTGGGCATGGGCATTACCCGTGGCCCATTGACCGGTATCTGGGGCAGTTGGGAGAACGCCAGCGCGGAGCAAATCCGCAATTTCCTGCACCGCTGGGAAAACAGCTACCTGAACCTGCTGCGCATGGGCCAGGGCTCGCTGCTCAAGTTGGTGATCATGGCCTGGTACTTCCAGCCGGCGTCCTGGGCCCATTGCGGCTACCCCGGTCCGCCGAAGATCTGATCTGCATCCCCCACAATAAAAACAAGAGACGACCCTGATGCCCGTACCCGATCTGTTCCGCGAAGGCCTGGCCCGTGGCTGGAAAACCCACAACGGCGCCGCCCTCGACAATGACCTGACCCTGGAAGCCGACGTCGCCATCATCGGCAGCGGCGCCGGTGGCGGCACCACGGCTGAGATCCTCAGCGCCGCCGGCTACAAGGTGCTGCTGATCGAAGAAGGCCCGCTCAAGACCAGCAGCGATTTCAAGTTGCTCGAAGACGAGGCCTACACCAGCCTGTACCAAGAAGGCATCGGCCGCATGAGCAAGGACGGCGCGATCACCATCCTGCAAGGCCGGGCGGTGGGCGGCACTACGTTGATCAACTGGACCTCCAGTTTCCGCACCCCGGACGCCACCCTCGCCCACTGGGCCAGCGAATATGCGGTCAAAGGCCACAGCAGCGCCGAAATGGCGCCGTGGTTCGAGAAGATGGAGCAACGCCTGGGCATCGCGCCCTGGGCCATACCACCGAACGCCAACAATGACGTGATCCGCAAAGGCTGCGAAAAGCTCGGCTATAGCTGGCATGTGATCCCACGCAATGTGCGTGGCTGTTTCAACCTGGGCTATTGCGGCATGGGTTGCCCGGTGAACGCCAAGCAATCGATGCTGGTGACCACCATCCCGTCCACCCTGGAGAAGGGCGGCGAGTTGCTCTACCTGGCCCGCGCCGAGCAGCTCAAATACAGCGGCGACACCATCAGCAGCCTGGAATGCGTGGCAATGGATGAGCGCTGCGTATCGCCGACCGGGCGCAAGATCACGGTGAAAGCCAAGCATTACGTGCTGTCGGGCGGCGGTATCAACAGCCCGGCACTGCTGATGCGCTCGGATGCACCCGACCCGCACTCGCGGCTGGGCAAGCGCACCTTTTTGCACTTGGTGAATTTCTCCGCCGCGCTGTTCGATGAAGTGATCAACCCGTTCTACGGCGCACCGCAGTCGATCTACTCCGATCACTTTCAATGGCAGGACGGCACCACCGGCAAAATGTCCTACAAGCTGGAGGCGCCACCCTTACATCCCGCGTTGGCCAGCACCTTGCTTGGGGGCTATGGCACGCAAAACGCTCTGGACATGAGCCAACTGCCCAACACCCACGCCATGCTCGCCCTGCTGCGCGACGGTTTTCACCCCGACAGCCCGGGCGGCAACGTGGAACTGCGCGCCGACGGCACACCGGTGCTCGACTATCAGGTGTCGCCATACGCTTGGGATGGCCTGCGCCGCGCCTTCCACAGCATGGCCGAGATCCAGTTTGCGGCGGGGGCCACGTCAGTCAAACCGCTGCACCACGATGCACGCTACGTCAAAAACCTGGCCGAAGCTCGTACGCTGATCGACGGGTTGAACCTGGAACTGCACCGCACCTGCTTGGGCAGCGCCCATGTAATGGGCGGTTGCGCCATGGGTGAAGACCCGAAAAACGCCGTGGCCGACAGCCTTGGCCGGCATCACCAATTGCGCAACCTGTCGATCCACGATGGCTCGCTGTTCCCCACCAGCATTGGGGCCAACCCGCAATTATCGGTGTACGGATTGACCGCCCAATTGGCGACCGCATTGGCCGAACGTCTGAAAACAGCGTGAAAAAACGTTCGATACGCGGCCTCTATCTACATAAGTCGACTTGGCCGACCGAGATGGCTGCGATACCATCCGATTCCCCAACGGACTCCGCCAGGACGACGCGATGAACCGAGTGTTGTACCCAGGTACCTTCGACCCGATTACAAAAGGCCATGGCGATCTGGTCGAACGCGCCTCTCGCTTGTTCGACCATGTGATCATCGCGGTCGCCGCCAGCCCCAAGAAAAACCCGCTGTTTCCCCTGGAACAGCGTGTGGAGCTGGCGCGTGAGGTCACCAAGCACCTGCCTAACGTGGAAGTGGTGGGCTTTTCGACACTGCTGGCGCATTTCGCCAAAGAGCAGAACGCCAACGTGTTCCTGCGCGGCCTGCGTGCGGTGTCGGACTTCGAATACGAATTCCAGCTGGCGAACATGAACCGCCAACTGGCGCCGGACGTTGAGAGCCTGTTCCTCACGCCGTCGGAACGTTACTCGTTCATTTCCTCGACGTTGGTCCGTGAAATCGCCGCTCTGGGCGGAGATATCACCAAGTTCGTGCACCCGGCCGTGGCAGATGCGCTGACCCTGCGCTTCAAGAAGTAAGACCACTCTATCGGCGCCTGCTCGCACTGCGGGCGCCAATGCGGCACAATTGCGCGCATTAGTTTTCAGATGCCTTGGCCGAGCGCCCTGGCAGGAGTTTCCATGTCCCTGATCATCACCGACGATTGCATCAATTGCGACGTCTGCGAACCCGAGTGCCCGAACGCTGCGATTTCCCAAGGCGAAGAGATCTACGTGATCGACCCCAACCTGTGCACCCAGTGCGTCGGTCACTACGACGAGCCGCAGTGCCAGCAAGTGTGCCCGGTGGATTGCATTCCGCTGGATGAGGCGCGTCCGGAGACCGAAGAAGAATTGATGGACAAGTATCGGAAGATTACCGGTAAGGCTTGAGCTTCTTTACTGCCTGTAAGGGCCTCATCGGGGGCAAGCCCCCTCCCACATTTTGAGTCTATTCACAAATCAAAGTGTGTGAGGGGGCTTGCCCCCGATAGCGATATCAGCCACTACACAGCGATCAGCCCTGACACCTCGGGCAAAACACACTCGCCCGCTGCCCCAGCACGACATTGCGCAGTTCAGTCCCGCAGACCTTGCACGCCTCGCCTCCCCGGCCATAGACGAATAGCTCCTGCTGGAAATACCCCGGCTGCCCGTCACCACCGATAAAGTCCCGCAAGGTTGTACCGCCACGCTCGATGGCGGCCGCCAGCACGCGCTTGATCTCAATCGCCAGCCTCAGATACCGCGCCCGCGAAATGCCGCCGGCCTCGCGACGCGGATCAATCCCCGCCGCAAACAGCGCTTCGGTCGCGTAGATATTGCCCACGCCCACCACCACCGCGTTGTCCATGATGAACGGCTTCACCGCCATCGACCGTTTGCGGGACAGCTGGAACAAGCGCTCGCCGTCAAACAGATCGGTCAACGGTTCCGGCCCCAGGCGCAGCAACAACTCATGGTTATGCGGGTCCTGGCTCCAGAGCATCGCACCAAAGCGCCGTGGGTCGGTGTAACGCAGGGCCATGCCCGATTCCAGCTCGATATCCACATGCTCATGCTTGGCCGCCGGCATGCCGACTTCCACCAGACGCAGGTTGCCCGACATGCCCAAGTGGCTGATCAAGGTGCCCACTTCGGCATTGATCAACAGGTATTTGGCCCGCCGCTCCACCAGCACGATGCGCTGCCCGGACAGGCGCACATCCAGGTCTTCCGGGATCGGCCAGCGCAGACGCCGCTCACGCACCACTACGCGGCTGACGCGCTGGCCTTCCAAGTGCGGCGCAATCCCGCGGCGGGTGGTTTCGACTTCAGGTAACTCGGGCATGCGTACCTCTTGAAGGAAGGGTCAGTGTGCGCCCAGTTCGCGGATCGACAACTTCATGCTTTCGAAGTCGTACTCCGACAGGCCAACGTAATCCAGCACCAGAGGGCCGACGGCATTCCACTCGTGGTCCACCGACTGGTTGCCCAGTACCCGATAGGACGAACAGATGTGCTCGGCCATCTTCAGGATCGCCAGCAGGTTTTTCACCTGCGGGGTGCGTGCCGACTCATCGCTGAAAATCGCCAGGGCGTTGTGGTGGTTGGCGATGGCGTCGGTCACGTGCTCCGGCAGGCGCCACGATTTGGCGGTGTAGTAACCGACCACGGCATGGTTGGTGTTGAACGCGTTGTTTTCGGTATCGACCACGCGGCAGTCGGTGCCGGCGTTGGCGTAGGCCTGCTCCAGCACCGTCATATAGTTGGGAAATCGCTTGAGCATCAACGGCACGCCGCAATCGTGGAACAGGCCCAAGGCGTAGGCCTCGTCGACTGCCTGGGAGCCCGTGCGCTTGGCCAGGGTGAGGCAGGTCATGGCCACGTCCTGGGCCGTGTCCCAGAAGCGGTTGAGGGTGACGATGGTGTCGTCGCTCATCTCGCCCCGGATCGACTGCGCGTTGATCAGGTTGATGATCGACCGGCTGCCCAGCAGGTTCACCGCACGCTGGATCGAGGCGATCTTGTTGCTCAGGCCGTAATAGGGCGAGTTGACGATCTTGAGCAGTGCGCCGGACAAGCCGGGGTCCTGGGAGATCAACCGGGCGATCACTTCCAGGTCCGGGTCGGGCATGTACTGCTCCATCTGCAAATCCACCATGATTTGCGGTTGGGGCGGCACGCTGATGCCTTGCAGGGCCTGTTGGATCTGTTCGGCGGAAAGCTCTTGGGACATAAGTACACACTCTTGGCTAGGCGGGGATTCTAACCCCTAAGCAAAGCTGACCGACACCTCAAAAACCGGATGGGCGCCGGACCAAATGTGGGAGCTGGCTTGCCTGCGATTGGATCACCGCCGTACGTCAGATACAGCGCGCCGCCTGCATCGCAGGCAAGCCAGCTCCCACATGAACCGGTGCGCAACAGGTATACTCCCGCTCTTTTTTCCGGAGCGACGTCATGTCCCTGCCAAGCCTGCGTCTCAAAGCCAACGCCGATCGTCGTTTGCGCAACGGCCACCTGTGGGTCTACAGCAACGAAATCGACGTGGCCGCCACCCCACTTCACGGCTTCCAGGCAGGCGACCAGGCAATCCTGGAAGCGGCCGGCGGCAAGACCCTGGGCATCGTGGCCATGAGCCCGAACAACCTGATCTGCGCCCGTCTGCTGTCGCGTGACATCAAGTTGCCGCTGGACAAGTCGCTGCTGGTGCACCGCATCAACGTTGCCCTGTCCCTGCGTGATCGCCTGTTCGACAAGCCGTTCTACCGCCTGGTCTACGGCGATTCCGACCTGCTGCCGGGCCTGGTGGTCGACCGTTTCGGCGACATCCTGGTGGTGCAGATCGCTTCGGCGACCATGGAAGCCCATAAAGAAGACGTGATCGCTGCGCTGACCCAAGTGCTCAAGCCAAGCGGCATCCTGTTCAAGAACGACTCCGCCGCACGCGACGCCGAAGGCCTCAACCGCTACGTCGAAACCGTATTCGGCCTGGTGCCGGAGTGGGTTGCGCTGGAAGAGAACGGCGTGAAATTCGAAGCCCCGGTGATCCAGGGCCAGAAAACCGGCTGGTTCTACGACCACCGCATGAACCGCGCGCGCCTGGCCCCATACGCCAAAGGCAAACGCGTACTCGACCTGTACAGCTACATCGGCGGCTGGGGCGTGCAGGCTGCAGCCTTCGGCGCCAGTGAAGTGTTCTGCGTCGATGCATCCGCCTTCGCCCTCGACGGCGTCGAGCGCAACGCTGCGCTGAACGGCGTTGCCGAGAAGATGACCTGCATCGAAGGCGACGTCTTCGAAGCCCTGAAGGAACTGAAAGCCAGCGAAGAGCGTTTCGACGTGATCGTCGCCGACCCACCGGCCTTCATCAAACGCAAAAAAGACATGAAAAACGGCGAAGGCGCCTACCGCCGCCTCAACGAGCAAGCCATGCGCCTGCTCAGCAAGGACGGCATCCTGGTCAGCGCTTCGTGCTCCATGCACCTGCCGGAAGACGACCTGCAAAACATCCTGCTCACCAGCGCCCGCCACCTGGACCGCAATATCCAGATGCTCGAACGCGGCGGCCAGGGCCCGGATCATCCGGTGCACCCGGCGATTGTCGAGACGCGGTACATCAAGAGCATTACGTGCCGGTTGTTGCCAAACAGCTGACCCCATCTGAAAGGGGACTCCAAATGGGGTCTCCCAAACTTTACTACTCTCAAATCATCACACTCGACAGCCTTTTAACAGCAGCCAATTAAACATAAAACGAAAAGCCTGCTGTATTCTGTAGTACAACTCCGACAAAAAAACTCGAAGATTCTTACGCAATTTTTTCTTGAAAATTCATAATTAACTCCTATGATTTCAATTATCACCTTCGCCGGTGATATTAAACTCAAATCGAGCTACATCAAGGAGATCCAAAAATGAAAACAATCAACCTGGAAACTTCTCACATTGCCAACTTAGCTTTCGTAGTAGCGCCGAAAGCCCGCTAAGAAAATGAAACGCTGGGGAGTGCCGGCCACCCAGCGCTTTCAGAATAAATGGAAGGCAAGTCAATGCAAATAGCCCCTTATATATTCATTCTCCCCCGAACACCGGCCACGGTAGTGTGGGACTATAAAAACCATAAACAGTTCGAGTTAAACCTGGCCTACTCAATACGGCTCACCGAGCTGATAAACAACCCAGACAACTTTGATAACTCAAGCCCAATAGACGCTCAGTTATTCGCAGCAGGAATATTGACAACCCTCGCATCCGAGCGCCTTATTTGGGGCTGGGATGAACTATCAAAAATCTTTCATATTGGCACCAAGAACATTCCTTGCAGCCACGTACCCGAAAACACTGCTGAATGGGCGAGCATCTATCTTGAACACTGTAAGAAAACACTAGACATCCCTCCTCCTCTAGCCCGAACATCCATCAAGCACGTTGACGCCCCTTTAATTCACCTACCAACGCCACTTAAACTACCAGAGCACTCACTTATACATGTTTTATTTATCCGAAAAACCTGCCGCACCTTCACGGGCGAACCTGTATCTTTACAGGCCATAAGTACGATCCTTTACCTATGCTTAGGTTATTTAAAAGAAAGAATAAACACTATTGATGAAAGCGTCGCGCAAGGCCTTGAGGCACGAAGAAGCAGCCCATCTGGGGGAGGATTAAACGCATGCGAAGGTTTTCTGTATGCTCAAAATATAGAGGGTTTGCAACCCGGAATCTACGCTTATAACGCAGCGGAGCACACGCTGAGCCTCGTTAACCAACAGATTAATCAGTCATTAGGACATGTGCTATCAGGACAGCACTTCATCAACAATCTTCCAGCGGGTCTTTTCATCACTTGCCGATTCGACAAACTGTGGTGGAAATATGAACACTCGCGAGCTTATCGGATGGCCTATGTCGAAGCAGGTCATATCTCACAAACCTTTCAATTAGTCGCGACCGCGCTGGGACTGAGCACTTGGTTGACTGGCGCGCTGACAGACCATCAGGTCGAATCATTGTTAAATATTGAAGAAAACAACCCTGAACAAGCCTTATTTTTTCTTGGGTGCGGTAAAAGCGACGGACAAGTAATGTGCAAAGAACTGAAATCACTGTTGAACAACCGAGGGTAGCGCGCATGATCGAGCCGCTCATCGACCCTGGCATATGGAAGAACCGCTTCACTCTTGGAGAGTGGAATACTCACGCATCGGTACGCACCAGTGATCACCACTATAAATTGCCTACGGACATAGAAAAACAACTGGAATCACAAGATTGGTTTCCCCCCGCTCTCCTTCCTTACCTCAGTCATCCGGAAATCAGCTCAGCCGATCCGGCCATCACTAAACGTCTTTGCGCTAATCACCTAGTAAACTTCCTTCACTACACAACACTACTTGAGCACCGGATTGTTAATCGCTCCGTCGAAGTAATCATTCATGACGAGCTCGAATTTACAATACCGCGGCGTATGAAAACAGCTGCGCTGCAACTCTATACTGATGAAGGTTACCATGCGCTATTTTCCAATCAGCTTGCCGAGCAAGTTATTGACTTCTACGGAATGACTGACCGACCGACCACGCACAGACGAATAACGCGGCTCAATCATCTTATCGACAGAACCCCGGATAAGCAGAGAGCGCTCACATGGTTTCTAATTGGCTTCGTATCGGAAACGATCATTGCTAAAGATCTGCGTGAGGTTTGTCAAAATACGCTGGTAAGCAGCGTTCAGGAGATGCTCAGTGACCATCTGGCTGACGAAGCAAGACACAGTCGTTATTTTAGCGAGGTATTTCATTATTTGTGGTTTCAAATGAGCGACGAAGTACGTCTCTCGTCCGCAAGACAGCTCCTAGAGATTCTTTTTATTTTCTTTGAATCTGATAAAAAATGGCTCGAGCGAAGTTTACGCAGCGTGCAATTGAGCAAGACCGCTGTTCAGCAAATACTGATCACGATGGCGGACCCACAGCATCATATTTTTCGCACGCGCTCAGGTGCTAGTTCGACGCTTCAAGCATTGAAAAGAGCCGACTGCTTCAAACAACCTGAAATCCGACAGATGTTCTCTAATAGGAGACTTTTAGATGAATGATGCATCTACATCTATCGAAGGCAAAAGAAAGCGTAGATCTGCGGTCATTCTATTAATGACTATGGTGTTACTCGGTGTTTTCCCTCTGGATGTCCTACTCCCATCCTTTCCCGCACTGGCTGCGCACTTTCAGAGTAAGCCTGCAGACATTGCGTTCTCCATCAGCCTTTTTGCAATCGGCATCTCCCTATCACAACTTTTAATCGGTCCACTCTCAGATACCCTTGGGCGTAAGAGCTTGTTGATTGGAGGGATGATTGTATCAATCATCGGGGCAACCGGTTGTGTGTTCTCGAACGAATACACATGGTTTCTGATATTCAGGATGATTCAAGCCATAGGCTGCGGCTGTTTCGTGCTATCACAGGCCTTGGTTCAAGATATGTTTGAAGGTAAAGAGAGGGATCGGTTACGCATCTTGATGATTACAGCCAGCGGAATTTTTATCTCCCTATCACCGCTACTCGGCAGCCTACTGCAACAGTTTCTTGATTGGCCTGGCAGTTTTTTTCTTTTTATTACATTGGCCGTTGGCGCTTTATTAAAAGCGTACTTTTTTCTGGATGGTCATCCTACAACGCCACATCCGAACCAAAATATCGTCCGCGCTTATCAGCGGGTACTGAGCAGCGGAAGTTTCGTCGGTTATTGGCTAATTGCAGCCATTGCTTTCGCCTGTCATTTTTCATTCATTGTCATATCACCGCTTATATTCATGGATCATCTGAAGCTGTCCACCTATGAGTTCTCCCTAACCTTACTGCTTTACGGCGCGGCTTACGTGACTGGCGGAATTGTGGCTCACATACTCTCTAATTGGCTGGCGCCCACGACTCAGATCATTTTCGGTTTGGCCCTGATTTTTTGCTCCGGACTGTTGATGTTTTTTCTGTCCCGCGTGTTTGAGCTTTCAACGGTGACGGTATTGGTGCCAATGATTATCTGCACGACTGGCACAACCATTTGTCGGCCCATCGCGACCTCTAAAGCCATGGACGTGTTCCCGGACAGTGCCGGTACGGCGGCATCGGCTGGGAATACTTTAATTTTTATACTGGGTGGATTGATTAGCGCATTGATCAACATAAGCACGATTAACTTGCAAATGACCCTGGCAGTGACTTTTTTGCTGCTGAGTACAACGGCTCTCGTGTTGAATTCATTGATTTCACGTCGCCAGCAACTATTGGACGTCGGTTGACGCCGCCAATACACGCCCAACCATTCCCTCCAGCCGCCAGCGGTGTAGAATCGGCCCTATTCATCGCCAGTCATCCCCCGGCGGGTTTATGAGCTCAAGGCCAATGCGCACGGCGATCCCGTCACGTTTGCGGCAACTTCCGGACACCAGTGCCATTTTTCGGGTGTTCCAGACGTCAACAGAAGCTCACTCCCCAGTAGTACCTGATTAGTAGTTACCTGATTAGCCGCCCGGAGTGCTCCATGCCAGATTACCGCTCGAAAACATCCACCCACGGCCGCAACATGGCCGGCGCGCGCGCATTGTGGCGTGCCACGGGGATGAAAGATGACGACTTCAAGAAGCCGATCATCGCGATTGCCAACTCGTTCACCCAGTTCGTACCGGGCCACGTCCACCTCAAGGACCTGGGCCAACTGGTCGCCCGCGAGATCGAACGCGCGGGCGGCGTGGCCAAGGAATTCAACACCATCGCCGTGGACGACGGCATCGCCATGGGCCATGACGGCATGCTGTATTCGCTGCCGAGCCGCGAGATCATCGCCGACTCCGTGGAATACATGGTCAACGCCCACTGCGCCGACGCCATCGTGTGCATCTCCAACTGCGACAAGATCACCCCCGGCATGCTGATGGCCGCCCTGCGCCTGAACATCCCGGTGATCTTCGTCTCCGGCGGCCCGATGGAAGCCGGCAAGACCAAACTCGCCTCCCACGGCCTCGACCTGGTCGACGCGATGGTCATCGCCGCCGATTCCAGCGCTTCTGACGAGAAGGTCGCGGAATACGAGCGCAGCGCTTGCCCGACGTGCGGTTCGTGCTCCGGCATGTTCACCGCCAACTCGATGAACTGCCTGGTGGAAGCCCTGGGCCTGGCGTTGCCGGGCAACGGTTCCACCCTGGCCACCCACAGCGACCGCGAGCAGTTGTTCCTGCAGGCCGGCCGCACCATCGTCGAGCTGTGCAAGCGTTACTACACCGAGAACGATGACTCGGTACTGCCGCGCAACATTGCCAACTTCAAGGCTTTCGAAAACGCCATGACCCTGGACATCGCCATGGGCGGTTCCACCAACACCATCCTGCACTTGCTGGCCGCCGCCCAGGAAGCCGAGATCGATTTCGACCTGCGCGACATCGACCGCCTGTCACGCCATGTGCCGCAACTGTGCAAGGTCGCGCCGAACATCCAGAAGTACCACATGGAAGACGTGCACCGCGCCGGCGGGATCTTCTCGATCCTCGGTTCCCTGGCCCGTGGCGGCCTGCTGCACACCGACCTGCCGACCGTGCACAGCAAGTCCCTGGCCGAAGGCATCGCCAAGTGGGACATCACCCAGACTGACGACGAAGCCGTGCACACCTTCTTCAAGGCCGGTCCGGCGGGCATCCCGACCCAGACTGCGTTCAGCCAGTCGACCCGGTGGGACACCCTCGACGACGACCGTGAAAACGGCTGCATCCGCAGTGTCGAGCACGCCTACTCCCAGGAAGGCGGCCTGGCCGTGCTGTACGGCAACATCGCCCTCGACGGCTGCGTGGTCAAAACTGCCGGTGTGGACGAATCCATCCACGTCTTCGAAGGTCGCGCCAAGATCTACGAAAGCCAGGACAGCTCGGTACGCGGCATCCTCGCTGACGAAGTGAAAGAAGGCGACATCGTGATCATCCGCTACGAAGGCCCGAAAGGCGGCCCGGGTATGCAGGAGATGCTCTACCCGACGTCCTACCTCAAGTCCAAAGGCCTAGGCAAAGCCTGCGCCCTGCTGACCGACGGCCGTTTCTCCGGCGGCACCTCGGGCCTGTCCATCGGCCACGCCTCGCCGGAAGCCGCTGCCGGTGGCGCGATTGGCCTGGTGCAGGATGGCGACAAGGTACTGATCGACATTCCGAACCGCTCGATCAACCTGTTGATCAGCGACGAAGAACTGGCGGCACGCCGGGTTGAGCAGGACAAGAAAGGCTGGAAGCCGGTTGAGAAGCGTCCACGTAAAGTGACGACCGCCTTGAAGGCTTATGCCCTGCTGGCCACCAGCGCCGACAAAGGTGCAGTGCGTAACAAGGCGATGCTTGACGGTCTGTAAGCCTCGCGCATAAAAATGCCCCGCCAGGTGCGGGGCATTTTTTTGCCTGGTGATCATGCCAGGAACACCAAAGATCAAATGTGGGAGGGGCAAGCCACTCCCGCATTGTTTACCTACATGGCTTAGAACTGCGGCTTGTACGTGACGCTGAACATCATGTTGCGTGGGTCGCCAAAGTAGTTGTTGCCCACCAACTGGCTGTAAGACGGGATGTAGTAGCGCTTGTCGAGGATGTTGTTCACGTTCACCGCCAGGGTCACTTCGTCACTGGCCTCATAGGCCACCCGTGAGTTGAAGATCGCAAAGCCGGCCTGCCCAAAGTTACGGTCGAAGCTGGTGGTCGCCGTTTGCGCGTTGACGCCTGCACCCAGGCTGATGCGGCTCAAATCCCCCGGCAGCTTGTAGTCACCCCAGATCCGCAGCATGTGCTTGGGCACCGCTGTGCTGAAGACCTTGCCCTTGAGTTCGGTGTCTTTCAAAAACACCGTGGTGTTGTAGGTGTAGCTGCTGCTGACCTGCAGGCCCGGCGCCAACTGGCCGCTGATCTCAGCCTCCACCCCCTGGCTGCGCACCTTGCCGGAAGCGGTAGAGCAGTACCAACCGCTGCAAGCATTGGGGCCATCAATGTCCGTACTGAAGTCAGTAACGGCGCGGTTTTCGTGAATATAGCGGAACAATGCGAGGGATGTATTGAGACGTCCATCCATCAACTCACCCTTGACGCCCACCTCGTAGTTGCGCCCCTCGATCGGTGGCAGGCCGGTCTTTTGCTGGGTCAACTGGGTCTGCGGGATAAACACCTGCGCGTAGCTGCCGTATACCGACCACTGCTCATCCAACGCATAAACCAAGCCAGCAAACGGGGTGACCTTGCCGTTGCTCTTGACCGAGTTTTTCTCACCGCCCTCCTGATACTCACGGGCGTAGTAATTGTCCTGGTCAAAGGCAAAGTCGTACCAACTGGTGCGGGCACCGAGGATCAATGTCAGAGGGTCTGTGAGGTTGATCCGCCAGGTGCCGTAAAGGCCTTTCTGGGTGATGTCATAGGTGCTTAAAGCCAGGTTGGCGCGGTCGGCAATACCGTTGTAGGTGGGTTCCGGGCGGTGATGATCAATTGCACCGATATCCGCCCCGGGCGTAAACGCACGGGCATAGCCATCATCGGTGTTGTACTTGGAATAGTTGCCGCCCAGCACCAGGCTTTGCTTGAACGACAGCGCCTCGAAATCACCGCTGACATACATATCCAAGCCACGGTTCTTGCCATAGAAATCCGTGGAATAGTCGGCGTAGTTACCACTTTTGGTACTCCCCACCGGAACCGCACCCACGATGAATTGATAAGTTGCTTCGTTGGACTCATTCATCGCCAACGCAGAGGCTTTGAACTTCCAGTGCTCATTGAAGCGATGCTCAAGATCCAGGTACACCGCCGTCTGATCATTGAACGAGCGGTTCCAACTCGCCCCTGTATAAGTCGAACGCGACACGTCCAGCGCGCCGCCATCGGTATGACGTGGCAAGGCGATCAAATACGGGCGCCCGTGGCTTTTCTTGTTACTGAAACCGACACCCAGCGTAGTGTCATCGTCCAGGTCAAAGTCCAATGCACCGTAGACCGTCTGCTCCCAGTTCCACACGTAGTCGGTGAACGAGTGGCCTTTTTCGTAGTTGACCACCGCCCGGCCACGGATCGTCCCGGCTTCGTTCAACGGGCCACCCACATCGGCCTGGGAGGCGTAGCGGTCCCAACTGCCAGCCTTGGCGCTCAACGTTACGGTTGGCGCCGCCTGCGGACGTTTGCGCACCAGATTCACCGCGCCCCCCGGGCTGTTTGCACCTTGCAGCAGGCCGGCGGCGCCACGCAGGACTTCCATGCGGTCGTAGATCACCATGTTCTCGGTGATGTAGCTGCCCAGCGCATAGACGTTGCGCGGCACCGGCACACCGTCGTATTGCAGCGATTCAATCTCGAAGCCACGCGCAAACATGAACATCCCCGGCCCCGGTGACTTAACCGACGCCATGCCCGGCACCGCTTCAATCGCCTGGGTCAACGTGGTGATGTTCTGGTCGTCCATGGCCTTGCGCGTCAGCACGCTGACCGATTGCGGGATGTCCTTGAGCTTTTGCGTACTCTTGCCGATGGTCACCGCACCCGTGGTGTAAGAGCCGCTGCCTTCGGTTGTAGTCCCCAAGTGCTCAGCACTGATGGTGGTTACACCGACTTCCAGGGCGTCACCGGTATCCACGCGTTTTTCCAGAGTGACGGTGTCTGCATTGATGAACGCCGCACTCAGCCCCGTGCCTCCCAGCAGCGACCCCAAGGCTTCACGTTGTCCCACGTTGCCTTTTACCCCCGGCGACATCACCCCTTGGGTCAACTCCCCGGACACCAGCACCTGCACCCGCGTCACCGCCGAAAACGCCGCCAATGCGCCATCCAGGCTTTGCCCTGGAATATCAAACCGGTACATCTGGGCCTGGGTGGTCTCGGCGGCCTGCAAATACAGCGGCGCGGTGCCGCTGGCCAATGAGATAGCCAGTGCCAGCAAGGGCCGTACGGCGAATCGGTGTGCCATGGATGGTGCTCCCCGGTGCAAAAAGTCTGTGATCGGCGCCGCACTACTTGAGAGTGCTTACTATTTACGCCTCAGTGATCAAGGACGACCGCTTGGGGAGAAACCCTGAAAGTTTTTTCAAAAAGTTGCGTTCAAGACGCCTTGCCTTCGCGCAGCACCAGTAAATACGGGGTGTAGTGCTCGGCGTGCAGGTTGAGGGTGTACTCCAGCGCCTTGATCACGGCCTCGGGTTTGTCGATTTCAAACACACCGGACACCACACGATTGCGCAGTGCGTCACCGAGTACCAGGGTCTTGCCAGGCCAGTAACGGTTCAACTCGCTGACCACCTCGGACAACGGCTGCTGGCGGAACACCAGTTGCCGCTGGCGCCAGGCAAAGCCGCTGGCCGGCTCGAAACCATGCACCTGCGCCAGTTGCCGGCCCTGATACTCCACCGCCCGCCCAGGCTCCAGATACACCGGCGCGCCGCTGCCGGCGCTGACCTCGACCTTGCCCTGCGCCACCTGCACCCGCGTCTGCGCATCACGGCGCGCCACGCTGAACTGGGTGCCGACCACCTTCACCCAGCCATCGCCGGACTGCACCACAAAGGGCCGCGCCGGGTCTTTGGTCACCTCGAAGAAGCCTTCGCCGCGCAATAAACGGATCTGCCGTTCACCGGCGCTCATGCGGACCTGCACCGCACTGTCGGTATTGAGTTGCAGGTGTGAGCCGTCGGCCAACTCAATGCTGCGTAACTCGCCGGTGCCGGTGGCGTAGTCGGCGCGCAGGCGGTCGAGCCAGGGGGTGTTTTGCACGGTCAGGCCCAGCGCCAGCAGCACGGCGGCGGCGACGGCCCAACGGCGCACCGGTCTGCGCCAGGCGGCTTGCTGCGCCCGGCGAACCACCCGCGCCGGTTCGCGCAGGCCGCCAAGCATCGCCTGCACTTCCTGCCAGGCTTGATCCTCGGCACTGCCCTGGCCCAGCCAGACGGCAAACGCGTCCAGCTCAGCGGGCGTGACGTCGTCGGCCTGCAAGCGGAAATACCAGCCGGATGCTTCGGCGAACAGTTCGTCGGCAGTGGGTGTGGCAGTCATGACCGACGTCCTTGTGCATCGCAGGCAAGCCGCGTCTTGATGTAGGCGCGGCATTCAATCAAGGCGCGACGCAATTGGTATTCCACACTGCGCGGGGTGATCGACAGGCGTTCGCCAATCTCGCGGTAGGAAAGTTCGTCGACATGATAGAGCAGGAAGATCTGCCGAGTCGCTTCGGGCAACGCCAGGATGGCGTCCTGCATCAGTTGCTCTTGCTGGTAGGCGGCCAATTGTTCGTCGGCGCCGGGGTTGCTGCACGGCAGTTCTTCGCTGGGCTCGCCGGCATCCAGGCGCTCACGGCGAATAGCCTGGCGCTGATGATCGCGCACCAGGTTGCTGGCGATGGTGAAGAGGAAGGCTGGCAGGTTGTCGATTTTTTCGCCGGACTCCAGGCGCGCCAGGCGCAGGAACGACTCCTGAGTCAGGTCAGCGGCCACCTGGGCACTGCCGGTGCGTCGGGTGACGAAGGCTTCGAGGGCTTTCTTCTGCTCCGCGAACAGGCGCGCGATCTGCGAATTCCAGGAGAGCACGGCACGACCTTGAGGGGAACGGAGGGTTCAGGAGGTGCGCACGCTAGCAGAGGATGAGATTGGTTCGCAATTGATATCTATTTCTTGCCTTGCCTTTGTGGTGTTCAGTTAGCCAACGGGGGCAACCCACCTCCCACATTTCGGTTTGTGAACACTTTCAAATGTGGGAGCTG
Organism: Pseudomonas sp. S35; assembly: GCF_009866765.1. Lineage (NCBI taxonomy): Bacteria > Pseudomonadati > Pseudomonadota > Gammaproteobacteria > Pseudomonadales > Pseudomonadaceae > Pseudomonas > Pseudomonas sp. S35. Next base: position 6,220,871 of record NZ_CP019431.1, read on the forward strand.
GCTTGCCTGCGAAAAGGGCGACTCGGTCCTACTGAATGTCCTCCGGCTTGACGATCACCCAGTTCTTGTCCGCCGTCACCGGCAACCCTTCCTTGGCCTGCGCCGCCGCATGCTTGGCCATCATGCCGTTGAGTTGGGTCATGTATTTGTCCTTGCGGTTGATCCACAGGTGAACGCCACCCTTGGCCACGTCCACATCGTGGAACAGCATGTAGCCGTCGCTGGTCGGTGTGTCGCCGCCGACGATCACCGGTTTTTTCCATTCGTCGATGTAGGTGAGGATCGCCGCGTGCTTACCGGCCATCCAGGTTGCCGGGGTCCACAGGTACGGCGTGAGTTCCAGGCCAAGGTTGGCCTTCTCGTCATACTTGCCGGCGGTGATCTGTTTGCGTGCGGTGGTCAGTTCGCCGGTCTTGCGGTCCTTGAGCAGCGTGGTCACGCCAATCACGTTTTCGGGTTTGACGTTGTAGCCGTACTTGGGATCGGCAGCGACCATGCGCACCAACTCCTCGGAAGCGGCGGTCATCACGTACACCTCGATGCCGTTTTCCATCAGCTTGTTGTACAACTCGGTCTGGCCGGTGAAGACTTTCGGCGGCTGCACCTCGGACTTCTTCACCACGTCGCCTTCGAAATAGCTGACCGGCACTGGCTTGCCGGACGCCATCAGCTCATCCACCTGCACCTTGAGCTCCTTGAGGGTGAAGCCGGAAAATACCTGGGCGACCCACGGGTAGCAGACCATGTCGTCCACTTCGCACAGGCGATAGTAGTAACTGAACAGGCTTTCCTTATGGTCGGCGGTGTCTTTGAACGGCATAAGCTTGAGCGACGGATCGAGGCTGTCGCGGGTGATCAGGCCCTTGTTTTCCATGTAGGGCAGCAGGGACTCTTCAAGGTCGTAGCGGTAACTGGTGTTGTCCATGTCGAACACCGCGTAGTTACCCTTGTTGGCGTTGGCGGCGATCATGTCGTTCAGTTGCTTGGCCGCAGGCGCGGGCCAGTGTTTCAACTCGGTGGCGGCAAACGCCTGGCTGGCGAGTCCCAGGCAAAGTGCGGCGGATACCAGTAGTTTCGGCACGAGCTTCATAGGCGTTGTCTCCCTGAGTGAAAGACATTGACGCTAACAAATCCCCGTGACAGTTCCCATGTTGAGCGCGACCGTGCGCGTCCTGATCCCGCCAACGGCATACGCCGGAGCGTCAACGGCTTATTCCAAAAACGACAGTTGCCATTCCATATCGGTATTAAATCAATAAATATCAAGCTGTTAGGCTTTCCGGTTCGCAATCGCAGGCTCACGCGATTGGCTGCCTTCTCAACGGAGCTTCAATGAATCTGCCCCTGATTCTCAACTTACTGGTGTTCGTGGCCCTGCTGTTGGGCCTGGCACAAACCCGCCGCACTCACTGGAGCCTCGCCAAGAAGGTGCTGTTCGCCCTGGTCTTGGGTGTGGCGTTCGGTGTGGCGCTGCACAGCATCTACGGTGCCGGCAACCCGGTGCTCAAGGCCTCCATCGGCTGGTTCGATCTGGTCGGTAATGGCTACGTGCAATTACTGCAAATGATCGTGATCCCGCTGGTATTCGCGTCGATCCTCAGCGCTGTGGCGCGTCTGCACAACGCGGCTTCCTTGGGCAAGATCAGCTTCCTGACCATCGGCACGCTGCTGTTCACCACCGCGATTGCGGCGCTGATCGGTATCGGCCTGACCAACCTGTTCGGCCTCACCGCCGAAGGCCTGGTGGCCGGCACCCAGGAAATGGCGCGCCTGCAAGTGATCCAGAGTGATTACGCGGGCAAGGTCGCCGACCTGAATATCCCGCAGTTGCTGCTCTCGTTCGTGCCATCCAACCCGTTTGCCGACCTGGCCCGGGCCAAGCCGACGTCGATCATCAGCGTGGTGATTTTCGCTGCATTCCTGGGCGTCGCCGCGCTGCAACTGCTCAAGGATGACGTGGAAAAAGGCCAGAAAGTGCTCAACGCCATCGACACCCTGCAAGCCTGGGTGATGCGCTTGGTGCGCCTGGTGATGAAGCTGACCCCGTACGGCGTGCTGGCATTGATGACCAAAGTGGTCGCCGGCTCCAACCTGCAAGACATCATCAAGCTCGGCAGCTTCGTGCTGGTGTCGTACCTGGCGCTGGGCCTGATGTTCGTGGTGCACGGCCTGCTGCTGTCGCTGGCCGGGATCAACCCGCTGCGGTTTTTCCGCAAGGTCTGGCCAGTGCTGACGTTTGCCTTCACTAGCCGCTCCAGCGCGGCGGCCATCCCGCTGAGCATTGAAGCGCAGACCCGTCGCCTGGGCATCCCGCAATCCATCGCCGGTTTCGCCGCCTCGTTTGGCGCGACCATCGGCCAGAACGGGTGTGCCGGTCTTTATCCGGCGATGTTGGCCGTGATGGTAGCGCCGACCGTGGGTATCAACCCACTGGACCCGCTGTGGATCGCAACCCTGGTGGCGATTGTGACCCTGAGTTCGGCCGGTGTGGCCGGCGTGGGCGGCGGCGCGACCTTTGCCGCGCTGATCGTGCTGCCGGCGATGGGCTTGCCAGTGTCACTGGTGGCGCTGCTGATTTCCGTGGAGCCGTTGATCGACATGGGCCGTACGGCGTTGAACGTGAACGGTTCGATGACGGCGGGCGCGATTACCAGTCAGATCATGGGGCAGACGGATAAAGCGCTGTTGGATGCCGATGAGCATGGCGAACTAGCGCAGGCCTGAACCCGGCCATGTAGTGAGCGGGCTTGCCCCGCGCTGGGTGGCGAAGCCGCCCTAAACCCAGGCATCGCGGTGTTTCAGTTAGACCGGGCTGCATGGATTTGGGGCGGCTTCGCCCCCCAGCGCGGGGCAAGCCCGCTCACTACAGTCAGTTGTGCTCCCAGACCTCAAAGTTGTACGCCGGTTTGTCACCCTCGGCTGGGTTCTCTAGATTCGACACCAGCTTCCACTGCCCCTGATCAAACGCCGGAAACCAAGCATCCCCTTCCGGGCTCAGCGCCACCCGCGTCAGGTACAGGCGATCGGCCTGCTCCAGCCCCTGCGCATACAGCTGCGCGCCGCCGATCAGCATCAGCTCGTCCACGCCTTGCTCCAGTGCCCAGGCTTCGGCCCGCGCCACGGCGGCATCGAGCGACGGAAAAACTTCCGCACCTTCCAGCGCCAGGTCGGTCTGACGGCTAACCACGATATTCAAGCGCCCCGGCAGCGGTCGGCCCAGGGAATCCCAGGTCTTGCGCCCCATGATGATCGGCTTGCCCAGGGTGGTGGCCTTGAAATATTTGAAATCCCCCGGCAAATGCCAGGGCATGCTGTTGTCGACGCCGATCACGCGGTTTTCACCGAGGGCTGCGATCAGGCTTAAAGGGAGAGTTTTTTTCATGGCGACGAGAATACCAGAGCCACGACCCAGCGGTTATGCTCCAGGCTCACTGACACAACAGGACGGCGCGTGACTGCACTGAACCCGCTGCAAAAACTCTGGCTGACAGAAACCGTGCGCCTGCGTGAAGAACACGCAGGCGCCCTGGAGGACTTGGAAGCCAACCGCCTGGCCCGCACGGCCGGCGGCGATCTGCCGACGCGTATCCAGCATCGCGCCTTGCATCTGGCCGAGCGCGATGGGCTGACTGCCGCCCTCACCCGCTGGCTGCAAGGTGCGCGTTTGGCACTGGTGCTGCTGGCGCTAGTCGCCGTAGTCAGCGGCGCCGGGCTTGCCTTCGCGGCACTTGGCAACGGCTTGACCCCGGTGAATGTGTTCTGGGCCCTGGGCAGCCTGCTCGGTTTGAACCTGATCCTGTTGATAAGCTGGGCAATGGGCCTGCTGTTTGCTGGAGAACACAGCGCCAGCCTTGGTCGCTTATGGCTGTGGCTCAGTGAAAAACTAGCCCGTGACGCCAAGGCCGCGCAATTGGCGCCCGCGTTGTTGCTGGTGTTGCAACGCCAGAAACTCAATCGCTGGGCGGTAGGCGTACTGGTCAACGGTTTGTGGTTGCTGGCCTTGCTCAGCGCACTGGTGATATTGCTGACGCTGCTCGCCACCAGGCGCTACGGCTTTGTGTGGGAGACCACCATTCTCGGCGCCGACACCTTCGTCGCCGTCACCCAGGCCCTCGGCAGCCTGCCAGCCTTGCTTGGCTTCAGCGTGCCCACCGTCGAGATGATTCGCGCCAGCGGCGACTCGGCCCTGAATATCGAAAGCGCTCGCCAAGCCTGGGCCGCCTGGCTGGTGGGCGTATTGCTGGTCTACGGCCTGCTGCCGCGACTGCTCCTCGCCCTGCTGTGCCTGTGGCGCTGGAAACGCGGGCGCGCCGCCTTGCGCCTGGACCTGAACCTACCGGGCTACAGCCAACTGCGCGAACGCCTGATGCCCAGCAGCGAACGCCTCGGGGTCAACGACGCCGCGCCCGAGCAATTGCATCACGTCGCCGGCGGCGTCAGTGAATTGGACAGCAACGGCGCCCTGCTGGTGGCCATCGAACTGGACGACCAGCACCCTTGGCCGCCCAAACTGCCGGCTCAGGTGAAAAATGCCGGCATCCTCGACAGCCGTGAATCGCGCCACAAATTGCTGGAACAACTCACCCGCTTCCCGCCCGCCCGCCTGGCCATCGCCTGCGACCCACGCCGCTCGCCGGATCGCGGCAGTCTCGCACTGATCGCCGAACTCGCACGCAGCGCCGCCGCCACCCGTGTCTGGCTGCTGCAAGCGCCGCCCGGCCAAGCGCTGGATGCCGAACGCCTGGGCGATTGGCACAGCGCGCTGCATCAGCTGGAATTGCCGTTTGCCGACTGCGCGCCGCTGAACTGGCTGGAGACCGGTCATGACTAAACCGCTGAAACTTGCCGTGGTCGGCCACACCAACGTGGGCAAGACCTCGCTGCTGCGCACCCTGACCCGTGACGTGGGCTTCGGCGAAGTGTCCCATCGCCCCAGCACCACGCGGCATGTGGAGGGCGCGCGCCTGTCGGTGGACGGCGAAGCCCTGCTGGAGCTGTATGACACGCCCGGCCTGGAAGATGCCATCGCCCTGCTCGACTACCTGGAACGCCTCGACCGCCCTGGCGAACGCCTGGACGGCCCGGCACGCCTGGCGCGGTTCCTGGAAGGCAGCGAAGCGCGCCAGCGTTTCGAGCAGGAAGCCAAAGTGCTGCGCCAACTGCTGGCCTCGGACGCCGGGCTGTATGTGATCGACGCCCGCGAGCCGGTGCTGGCCAAGTACCGCGATGAGCTGCAAGTGCTGGCCAGTTGCGGCAAACCGTTGCTGCCGGTGCTCAATTTTGTCAGCAGCAGCGAGCACCGCGAGCCGGACTGGCGCGAAGCCCTGGCCCGCCTCGGCCTGCATGCGCTGGTGCGTTTCGACAGCGTCGCACCGCCGGAAGACGGCGAACGTCGCCTGTATGAAAGCCTCGCCCTGCTGCTGGAAAACGCCCGGCCGCAACTGGAACGGCTGATCCTCGATCAAGAAGCCCAGCGCCAGGCCCGCCAGCAAAGCGCCGCACGCTTGATCGCCGAGTTGCTGATCGACTGCGCCGCGTGCCGGCGCAGCGTGGTCACTGAAGATGAGCAGCAAGCCATCGGCGATTTACGCAAGGCCGTGCGCCAGCGCGAACAAAAATGCGTAGACGCCCTGCTCAAGCTGTTCGGTTTCCGCCCACAAGACGCGGCCGCCAGCGACTTGCCGCTGCTGGATGGCCGCTGGGGCGACGACCTGTTCAACCCGGAAACCCTCAAGCAACTCGGCGTGCGCGTGGGTGGCGGGATCGCTGCCGGCGCCGCAGCGGGGGCCGGGGTAGATCTGCTGGTCGGCGGGCTGACGCTGGGCGCCGCGGCCCTGGCCGGCGCCATCGCCGGGGGCGCGCTGCAAACCGCGCGCAGCTATGGCAGCCGCCTGCTGGGCAAGATCAAAGGCCAGCGCGAGCTGACCGTGGATGACAGCGTGCTGCGCCTGCTCGCCCTGCGCCAACGCCAGTTGCTCAAGGCCCTGAGCGTGCGCGGCCACGCGGCGATGCACAGCATCAAGGTCGATACGCCCCAGGACAAAACCTGGCGCGAAGGCAAGTTGCCGGAGGCGCTGCACAAAGCCCGTGCCCACCCGCAATGGTCGTCGCTCAACCCCCACGCCAAGCTGAGCCAGGCCGAACGCCAGGAGCAGGTCGAGGCCCTCGCCCAGCGCCTCGACGAGACTTAAGCCGCCAGCACTTGCCGGGCCTTGGCCTTGAGGATTTCAAGGTCGAGCAGCGGCACGTGCCGGGCCTTGGCCTGTTCATCCCAGTGGCGCATGCGCAGGCTGATGTGACACAACGGGTCCTGTTCGAAGGCCCGTGCCTCCTCGGCTGTCATCACGCCGCCCTGATAGCCTAGGGTACGACGGCTGGCTTCGCTCAGGCGGGCGTAGTAGTCCGGTTGGCTGAAGGTCAGGTAGCGCTTGGCTTGCACGTGATATTCCACCAATTTGGCCATGCGCTCGCTGAACCCCGCGCGACGCAGGTAATCCGCGCCCAGCCGCTCGTGGCTGACCACGCCGTAGCCGCCCATGTTGTCGCCACCCTGGCCGCAGAGATGGCCGATATCGTGGAAGAACGCCGCCAACACCACTTCATCGTCGAAGCCCTCAGCCATCGCCCGTTGCGCGGCCTGGGACATGTGTTCGATCTGCGACACCGGCTCGCCGATGTAATCCGCCGCGCCGTGCTGTTCGTACAGTCCGAAGACGTCGGCAATCACTTGTTCCCGGTTCATCACGCCTCCCACAATGCACAGATATTGCGCTCGGCCATCGCCGGCCCCACGCTCATGCCCACGCCGGTGTGCATCAACGCCGCACTCACGCCCGGCGCCGCCTGCAAGAACGAAAACGGCGCAGGCCCACGCGAGCCGTAAACGCCCTGCCAACGCTCCACCACCTGGATCTTGCAGCCCAAGGTCTGCTGGGCCAATTCGATCATCCAGTCATCGACCTGCTCGGCGTTGAACGGCGACGCATCGCTGCCGTAATCATGGGAGTCACCGATGATCAGTTCACCGTGAGGCGTCGGGCTGATCAGCAAGTGAATGCCATGCTCATGCAGGTACGGTGCTTCGCGCAGGATCTGCGCCTGCACCGGCGCGGCTTCCGGCAAGTCGGCGAAGGCGCCGTAATGCACGCAACTGAGGCCGGTGAGCAAGGCGTGTTGCAGGTTCAGGTTGAGCACCGGCCGGGCGCGCAGCATTTGCAGGCGACAGACCTGCGGGTTGAGCGGCGCAATCGCTTCGGCCAGCAGGGTTTGGTAATCGTGGCCGGAGCAGACGATGATCTGCTCGCCGCGAAAGCTCCCCGCCGTGCTGTGCAACTGGCCCGGCTCGACGTCGCGCACGAGCGTGGAGAAGTGAAACTCCACGTTCAGGTCTTGCGCCAGGTAGTTGATCAACGCCGGGATCGCCTCGCGGGAATACAGTTGCTGATCGTCCTTGCCATGCAGCGCGGCACGATGATGGCGGAACTGGCCGCCGTACAAGTCCTTCATTGCCGCGCCTTGCAGTAACTCGACGTTGTAGCCGTACGCTTGCGCGCGCCCGGCGCAGAAGGCTTCCAATAAGTGTTCTTCAGCCTCGCTGCGGGCAAACAGATAGGAGCCATTGCGCTTGAGCTGCAGGCCGGCGGTTTGTGCCCAATGGCCCCAGATCTCGCGGCTTTCGCGCGCCAGGTCGAGCATCGGGCCCGGTGGTTGGCCGGTGACCAGCGCCTGGCCGAAGTTACGCACCGAAGCGCCCAACGGCGTGGCACTGCGCTCGAAGACTTTGACCTTGAGGCCACGCTTGGCGGCGGCGTAGGCGTGGGACAGGCCGAGGATGCCGGCGCCGATGATCAGCAGGTCGCTGTGGTGTGTCATTTAGTGATGTCCTGTTTTCAAGACCGCCATCGGGGGCAAGCCCCCGATGAGGCCATCAGCCCAAACGGAGCAATTACTGACCCGCCACCTTCTCCGACTTGCCGTCATAGCGCTTGCGCCACTCGGTCAAAATGCTGTCGCGATTCTTCGACGCCCAGGCAAAGTCGTTCTTGATCAAACGCTGCTCATAGTCGGCCGGCAATTCGGTCTGCGGCTTGGCGATACCCGGCTGGGCAAGCACGGCGAAGTTGTCCTTGTACAACTCCATCGCCGCAGGGCTGGCGGAGAAGTCGGCCAGTTTCTTCGCCGCGTCAGCATGGGCGCTGCCCTTGATCACGGCAGTCGCTTCGATGTCCCAACCCAGGCCTTCTTTCGGCAGGATGATGTCCAGCGGCGCGCCCTGGCGCTTGAGCTGCACCGCCGGGTATTCAAACGAAATACCAATCGGGAACTCCCCCGACGCCGCCAGCTTGCACGGCTTGGAACCGGAGTGAACGTACTGGCCGATGTTCCGGTGCAGGTCGTCCATGTACTGCCAGCCCTGCTTCTCGCCGTAGGTCTGCAGCCAGGCGCTCACATCCAGGAAACCGGTACCGGAGGACGCCGGGTTGGGCATGACGATCTTGCCCTTGTACTCAGGCTTGGTCAGGTCTTGCCAGCTCACCGGTTTGGTCAGGCCCTGTTTCTCGGCCTCGACGGTGTTGAAGCAGATGGTCGCGGCCCACACGTCCATGCCGACCCAGGCCGGTGGGTTGGCGGCGTCGCGGTAGTTTTTGCCGATCTTGTCCAGGTCCTTCGGTGCGTAGTTGTCGAGCATGCCCTGCTGGTCGAGGATCGCCAGGCTGGAGGCGGCCAGGCCCCACACTACGTCGGCTTGCGGGCGATCTTTCTCGGCCAGCAGCTTGGCGGTGATGATGCCGGTGGAGTCGCGCACCCACTTGATCTCAATGTCAGGGTTGGCTTGCTCGAAGGCCTTTTTGTAGGTCTTCAACTGCTCGGCTTCGAGGGCCGTGTACACGGTCAGCTCGGTCTTGGCGAAGGCATTCAGGCTGAATGCAGTGAGTACGGCAGCGACCAGCGCCAGGGGCTTGAACATGGAACACCTCCTTCAGGGATTATTGGCCGGGCGGGCTTTGGCGCCAGGCTTGGGAGCGGCGCAGCGCGCCACGTGAGGCCCACGCCAGCAGCAGCGAGACGCCGGCCGAAGTGAACAGGATCAGGGTCGACATGGCCGCCGCGCCGCCCACGTTGCCGGCGTCGTCCATGTTCAACACGGCGACGGCGGCGAGAATGGTGTCGGGGCTGTAGAGGAAGATCGCGGCGGACACGGTGGTCATCGCCGACACAAACAGGTAACGCACGATGTCCAGCAGCGCCGGCAGGCAGATCGGCACAGTGACGCGCAGGTAATGGCGGTACAGCGGCGCCTTGAGCGACAGCGCAGCGGCTTCGAACTCGCTGTCCAACTGGCGCAGGGCGGTGGTGGCGGTCATCTGCGCAGTGGTCAAATAGTGCGCAATGGTGCACACCACCAGCAGGGTCATGGTGCCGTAGAACACGTGCAGCGGGTTGCCGCTGAGGTTGAAGAAGAACACGTAGCCCAAGCCGAGTACCAAGCCCGGCACGGCCATCGGTACAAAGCTGAGCAGGCGCAGCGCCAGGTTCAGGCCCTTCTGGCCTTTGGTTTTTTCCATCAGGTAGGCGCCGGTGAAGATCAGCACGCTGCCGATCAATGCCGTGCACAGGGCCATGATCAGGCTGTTGCGGTAAGCCAGCCAACCGCCACCGGCCGTGTCTTCAAACTGATAGTGATTGAGCGACAGCGACAGGTTGTACGGCCAGAACTTGACCAGCGAGGAATACACCGCCATGCCGAACACCATCAGCAACACGGCGCAGATCAGTAGGACAATGGCCAGGTAGCAGCCATCCCTTACCCGCGATGGCGCCGGCTGGAACACCTGGGCGCGGCCACTCATGGCGTCGCCATGACGCCGGCGCAACCACGCATCCACGCCAAAGCTGAACAGCGCCGGCAGCAGCAACACCATGCCGATCAAGGCGCCGCGTCCGAACTGTTGCTGGCCGACCACGGCCTTGTAGGCTTCCAGCGCCAGCACCTGGTAATCACCGCCGACCACCACGGGCACGCCGAAGTCGGTGATGGTCAGGGTAAACACCAGGCAAAACGCGGCGAATACAGCCTGGCGCGTGGCCGGCCAGGTGATACTGCGAAACGCCCGGGCCGGGCTGGCGCCCATGCTCGAGGCCGCGTCGAACAGCCGCGCATCCGCCAGGGAAAGCGCCGACAGCAGGATCATCAAGGCGTGTGGGAAGGTGTAGATCACCTCACCCAACACAATCCCCCAGAACCCGTAGATATTCTCCGAAAGCAGCCCGCGCAGCAGGCCTTGGTTGCCGAACAGGTACACCAGTGCAATTCCCGGCAACATTGACGGTGCCATCAACGGCAGCAGCGACAGGCCACGCCAGATAGCCTTGCCAGGCATCAACGTGCGTTGCAGCCCGTAGGCAAACAGGTAAGCCAGCGGTACGACAATGGCCGCGACGCTGAAGGAGACTTTCAGGCTATTGCCCAGCAGCCAGTGGAAGTTGGCGCTGGTGAGCAACTCCCGCGCAGCAACCAGCCCACCGCCCTGCCCGGCCTCGCTGCTGAAACCGCGCCAGAAAATCGCCAACAACGGCATCAAGACGGCGATGCTCAGCAAGCACAGCCACAGCACTTTGCCGCCGACCACAAATAAGCGGTCGCCTGTTTCAGCGCGGGATACTTCACGGGGCATCGGCAATGTCATATCCACGGCCATCTCAGGCAAACACCTGCAGGCTGCGCGGCGGCAAAGCCACCCAGATGTCCTGGGCGCCCAGACGTGGCATGGCTTCTGGAGCCAGTTCAGCGAGCAATGGATGACCCGGTAACTGCTCCAGTTCAAAGCTCATGCGGCAGCGGTTGCCGAGGAAGGTGATCTCGCGGACCTTGGCCGGGAACAGGTTTTCTTCATGCACCGGCGGGTTGACGCTGATGGCTTCCGGGCGACAGAACAGGCGGCCGGACTTGGCCACGCCGGCATCATCGGCCAGGCGCATGTTCATCCCGCCGACCTGAGCATGGCTGGCACTGTTACGGCTGAAGGGCAGCCAATTACCCTGGCCGACAAACTCCGCCACGAACGGCGTGGCCGGGCGGTCGTAGATTTCCTGGGGCGTGGCGTACTGCTCGACCTTACCGTTGTTCATCACAGCGATGCGGTCGGCCATCAACATGGCTTCGTCCTGGTTGTGGGTGACCATCAAGGTGGTGATGCCCAGGCGTCGTTGCAGTTGGCGCAACTCGGTGCACAGGTGCTCGCGCACGCGGGCGTCGAGGGCCGACATGGGTTCGTCCAACAGCAACAACGAAGGCGCCGGCGCCAAGGCGCGGGCCAGGGCCACACGTTGCTGTTGGCCGCCGGAAAGCTGGCCGGGGTATTTTTTTTCGCTGCCCAGCAGGCCCACCAGTTCCAGCATCTGCCCGACCCGCTTGCGCACCTCATCGCGACCACTGCCGGTAAGGCCGTAGCCGATGTTCGCTTCAATGGTCAGGTTGGGAAACAGCGCGTAGGACTGGAACAGAATGCCGTAGTCCCGCGCCTGGGGCGGCAGTAGGGAAACATCACGATCACCCAGGTAAAGTTCGCCGCTGTCCTGGCGCTCCAGACCGGCGATGCAACGCAGCAAGGTGGTCTTGCCACAACCGGACGGCCCCAGCAGGCACACCAGCTCGCCAGCGGCGACGTCCAGGGACACGTGGTCCAGCGCAGTGAAGGCGCCGAAGCGTTTCTGGATACCGCGCACCTTCATGGGCGCGCCGGGTTGGGTCAGGGTTGTGTGCATGGTGGCACCTCATCAAACGGATGAAGGCCATGCTAGGCAGGCAATGCGTCGCTCGTGTGGCAGGAAGGCAAAACGTGGCGATAGTGGTATTGGTGGATTTGGGTTGGGGCCTTAGAGGTGTGGTGTCTAGGCTTGCCCCCGATTGGCCCTCAAGACCACCGCAACACTTCAGATGGGAGACATCTCTTGAGCCAGGCCGAGGAAGGCCGCCGGCAGCCGCGCGCCTTTGCGTTCCTTGAGGCAGTACAAGTACTCCGGAATCTGCGGCGCATTCTCGATGGTCAGTACCCGCAGTTGTGGGTCATGGGGCACTTCCTGGCGGGCGATGATGCTGATGCCGATATTGCGCAGCACCGCTTCGCGAATCGACTCGCGACTGCCGATCTCCAACAACGGCCCATAGCTCACACCCGCGCCCTGCAACATGTCCTCGGTCAGCCGCCGGGTGGTAGAGCCCGCTTCACGCATCAACAGCGTATGCCCGGCCAACGCGGTCAATGGCACATGGTCGAGCTTGGCCAGGGGATGATTGCGATGCACCGCGAGCACCAAGGGGTCGGTGCCGAGTACGCGGCGGATCAAGCGCGGGTCTTCGAGCAATTGCGAGGAAGCGGCGACATCGACGCGGTAATCGTCCAACGCTTCGAGCACCTGTTGGGAGTTGCCGATTTCCACCGACACTTCCACTTGCGGCAAGCGTTCGCGAAAGGCTTTGACCAGATCAAGGATGTAATACGGCGCGGTCGCGGCAATGCGCAGGGCACCCTGTACCTGGCCGTTGTTGCGCAGGAAGAACTCGATATCCGCTTCCTGCTGCAACAGCGCCTTGACCATCGGCAGCAACCGCGCACCCTCGTCGCTGACGGTGAGGCGGCGACCACCGCGATAGAACAGCTCGACGCCGTATTGGCTTTCCAGGTTGCGGATCTGGGTGGTGACCGTGGGCTGGCTCAGGCCGAGTTTTTTCGCCGCCTGGGTAATGCTCCCCAGGCGGGCGACCATAAAAAACGCCTTCAGCTCAGCACTCAGCACACCACCCTCTCAAGCTTTATTTGCGCAACAGGCGCAGGCCATTGAACACCACCAGCAAGGCCACGCCCATGTCGGCGAAGACCGCCATCCACATGGTGGCCATGCCCAGGAACGTGACCACCAGGAAAATCGCCTTGATCACCAGCGCCAGGGCGATGTTCTGCTTGAGGATACTCGACGTTTGCCGCGACAAACGAATGAATGCCGGGATCTTGCGCAAATCATCGTCCATCAGCGCCACGTCAGCGGTTTCGATGGCAGTGTCGGTGCCGGCAGCGGCCATGGCGAAACCGATCTCGGCGCGGGCCAGGGCCGGGGCGTCGTTGATGCCGTCGCCGACCATGCCCACGCGGTGGCCCTGGCCATAAAGGGCTTCGATGGCCTGCAGTTTGTCGGAAGGCAGCAGGTCGCCCCGTGCCTGATCGATGCCGACCTGGGCCGCAATCGCCTGGGCGGTGTGGGTGTTGTCGCCGGTGAGCATCAGGGTCTTGATGCCCAAGTCGTGCAGTTGCTGGATGGCTTCGCGGCTGCTGTCCTTGACGGTGTCGGCCACGGCGAACAGCGCCAGTGGGCCGGATTTGTCGAGCAGCAACACCACGGACTTGCCTTGCTTCTCCAAGGCGAAGAGTTTGTCTTCCAGCGCCGGCGAGCACAGCCCGAGGTCTTCCACCAGGCGGTGGTTGCCCAGGTGGTAGGTCTGGCCGTTGATGTCGCCGCGCACACCACGACCGGCCAGGGCTGCGAAGTTATCCACAGCAAAAACCTGCAGGTTTTTATCCACAGCCGCTTTGGCGATGGCCAAAGACACCGGGTGGTCGGAACGCCCAGCCAAACTGGCGGCCAGGGCCGGTGCGGTGTCCGCGACGTTGGGGAACAACGCCAGGTAATCGGTTTGCACCGGTTTGCCGTGGGTGATGGTGCCGGTCTTGTCCAGCGCCAGGTAGTCGAGCTTGTAACCACCCTCCAGGTACACGCCGCCCTTGATCAGGATGCCTTTGCGCGCTGCCGCCGCCAGGCCGCTGACGATGGTCACCGGGGTGGAGATCACCAAGGCACAGGGGCAGGCCACCACCAACAGCACCAGAGCGCGGTAGATCCAGTCGAACCACAGGCCTGCCATGAACAGCGGCGGGATAATCGCCACGCCCAAGGCCAGCAGGAATATGGCCGGGGTGTAGATCTTCGAGAAACTGTCGACGAAGCGCTGAGTCGGTGCCCGTGCGCCTTGTGCCTGTTCGACCGCGTGGATGATCCGCGCCAGTGTGGAGTTATTGGCCGCGGCCGTGACCTTGTACTCCAGGGAGCCGGCCTGGTTGATGGTGCCGGCGAAGACTTTATCGCCCACGGTCTTTTCAATCGGCAAGCTTTCACCGGTAATCGGCGCCTGGTCGATGGTGGATTGGCCGGCAGTGACTTCACCGTCCAGGCCGATGCGCTCGCCGGGCTTGACCCGCACGATGGCACCCAGTTCGATGCTTTTGACTTCCTGTTCAACCCAACTGCCATCCGCCTGCTGCACCGTGGCCTGTTCCGGGGCCATCTGCATCAAGCCGCTGATGGCATTGCGCGCACGGTCCAAGGATTTGGCTTCAATCAGCTCAGCCACGGTGAACAGGAACATCACCATAGCGGCTTCCGGCCATTGGCCGATCAGGATCGCGCCGGTCACGGCGATGCTCATCAAAGCGTTGATGTTCAGGTTGAGGTTTTTCAGGGCGATCCAGCCCTTTTTATAAGTGGTGAGGCCGCCGCTGAGGATCGACACCAGTGCGACGATGGCAATCACCCACGTGGGCGCGGCGTTGGTGAAGTGCAGCACTTCGGCGCCCAACGCGCCGATGCCGGACACTGCCAACGGCCACCAATGCTTCTTGGCGGGCGGCTCGGCGGCCGGGGTGCCTTCTACAATCGGATCGGCCTGCATGCCCAGGGATTTGATCGCCTCGATGATCGGCGCGGTGCTCGGCAGGTCATGGGTGACGCCGAGGATGCGGTTGATCAGGTTGAATTCCAATTGCTGCACGCCGGCGAGCTTGCCCAGTTTGTTCTGGATCAGCGTTTGCTCGGTGGGGCAGTCCATGGCTTCGATGCGGAAAGTACTCAAGCGCGCGCCAGCGGTGGGCGCCTCGCTCAGTTGCACCAACGCAGGCGCCGGCGTGCCGGAGCAGCAGGCACCGCCATGTTTATGCACAGGCGTCAGCTTCGGTTCGCCGTGATCATGGTCGTGGTCATGTTTGTGCGAGGTGTGCAGGGAATCGCTCATTCTGTCGCGTCCGTAAAGGTGCCTGTTGCCAAGTAAAGACCCTGTAGCCACTATAGGGTCAAGCACCCATTTGGAGATTGCTGCGATGAAGATCGGCGAATTGGCCAAACTGACCGACTGTCAGGTGGAAACCATCCGGTATTACGAGAAAGAAGGCCTGCTTCCACCACCGGCCCGCACCGACGCCAACTACCGCGTGTACACCCAGGCGCATACAGAGCGGCTGATCTTTATCCGCAACTGCCGCAGCCTGGACATGACCCTGGAAGAAATCCGCAGCCTGCTCAGCCTGCGCGACAGCCCACAGGACCAGTGTGAAAGTGTGAATGCGTTGATCGACGAGCATATCCACCATGTGAAAGCGCGGATCGATGGACTGTTGGCGTTGCAGGTGCAGTTGCTGGACTTGCGCCAACGCTGTGGCGGTGGGCCGGAGTGTGGGATCTTGCAGCGGCTGGAGGTCAGCGGGAGTGTGGCGGCCAGCGAGGCCGAGCCCTCACATGTGGGCAGAAGCCACGGCCATTAAACGGGCCAAATGTGGGAGGGGGCTTGCCCCCGATGCGCAGATTCAGCCACCCAATACTTAGCTGACCCACCGCTATCGGGGGCAAGCCCCCTCCCACAGTGGACAGCGTCAGACTCTAGATAGCCACGTCGGCCTTGATGCTTGGATCGGCGTCATAGCCCACGATTTCGAAGTCTTCGAACTTGTAATCGTAGATCGACGCAGGCTTACGCTTGATCACCAACTCCGGCAGTTTCTTCGGCGTGCGCGCCAGTTGTGTGCGGATTTGTTCCATATGGTTGCTGTAGGCATGGGTGTCGCCAGTGGTGACGATGATCTCGTGGGGGATCAGGTCGCACTGCTGGGCCAGCATATGGGTCAGCAACGCCAGCGCGGCGGTGTTGTACGGCAGGCCGAGGAAAACGTCGGAACTGCGGATGTACAACTGCATCGACAGGTGGCCGTCATGCACGAACGCCTGGTACAGCAGGTGGCACGGTGGCAGGGCTTGTTTGCCGTTGCGCGCGTTTTCCTGGGGGCTCTTGGTTTCGTCCGGCAGGTACTCGACGTTCCAACCGTGGAACAGGATGCGGCGGCTGTTGGGGTTGGTCTTGAGCGTCTCGACCATATAGTCGATCTGGTTGATCTTGCCGCCGTCCTTGGTCGGCCAGGCGGTCCACTGCTCGCCGTAGACCGGGCCCAGGTCGCCGTCTTCGGTGGCCCACTCGTCCCAGATCTTCACGCCGTTTTCGTTGAGCCACTTGATGTTGGTGTTGCCGCTCAACATCCAGATCAGCTCGTTGGCGATGCTTTTGAAGTGAAGCTTCTTGGTGGTCAGCAGCGGAAAGCCGTCGGCCAAGTTATGCCGATACTGACGGGCAAACACGGCCTTGGTGCCGGTGCCGGTGCGATCGCCCTTGGTCAGGCCATTGGTCACGACGTCGTTCAGTAGTTCGAGATATTGCTTCATGTAAGTACCCGTATCGTTGAAGCCTGGGCCCGCGTGCAGGCCCAGGCGTTCGAATTTAAAGCGCGGTGTTCTTCAGCGGCTGCGGGCGATTGTACGCCCACCACAGCAGACCCAGACCTACGAGGATCATTGGGATGCTCAGCACCTGACCCATGGTCAGCCAGCCCCACGCGAGATAGCCCAATTGCGCATCCGGCACGCGCACGAATTCGACGATGAAACGGAAGATCCCGTAAAACAGCGCGAACATGCCGGAAACGGCCATGGTCGGGCGCGGCTTGCGCGAGAAGAGGTACAGAATGAGGAACAGCGCCACACCTTCCAACGCGAACTGGTACAGCTGCGACGGGTGGCGCGGCAGTTGCGCCGGGTCGCTGAACGGCGGGAACACCATCGCCCACGCCACGTCGGTCGGCTTGCCCCACAGCTCGGCGTTGATGAAGTTACCGATGCGCCCAGCACCCAGGCCAATCGGCACCAGCGGCGCGACGAAGTCCATCAGTTGGAAGAACGATTTGCCATTGCGCCGGCCAAACCACCAGGCGGCGATCATTACGCCGATGAACCCGCCGTGGAACGCCATGCCGCCTTTCCACACTTCGAAAATCAGCGTCGGGTTGGCGATGTAGGCGGACAGGTCGTAAAACAGCACATACCCCAATCGCCCGCCGACAATGACCCCCATCGACAGCCAGAAGACCATGTCGGAGAGTTTCTCCTTGGTCCAGGTCGGGTCGAAACGGTTCAGGCGCCGAGAGGCCAGCAGCCAGGCACCGCCGATGCCGATCAGGTACATCAACCCGTACCAATGGATTTTCAGCGGACCGATGGCCAGGGCCACCGGGTCGATCTGCGGGTAAGGCAGCATTGCGACTCCTCGTTAAATCATGCGTTATGGCGCCCCGACCATGCCCGGGCGCGATTAAGTCTGCGTTACAACAAAAAGTTTAAACCTACGCAAAACAGCAGGCCGGCGAACAGCCGCTTGAGCAAGCGCGGCGACAACCGATGCGCCAGGCGTGCGCCGAAGCGGGCAAACACCATGCTGGTCAGGGCAATGCCCAGCAGCGCCGGCAAATACACGAACCCTAGACTATGAGCGGGCAGCAACGGGTCATGCCAGCCCAGAATCATGAAACTTAATGTACTGGCCAGGGCAATCGGCAGGCCACAGGCCGATGAAGTGGCCACCGCCTGCTGCATCGGCACGCTGCGCCAGGTCAAAAACGGCACGGTCAGCGAACCGCCGCCAATCCCGAAGATCGCCGACGCCCAGCCAATCACCGTGCCCGCCAGGGTCAGGCCGACCTTGCCCGGCACGGTGCGGCTGGCTTTGGGTTTGACTTCCAGGGCAAGCTGCACGGCGATGATCAGCGCAAACACGCCGATGACTTTCTGCAAATGCGGGCCGGAAATCGCCTCGGCGGTCAGCGCGCCGAAGCCTGCACCGATCAGGATACCAACCGTCATCCACACGAATATTGGCCAACGCACCGCGCCACGTCGGTGGTGTTCACGCACGGCGTTGACAGAGGTAAATATGATGGTCGCCAGGGACGTGCCCACGGCCAGGTGGGTGAGCACCTGCGGGTCGAAGCCCTGCAAGGTGAAACTGAACACCAGCACCGGCACGATAATGATCCCGCCGCCCACGCCAAACAGCCCGGCGAGCACGCCCGCGCAAGCGCCCAGCAGCAAATACAGCAGAAATTCCATGGGAGCCCCCTAATCAAGTCCGGCATGTTAACGGATGGAAGGCACGGCGCCCAACTGGATACGATGGAACACCGCTGCCGGTGTGGGTAGAGTGACAAAAAACACAAAAGGGAAACGCCTGATGTGCCTGATTGTTTTCGCCTGGCGGCCGGGCCACGCCCAACCGCTGATCGTCGCGGCCAACCGCGATGAGTTCTACGCCCGCCCCAGCCTGCCGCTGGCCCAGTGGCTTGATGCCCCCGACGTTTATGCCGGCCGCGATCAGGAAGCGGGTGGCACCTGGCTGGGGGTAAATGCCGATGGACGCTTTGCCGCCCTGACCAATATCCGTGATCCGCACCAGCCGCCGGCACGTAAATCCCGTGGGGAGCTGGTGGCGCGATTTCTCAATGGGAGCCTGCCGATTGACGAATATTTAGCCGACGTTAACGGGCGTTCGATTGAATATGCTGGGTTTAACCTGCTAGTCGGCACGCGGGATGAACTGTGGCATTACAACGCCAACCAGACTGAGCCGACTCAGTTGAAGGCCGGGGTGTATGGCTTGTCCAACGCCGGACTGGATACGCCGTGGCCCAAATTGCTCAAAGCCAAGGCAGCGTTGAGCGCGGTGCTGGATGATCCGCAGCCGGAGGTGTTGCTGGGGATTTTGAGTGACCCGCAGACGGCGTCGTTTGCAGACTTGCCGGATACCGGGGTGGGGTTGGCGACGGAGAGCCTGTTATCCAGTGTGTTTATCGCCAGCCCCAGTTATGGGACGCGGGCGAGTACGGCGTTGATTGTGAATGCGGATGGAACGCGGCGGATGGTGGAGCGCAGTTTTGGGCCCCATGGTGGGCGGCTGGGCGAAGTGGAAATCAAGATCTAGCGGCGCTTGTACTGGCCTCATCGCAGCATAGGTATCTACACATCTTTGGTGAAAACCTACCCTTAGCGAACGAGGCCCTTGTGGTGAGCGGGCTTGCCCCGCGCTGGGGTGCGAAGCGGCCCCAAAACCGGCCAATGGGTTATGACTGAAAAAATGCGGTGCCTGGATTGGGGCTGCTTCGCATCCCAGCGCGGGGCAAGCCCGCTCACCACAGGGTTTTGTGCCTGCCTCTAAGAGTTGTGTAGATACCTATGCTCATCGCAGGCAAGCCAGCTCCCACAGGGGAATGCATTCCAAATGTGGGAGCTGGCTTGCCTGCGATGACGGTCTAGAGAGTTTTGGCAGAGGCCGGGTTGATCATCCGCGTCAGCCCCAGATTCTTCAGCGCCAACTGCAGCGAGCTGTGGATAACTTGCGGGTTGTCGATGGTCATCAACTCGGCCAACAACTCCTTGGCCATGCTCAGGTCAACCTGACGCAACATCCACTTCACCTTCGGCAAGTTGGTGGCGTTCATCGACAGGCTGTCAAAGCCCATCGCCATCAACAGCACTGCCGCCGCCGGGTCACCGGCCATTTCACCGCAGATGCTCACCGGCTTGCCTTCGGCATGGGCGTCGCGCACCACATGTTGCAGCGCTTGCAGCACCGCCGGGTGCAGGTAGTCGTAGAGGTCGGCCACCCGTGGGTTGTTACGGTCCACGGCCAGCAGGTATTGGGTCAGGTCGTTGGAGCCCACCGACAGGAAGTCCACCTGCCGCGCCAGCTCTTTGGCCTGGTACACCGCCGCCGGGATTTCGATCATCACGCCAATGGGCGGCATCGGCACGTCGGCGCCTTCGTCGCGCACTTCGCCCCAGGCGCGGTGAATCAGGTGCAGCGCCTCTTCCAGCTCATGGGTGCCGGAGATCATCGGCAACAGGATGCGCAGGTTGTTCAGGCCTTCGCTGGCCTTGAGCATGGCGCGGGTCTGTACGAGGAAAATTTCGGGATGGTCGAGGGTGACGCGAATCCCGCGCCAGCCGAGGAAGGGGTTGTCTTCCTTGATCGGGAAATACGACAGTGACTTGTCGCCGCCGATGTCCAGGCTGCGCATGGTCACCGGCAACGGGTGGAAGGCTTGCAGTTGCTCGCGATAGATCGCCAGCTGCTCCTTCTCACTCGGGAAACGCTGGTTGATCATGAACGGCACTTCGGTGCGGTACAGCCCCACGCCTTCGGCGCCACGCTGTTGTGCCCGGGCTACGTCGGCCAGCAGGCCGGTATTGACCAGCAGCGGTACGCGATGGCCATCGGTGGTCACGCACGGCAACTCACGCAATGAGTCCAGGCCCAGCGCCAGTTGTTTCTCTTCTTCCACCACTTCGGCGTATTGCTTGCGCAGTACGTCGCTGGGGTTGGTGAAGACTTCACCGCGATGGCCATCGACGATCATGTCGATGCCGTCGACCTTGGAGTACGGCAGGTCCACCAGGCCCATCACCGTCGGAATGCCCATGGCCCGGGCCAGGATCGCGACGTGGGAGTTACCCGAACCGAGTACCGAGACCAGGCCCACCAGTTTGCCTTCCGGCACTTCGCCGAGCATGGTGGCGGTCAGTTCTTCGCTGATCAGGATGGTGTTGTCGGGGTAGACCAGGTTGGTGGTGCGGTCTTCCTGCAGGTAGGCCAGCAGACGGCGACCGAGGTCGCGCACATCCGAGGCGCGCTCGCGCAGGTAGGCGTCGTCCATCAATTCGAAACGGTTGACGTGATCGGTGACCACCTGGCGCAGCGCGCCCTGCGCCCATTGGCCGGTCTTGATCACGGTTTTGACTTCGTTACCCAGGGACGCGTCGTCGAGCATCATCTGATACACGTCGAACAGCGCACGCTCTTCGGGGCGCAGTTGGGTGGCCAGCTTGGTCGACAGGTTGCGCATGTCGGCGCGCACGCCTTCCAGGGCGGTCTTGAACAGTTTGATTTCGGCGTCGATGTCGTTGACGGTCTTGTCCGGCACCACATCGAGGTCGGCCGGCGGCAGCATGACCACCGCCGTACCCACGGCAGCACCCGGCGAACCCGGTACGCCGACGAACTTGGCTTCCTGGATGCCCTTGCCTTGACGCCCCAGGCCGCGAATCGAACCGGTGGCTTCGGCGTGGGCAATCACCCCGGCGAGCTGCGCGCTCATGGTCACGAGGAAGGCTTCTTCACCTTCGTCGAACTGGCGGCGCTCTTTCTGCTGGATGACCAACACACCGACGACGCGACGGTGGTGGATGATCGGCGCGCCGAGGAATGACGCGTAGCGCTCTTCGCCGGTTTCGGCAAAGTAGCGGTAACGCGGGTGATCGGCCGCGTTTTCAAGGTTCAGGGGTTCTTCACGCGTCCCCACCAGGCCCACCAGACCTTCATTGGGCGCCATGCTGACTTTGCCGATGGAGCGCTTGTTCAAGCCCTCCGTAGCCATCAGCACAAAACGGTTGGTCTCTGGGTCCAGCAGGTAAACCGAGCAGACCTGGCTGCCCATGGCTTCCTTGACGCGCAACACAATAATCCCCAACGCCGCCTTGAGATCCTTGGCGGAGTTAACTTCCTGGACGATCTTGCGCAGCGTATTGAGCATGGCTCGGGGTCGAACTCCGTCGTCAGTCGCGCGCTAAAAGGCGCGGGGCAAGCTCTTTGAGAGCGCGACGATAAACTTCGCGCTTGAATGTCACCACCTGGCCCAACGGGTACCAATAGCTGACCCAACGCCAGCCATCGAACTCCGGTTTACCGGTCAAATCCATCCGCACCCGCTGCTCGTTGGAGATCAGGCGCAGGAGAAACCATTTCTGCTTCTGGCCGATGCACAGCGGTTGGCTGTGGGTACGCACCAGGCGTTGCGGCAAACGATAGCGCAACCAGCCACGGGTACAGGCCAGAATCTGCACATCTTCGCGCTCAAGGCCGACTTCTTCGTTCAACTCACGGTACAAGGCGTCTTCAGGGGTTTCGTCGGGGTTGATTCCGCCTTGAGGAAACTGCCAGGCATCTTGGTTGATTCGGCGAGCCCATAGCACCTGTCCGGCATCATTCGTAAGAATAATCCCGACATTAGGACGGAAACCATCGGGGTCGATCACGGCAACAACCTCGCAAACGCATATCGTCGCATTGTTCCACAAAGGTTGCGCAAGCGGCAACGAGGCTTCTTACCTTATGTGCACTCTTGTGAAAAGACCGTATTCTGGACACCTTTTTACAGACTTTTCAGCGAGTAACTGCAATGCGCCTGGCTTTATTCGACTTGGACAACACCCTTCTCGGCGGTGACAGCGACCACGCGTGGGGCGATTACCTGTGTGAACGCGGGATTCTCGACCCGGTGGCCTATAAGGCCCGTAACGACGAGTTCTATCAAGACTACCTGGCCGGCAAGCTGGATAACGCCGCCTACCTGAACTTCTGCCTGGAGATCCTCGGCCGCACCGAACTGGATCAGTTGGATGAGTGGCACAACGACTATATGCGCGACTGCATCGAACCGATCGTGCTGCCGCTGGCCTTGGAACTGCTGGCCAAACATCGCGACGCTGGCGACAAGTTGGTGATCATCACCGCCACCAACCGTTTCGTCACCGCGCCGATTGCCGCACGCCTGGGTGTCGACACCCTGATCGCCACCGAATGCGAGATGGAAAATGGCCGCTACACCGGGCGCAGCACCGATGTGCCGTGCTTTCGTGAGGGCAAGGTGACGCGTTTGAACCGTTGGTTGGAAGAGACGGGATATAGCCTGCAAGACAGCTACTTCTATAGCGACTCGATGAATGACCTGCCGCTGTTGGAGCAGGTGACGCATGCGGTGGCGGTGGACCCGGACCCGAATTTGCGCGCCGAAGCCGAGAAGCGGGGTTGGCCGGTGATTACGCTGCGTAGCTGATGGCGCTATCGGGAGCAAGCCCCCGATGCGGACAACTCGGTCCCAAGCCTTAAACCGGCTTGGCGCCCATCAGCCCCGCAATCGCCACAAACCCCACCAGACTGACCACCGCCAGCACCAGAGTAAAATTCAGGCTACCGCCCTCCCCCTTGCGCAGCCGGTTAAGCCGCGCCACCAGCCAGAACCACGCCAGCGCCGCCACGGTGTACAAAAGGCTGGAACCCAGAATCCAGGTCTGCCCCAGCGGCCAGCCGATCAGGTGTGCCAGCCACCAGCCGGTGAATGGCATGCTCACCACGCAAATCCCCATCAGCAACCACACGAACGCCCAAGGGCGCTGCACGATCACCGCAGGACCGGCGCTGCGCTTGCGCCAGGCCAGCAGCGCCAGGCCGAGGCCGCTGAGCAGCAGTACCACGGTGGCCGCGATGTGGATAACTTTCAGCGTCATCAGGGTTTCCATGTTTCTTATTCCTTAGAGGCCGTCCCCCAATCAGCGTAGTCGCTCAACCGAGGAACAGTTTGTAGGCCGGGTTATCGCTCTCATCCCAGTACGGGTAGCCAATGGCTTCCAGCGCTGGGGGGACGAGGTGACGCTCGTTCGCCGGCACTTGCAGGCCGGCGACTACACGGCCGTCGGCTGCGCCGTGGTTACGATAGTGGAACATCGAGATGTTCCAGCGCCCGCCCAACTTGTGAAGAAAGTTGAACAAGGCGCCCGGGCGCTCCGGGAACTCGAAGCGAAACACCACTTCATTACTGACGTGCGCCGCATGGCCGCCGACCATATGGCGGATGTGCAACTTGGCGAGTTCGTTTTCGGTCAGGTCCAGCACCGGGAAACCC
Organism: Pseudomonas sp. S35; assembly: GCF_009866765.1. NCBI lineage: Bacteria > Pseudomonadati > Pseudomonadota > Gammaproteobacteria > Pseudomonadales > Pseudomonadaceae > Pseudomonas > Pseudomonas sp. S35. Next base: position 6,244,747 of record NZ_CP019431.1, read on the forward strand.
TGCTCGGTGAGGCTGGCGATCAACGCGCTGCGCGGGTCGGTTTCCGGGTGGGTCTGCACGCCAACGAAGATGTGCGCTTCGCTGCCGGAGTGGTAGCGGTAGTTGAATTCGGTGATCTGGCGCTTGCCCACGGCCTCGCAAAACGCCTTGAAGCTGCCCGGCTGCTCCGGGATGGTCACGGCGATGATGGCTTCGCGGCCTTCACCAAGCTCGGCGCGCTCGGCTACGTGACGCAGGCGGTCGAAGTTGACGTTGGCGCCAGAGTCGATGGCGACAAAGGTCTGGCCGCTGACGCCACGGGTCTCCACGTACTTCTTGATCCCGGCCACACCCAGCGCGCCTGCCGGCTCGGTGATGGAACGGGTGTCGTCGTAGATGTCCTTGATCGCCGCACAGATCTCGTCGGTGCTCACGGTGATCACTTCATCGACATAGTCTTTGCAGATATCAAAGGTGTACTGGCCGATCTGCGCCACCGCCACGCCGTCGGCAAAGATCCCGACTGCCGGCAGCACCACGCGCTCGCCCGCCGCCATCGCGGCCTGCAGGCAGTTGGAGTCGTCCGGTTCGACGCCGATGATCTTGATCTCCGGACGCAGGTATTTCACGTACGCCGCAATGCCTGCAATCAAGCCACCACCACCCACCGGTACAAAGATCGCGTCCAGCGGCCCTGGGTGCTGGCGCAGGATCTCCATCGCCACGGTGCCCTGCCCGGCAATGGTGTGTGGATCATCGTAGGGGTGGATGTAGACGTAGCCTTTTTCGTCGACCAGTTTGAGCGAGTAGGCCAGGGCTTCCGGGAAGGAATCACCATGCAGCACCACTTTGCCACCACGGGAGCGCACGCCTTCGACCTTGATCTCAGGGGTGGTCTTGGGCATCACGATAGTCGCCTTGACCCCCAGCACCTTGGCCGCCAAGGCCAGGCCTTGCGCATGATTGCCCGCCGAGGCTGTGACCACACCGCGTGCGCGCTCCTCGTCAGTCAGTTGGGTGAGCTTGTTATAGGCGCCGCGAATCTTGAACGAGAACACCGGCTGCAAGTCTTCACGCTTGAGCCAGACCTTGTTACCCAGCCGCTCGGAGAGCTGGCGAGCGGTCTGTAGCGGGGTTTCTACGGCAACGTCGTAGACGCGCGAGGTGAGGATCTTTTTGACGTACTGTTCAAGCATCGGCGGAAATCACTGGGCGAGTTGGGCAGGGCCGAGGAGTCTAACCCGGCTTTTGGCCGTACGACCACACGAATCCCGAGGTTTTGTTGGGTTATACTCGCGCCCCTCGATAACTCCCCGCCCGTTCCGGAGCCCGCATGACCCAGGATCAACTCAAACAGGCAGTGGCCCAGGCCGCCGTCGATTTAATCCTTCCAAAACTCGACGACAAGAGCATCGTCGGTGTCGGCACCGGCTCCACCGCCAATTGCTTTATCGATGCACTGGCCCAGCACAAGGGCGCGTTCGACGGCGCTGTGGCCAGCTCCGAAGCCACCGCCGCGCGCCTGAAAGGCCACGGCATTCCGGTGTACGAGCTCAACACCGTGAGCGACCTGGAGTTCTACGTCGACGGCGCCGATGAAAGCGACGAGCACCTGAACCTGATCAAGGGCGGCGGCGCAGCCCTGACCCGCGAGAAGATCGTCGCGGCCGTGGCCAAGACGTTCATCTGCATTGCCGACGCCAGCAAGCTGGTGCCCGTCCTCGGCGCCTTCCCGTTGCCGGTGGAAGTGATCCCGATGGCCCGCAGCCACGTGGCCCGCGAGCTGGTGAAACTGGGCGGCGACCCGGTGTACCGCGAAGGCGTGTTGACCGACAACGGCAACATCATCCTCGACGTGTTCAATATGCAGATCAGCAACCCGGTGGCGCTGGAAGCCCAGATCAACGCCATCGTCGGTGTGGTCACCAATGGCCTGTTTGCCGCGCGCCCGGCAGATGTGCTGCTGCTCGGCACCGCTGAGGGCGTCAAAACCCTAAAAGCCTGATGCAAAACCAAATGTGGAAGGGGGCTTGCCCCCTCCCACATTGGCTTGGCGGTGTTTTCAGGGGCTGGTTTTTTTGAACACGTAGAACAGGTTCGGCTCACTGACCAGGTACAACGTGCCTTCGTCATCCATGGCGATTCCTTCGGCCTGGGGCACACGTTTTTTAAGGCCATGGCGCCCGTTCAGCAGTGACAAGCTGCTCAACGGGCGACCGTCGATATCCAGTTCCAGCACCAGAAACGACTCATCCGACAGCGCCAGCAGATGGCCGCTGCGCTCGTCGTACTGCAGGCTCGACAGGTCCCGCACAAACAGCCCAGCGTCACGCTTGGGGTTGTTGATCACGTGCACCGAGTAGGTTTTCTCTGGCTTGAAATGGGGAAACCCGTGGACCTCGTAGATCAACATCGGGTCGCGCTCCTTGGCCACGAACAGGCGCTTGCCCACCGAGTCATAGGCCAACCCTTCAAAACCCTTGTTGCCGCCTACGTGCAGGCCCAGGGTCATCTGCTCCGCATCGGCGGCGTCGAGGAACTGGGTGTCGTCGTCCACATGCACCTTGATCAACCGCTGCTGGCGCTCGTCGGTGATGACATAGATGTTGTCGCTGATGAATTCCACAGCTTCGGCATCGCCGAACCCCACCAAAGGGATGCGCCGCAGGATCTTGCCCTCCAGGGAGAGCTCGATCAGTTCAGCGTTCTGATTGGTCACGGTAAACAGGCTTTTGCGCACCGGGTCATAGGTGAGGGCCGAGACATCGTCAGCGAGCCCCTCGATCACCTGGGCCTCCAGGGTCACCCGGTAATCCGCCAGGCCGATCGAACGTTCGTCTGCCGGCTGGCGCCACGCCTGCCAGTTGAACCAGGCGCGCTCGAACAAGCGAAAGTGCTGCCCAGCGACCCCGGCGCAGATCAGGGCGATCAGCACCAGGAGAAACAGAATGGGTTTGGGGCGGGCAAGTCGGCGCATTGGACGGGCTCAAAATCAAAAGTGGCGAATGAATATCACGCCTGTCTGAATTTAAACTTAAACGCGCCCTGCTGTCTGGCGAATGCCGCTCTTAGAGAAATATCCGACGTAATTTGTCGGTTACTTCTGTCTCTCGAAACGATAGAACAGGTTTGGCTCACTGACCATATACAAAGTGCCATCCTCATCCATAGTCACCCCTTCTGCACGGGGAATGGTTTTGCTCAAGCCATTGAAGCCGCCAAGCAAGGTCATGAAGCTGACTTGTTCGCCCTTCTCGTCCAACTCCAGCAACAGGTGGGAGTCGGCCGAAAGCACCAGGAGGTGGCCGGTGCGCGGGTCGACAGCCAGGGCCGAGAGGTTGCGCATGTCCAGTTCTTTGCTGGCGAGTTTTTGCTTGTCGCCAACCAAGGTCTGGCCGCCATCGCTTTTCCAGGTGAACAACGCCGGTGGACGCTCCTCACCCAGCACAAGTTGCTGGCCTAGCTTGTCCCAGGCGATCGCTTCAAAGGCTTTGTTCTGGTCTTTGGATGGCCCCAGTTCATAGGCGGGGAAGTCAGCCTTGTTCAACTGCTGGGTCGTCGCGTCGACCTTGACGATGGTCAGGCTGTGCTGGCGCTCGTCCACCACCGCGATCAGGCCATTTTCCAGCACCGTCACGCCTTCCGGGTTTTCCCAGCCATTGAGCGGCATCTTGCGCAGCACATCGCCTTGCAGGCTCAACTCAACGAGGAATGGGTTTTTGCCCATGACGGAAAACAGGGTTTTGGTCTGCGGGTTGTAGGAGACATCCGAGGCCTCGTCCTTCTCCATGCCTGGCAACACTTTCGCGTCGATGACGGCGTGGTAATCCGGCAACCACACACTTTCGCTGCGCTCAGCCGGTGTTTCAAAGCGCTCCGACACCCACAGCATGCCGCGATCGTCCCAATGCATGGCCCAGGCAACGCCATAGACGATCACGCCCGCCAAAAACAGCCAGGAATACCAGCGCAGGGCAAAACGAGAACGCGGCTTGGGTGTGGCGGAAGGTAGGGACACGGCCATGGGGCGCTTTTTCCGGAAAGTCAGTGTTAGGGGATAGCACAAGGCCAAGGATTATCCGGGTAGTGTGTGAAAAAAATGCAAACGCGGGGACCTTGAGGCCTGCACAGGTTCAATGTAGGAGGGGGCTTGCTCCCGATAAGGGAGTGTCAGCCACCAGATGCTTGGCTGATACACCGCTATCGGGAGCAAGCCCCCTCCCACATTCTTGACCGCGTTGCGTCAGCGAACGCTGCTTTCGAAGCGGTTCACACCCGCCAACTCCAACACCAACTCATCGCCCACATTCAACGGACCTACGCCAGCCGGGGTGCCGGTGAGGATCACATCACCGGCCTGCAGCGAGAAGCAGCCGGCCATGTGTTGGATCATCGGGATGATCGGGTTGAGCATCTGCGCGCTGTTGCCGTCCTGGCGCACTTCGCCGTTGATGGTCAGGCGAATGCCGATATCAGTCACGTCCGGGAACGTGCTGCCGACCACGAACGGTGCAATCACCGCTGCGCCATCGAAGGACTTGGCGATTTCCCAGGGCAGGCCCTTGGCTTTCAATTCGGCCTGTTTGTCGCGCAGGGTCAAATCCAGGGCCGGGGCGAAGCCGGAGATGGCATCCAGCACTTCTTCACGGCTTGGCTTGTTCGACAGTGGCTTGCCGATCAATACCGCGATTTCCGCTTCGTAGTGCACCGAGCCACGCTCGGTAGGGATGGCAAAACCGCCTTCCAGCGGCACGACACAGCTGCCGGGCTTGATGAACAGCAACGGCTCGGTCGGCACCGGGTTATCCAGTTCCTTGGCATGTTCGGCGTAGTTACGCCCAATGCACACCACTTTACCCAACGGGAAGTGGATGTTGGTGCCGTCGACATACTTGTGCTGGTAGCTCATGGAGCGACTCCTTAAACAGCGAAGATCTTGCCAGGGTTCATGATCCCGTTAGGGTCGAATACCGCTTTCACGGCCTTCATGTATTCGATTTCAACCGGGGAACGGCTGTAGGTCAGGTAATCGCGCTTGGTCATGCCCACGCCGTGCTCGGCGGAGATCGAGCCGTTGTACTTCTGAACGGTTTCGAACACCCACTTGTTCACGGTGGCGCACTTGGCGAAGAACTCATCCTTGCTCAGGTTTTGCGGCTTGAGGATGTTCAGGTGCAGGTTGCCGTCGCCGATGTGGCCGAACCACACGATTTCGAAGTCCGGGTAGTGTTCGCCGACGATCGCGTCGATTTCCTTCAAAAACGCCGGCACCTTGGACACGGTGACCGAGATGTCGTTCTTGTACGGCGTCCAGTGGGAAATGGTCTCGGAGATGTACTCGCGCAGTTTCCACAGGTTGTGCAGTTGGGTTTCGCTCTGGCTCATCACGCCGTCCAGCACCCAGCCCTGCTCGACGCAGTGCTCGAAGGTTTCCAGGGCGTGGTTGGCGACTTCTTCGGTGGTGGCTTCAAATTCCAGCAACGCGTAGAACGGGCACTCGGTTTCGAACGGCGCCGGTACATCGCCACGGCCCATGACCTTGGCCAGGGCCTTGTCGGAGAAGAATTCGAACGCAGTCAGGTCCAGCTTGCTCTGGAACGCGTGCAGCACCGGCATGATCGAGTCGAAATCGGTGGTACCCAGCACCATCGCGGTGAGGTTTTTCGGCGCCCGGTCCAGGCGCATGGTGGCTTCGACCACAAAGCCCAAGGTGCCTTCAGCGCCGATAAACAGCTGGCGCATGTCGTAGCCGGTGGCGTTCTTGATCAGGTCACGGTTCAGTTCCAGCACGTCACCCTTGCCGGTGACGACTTTCATACCGGCTACCCAGTTACGGGTCATGCCGTAGCGAATCACCTTGATCCCGCCGGCATTGGTGCCGATATTGCCGCCAATCTGGCTGGAACCGGACGAGGCGAAGTCCACCGGGTAGTACAAACCCTTTTCTTCGGCGACGTTCTGCAATTGCTTGGTGACCACACCCGGCTGGCACACAGCGGTACGGTCGGTGAGGTTCACGTCGAGGACCTGGTTCATATAGTCGAACGACACAACCACTTCGCCATTGGCCGCCACCGCCGCTGCCGACAGGCCGGTACGACCGCCGGAAGGCACCAGCGCGACCTTGTGTTCATTGGCCCAGCGCACGATGGCCTGCACCTGCTCAATGGTCTTGGGGAAGACGATGGCGGTCGGCGCAGGTGCGAAGTGCTTGGTCCAATCCTTGCCGTAAGCCTCCAGGGAGTCGGCGTCGGTCAGCACTTTGCCGGGCTCAACCAGGGTCTTTAGCTCATCAATCAGGGCAGGATGGGTCATCGACAGAACTCTCGAACAATTCATGGTCATCCTGAGAACGCTTCACGTCGCAGGAATGAGTGTTTGCGGGGCGCGTATGCTAGCATACCGCCCCCGCAGGACAGAGCCCAAGGGCGTTTCTGCGGTGACGGCTTTCCTGCCGTCCGGGTCAGCTTAAGCGATCCGACTCCCTGCCATTTTTCTCCGGGATACAGGTTTACGCAGATGAGCAAGACTTCTCTCGATAAGAGCAAGATCAAGTTCCTTCTTCTGGAAGGCGTCCACCCATCGGCTGTCGACGTTCTGAAAGCCGCCGGGTACACCAGCATTGAGTACATCACCAGTTCTCTGCCGGAAGCCCAGCTCAAGGAAAAGATCGCCGACGCGCACTTCATCGGCATTCGCTCCCGCACTCAGCTGACCGAAGAAATCTTCGATCACGCCAAGAAACTCGTGGCAGTTGGCTGTTTCTGCATCGGCACCAACCAAGTCGACCTCAACGCAGCGCGCGAGCGCGGCATCGCGGTGTTCAACGCACCGTACTCCAACACCCGTTCCGTTGCGGAGCTGGTGCTGGCCGAGGCCATCCTGCTGCTGCGCGGCATCCCAGAGAAGAACGCTTCCTGCCACCGTGGCGGCTGGATCAAAAGTGCGGCTAACTCCTTCGAAATCCGCGGTAAGAAGCTGGGTATCGTCGGTTACGGTTCGATCGGCACCCAGCTGTCGGTACTGGCTGAAGGCTTAGGGATGCAGGTGTTCTTCTACGACACCCTGACCAAGCTGCCATTGGGCAACGCCACGCAAGTGGCCAGCCTGACCGAACTGCTGGGCATGTCGGACATCGTGACCCTGCACGTTCCGGAAACCGCTGAGACCCAGTGGATGATCGGCGAGAAGGAAATCCGCGCCATCAAGAAAGGCGGCATCCTGATCAACGCTGCACGCGGCACCGTGGTTGAGCTGGACGCCCTGGCCGATGCGATCAAGGACAAGCACCTGATCGGCGCCGCCATCGACGTATTCCCGGTAGAGCCACGCTCCAACGACGACATCTTCGAAAGCCCGCTGCGTGGCCTGGACAACGTGATCCTGACCCCGCACATCGGTGGCTCCACCGCTGAAGCCCAAGCCAACATCGGCCTGGAAGTCTCGGAAAAACTGGTCAAGTACAGCGACAACGGTACCTCGGTCTCGTCCGTGAACTTCCCGGAAGTGGCCCTGCCGGCTCACCCTGGCAAGCACCGTCTGCTGCACATCCACCAGAACATTCCTGGCGTGATGATGGAGATCAACAAGGTCTTCGCGGAAAACGGCATCAACATCTCCGGTCAGTTCCTACAGACCAACGAGAAGGTCGGCTACGTGGTGATCGACGTCGACGCCGAGTACTCGGACCTGGCGCAAGAGAAGCTGCAGCACATCAACGGCACTATCCGTAGCCGCGTGTTGTTCTAACGCTTTAAACGCTGCACAAAAAATGGGAGACCCGCAGGGGTCTCCCATTTTTTTGTCTGAACAAATATTACTTAACGTCAACCGTGATCACTTTCGAGGCTACAGTGGGCTCGAATTGGCGATGCACATTATCGCCAGCCACCAGTTGCAGGGTGTGCTTGCCTGGGGTCAGGGTCAGCTCGGTTTCGGTTTGCGCCTTGCCGAAGTGAATCGAGGTAGCGGTGGCGGGGATGGCTTCGTCTGCCTTGAGCGCCTTCACGTCCTGGTCGACCAGCAGGTGATGGTGACCCGCGTTAGGCACTTGCTTGTCGATTGGCTCCAGGTCCAGGCCCTTGACGCCGAATTTGACGGTGAAGGTCTTGTCGACAGTCGCGCCATCTTTGGGCGACACAATAAACACCTCGGCCCCCTTGGGCGCGGGGGTACGAGGCACATCGGCGGCATTCGCCAACACGGAGGCACCCAGCAGCAGGCTGGCAATCGTTGCACGGGACAAAAGGGCTTTCATTCGCTTCTCCAGTTTTTCTGTGAAATCTGTAGGGTTATGACAACTTCACGACAAATTGCTGTCCAAGGCACTCACCACCATAGCAAAGCGATGCTGAACGGCGCCTCGCACATTCGAATTCTTTAGGAGTGACCATGCGCTTTTCGCCTGGCCTGTTACTTTTGCTTCCTCTTCTGAGCCCCTTGGCTCATGCCGAACTGATCGACGACGTCAATGATCGCGGTGAACTGCGCATTGCCCTGCAAGCCAACACCCCCCCTTACAATTTCAAGGAAGGCGACAAGCTCACCGGTTTTGAAGTCGAACTGGGTGAACTGCTGGCAAAGGAAATGGACGTGCGCTCCTCGTTTATCACCACCGATGACGCCGATCTGCTGCCTGGGGTGGCAACCGGCAAATACGATGTGGCCATCAACCACATCGCTAAGACTGCCGAGCTTGAGGATCAGTTCGATTTCAGCGAGGTTTATCGCGACCAGCCTGAGCTGGCGATCCCGTTCCAGAAGGGCAACCCGGCGTTCAAGACGAGCCTGGACGGGGCATTGAAACGGGTGAAGGACGATGGCCGATTGAAGGCGCTGTCGCAGAAGTGGTTCGAGGGCGACGCCCCTACAGTAGCGCCAACGCCTGCGCCGCCTCAGGCAACTCCAGCTCACTGAACACCTGCACGCCGTGGCGCTTGAGCAGCGCCGCCGTGACGCCTTCACCACTTACCTTCACGCCGGTGAAGGTGCCGTCATAGGTCAGCAGATTGCCGCAGGACGGGCTGTTGGCCTTGAGGATGGCGATGCGGATGTTGTGGCGCTGCACCAGCGCCAAGGCTTGGCGGGCGCCGTCGAGGAAGGCGGCGCTGAAATCTTCGCCTTCGGCCGTGAGCACTTTGGCCCGGCCTTCCCAGACATCAATGCCTTGCCCACCGGGAATCTCGGCAGACGGCCTGGGCGTCGGCAAACCGCCCGACACTTCCGGGCAGATCGCAACCACTCGCCCTTCGGCCTGCCACGCCGCCAGTTGATCGAATGGCCCGCTGGCCCCGCCGTCGTAGCGCACCTTGTGCCCAAGCAGGCAGCGGCTGATCAGTATCTTTTGCATGGTTAAAACGGCTCGTTACCCCGCCGGCGAAACCAGCCGGTGAGGGACAGGCGTTCGCGCGTGGCAGGCATGACTTCGTGGGGCACTTCGCCCGACAGGAACACCACCAGGCATCCGCCGGTGGGCACCACATCGTATTCGACGCCGCCTTTGAGGTACATGCGCAATTGGCCGCCATGCTCGGGCAGCCAGGCGTCGTTCAAGTAGATCACCGCCGAGACCATGCGCCGGTCATCGTCGCGGAAGCGGTCCAGGTGCTTGAGGTAAAACGCCCCTGGCGGGTACATCGCAAAATGGCTTTCGAAATCTTCCAGGCCAAGGAACAAGCCCCGGTTCATCGCCAGGCGCAGGCTGTCCATCACCGCCATGTAGCTGTCGCAGACGGCCGCGTCGCCCTCCTCCAGCCACTGGATATGGTCGCCGCGAATGCCCTCGCGAATCTCCTGGGCCGGTCCGCGCCCCACCGCCGCTGGCGCCAATTCACCCTCGGCCGCACGTTTACGGCACTCAGCCGCCAGTTCCAGGGTCAGAGCCTGGGGCAGGAAGCCGTTCTGCTGCGACCAACCCTTTTCGGCCAGGTCGTCGACGATGCGTTGCAGCAGGGGGTGATCAAGGGGTATTTGCATGGCGCGCATAGTATCCATACGCCTTCAACTGCGACAGCGCCGTCGAGCGTCTCAACACACTTTAGTCAGGTGACCGATAGGACTTCTCGACAAATCCTACGCCCGACACGGACAATAGTGGCCGACTGACAGGAGTCCATATGCGTCGTTTGTTTTTTTCCTTGCTGATGTTCTGCGTTTTGCCCGCCTGGGCAGACGGCCATGACCAGTTGTACAAGGTCGCCGGCTGGGCCGAACAACGTGCGCATTTCAATGACGCCCTCAGCGCAGCCCAACAGCGCTACCGCAACAGCCTACCGCCGGCGGTGTACCAGGCGCTGGTGGACAACAGCAATAAACGCTTTGCCGCCCAGCCCATGGACCAACGCGCCGAGGCGCAGTTGCGCAAGAACCTGGCAGACCCCAAGCCTGCCCTGGCGTTCTTCCAGTCGCCGCTGGGCCGCAAGATTGTTGCCGCCGAACTGCTCGCCACCCGCCGCGACCAGCTGGCGAAAAACGCCCAGGGCCTGCCGAAGATTGAAGCCGACGCCACTCGCAGCCTGATCATCGGCCATCTGGCACAGGCGCTGCCGGCCCGTGAAGCCGGGGCCGAAGTCAGCCTGGCGATTGCCGGAGTAGCTGCAGACAGCTTGAGCCAGATGATCCCCGGCCTGTTGGGCGGTGGTCAGGCTCAAAGCATGTTGAATGGGCAACGTGAGCGGTTGATGCAGCAGATTGGCAATGATCTGAACAACACGCTGCTGTATGTCTATCGGGATTTGTCTGACCCGGAACTGGAAGAGTTCGCGACGTTTGCGGAGTCACCGGAGGGTAAGGCGTATTACCAGGCGGCGCTGGCAGCGATCCGCGCAGGGCTGGCGGTCGGCCAGAGCACTTCAAGCCTGACGCAGTAGAAAATGTGGGAGGGGGCAAGCCCCCTCCCACATTTGGATTGTGTTATTTCAAATGGTCTGTCAAATACCGGAAGTACTCATCACGAATCTCGGGAATCTCATTCGCCAAGTGATGCCGACCACGCGGCAACATCAACACCTCAGGCTCATCAAACTTGCCCCGCAACACCTGCAAATTGTGCTGCCAGTCCACCGTCATGTCTTCCTCACCCTGCACGATCACTGGCCGCCGCGAGCTGCGCGGTGCGGCTTCGATGCGCTTGATCCAACGCGACAGTGCACCCACCCAGGCGGTGGGCAGTTGGCGCGGCTGTAGCGGGTCAGCTTCCAGGAACGGCTTGAATTGCGGGTCGTTGGTGTTCTCGCTGAAGCGCCGCGCGATGCCTTTTACGAACGGCCGCAGCAGGTAATAGCTGAGCTGCGACCAGCCCCAGGCACGCGGCCGCACCAACGGCGACAGCAAAAAGGTCTTGCCCTGGGCCGGGCTGTTTGCGCCCTGGTTGAGCAGGTGATCCACCACCACCGCGCCGCCGGTACTTTGCCCGAACAGATGCCAGGGTTGCGGCAGTTGCAATGCCTCGGCCTGGGCAAACAGCGCCTGCACCACCTCCTGGTACACCGCAAAATCGTCGATGCTGGCCCGCGCGCCGCTGGACAAACCATGGCCTGGCAGGTCGCAGGCGATTACCACGAAGCCCTGGTCCAGCGCCCAGTCCACCACGTGGCGATACAGGCCCATATGGTCGTAGAAGCCGTGGAACATAAACATCGTCGCCACCGGTTGTGGCGCCAACCACACCTGCCCCACCACCTCGAACCCGCGCACCTGGAAGCGGCCCAGACGGCTCACCGCCGGCACTGTGCGCCCGGCCAAGTCCAATCCATAAAAACGCTGGTACACCCGCGCTTCGGCGCTGAGCGCTTGCGCATCCACCAGGGAGCGCAAGCTGTCGCGCAGATGATCGGGGTCAAAGGTGACGGGCATAAAGGGTTCCAGACTTACGGCGAAGATGAATATCGAGCTGCGATATTCATCTGTCAGGACAAGCATGGCAAGCTACGCGACCCTCGAGGATAGATCTGCATGCGACCGCCCTACCGTACCGCTCTGTTCGCCAGCCTGATACTGGTTATCTGCGCCGGCGTGCTGTGGGCGGCGTATGACTGGTTCCAGGGCCGCTACCTGCGCGCCTTCAGCGAACACACGGCGGTGTTTTCCGGCGATGCCCTGCGCCTGCCCGCAGAGCTGAGCGGGCCAGGCCCGATCCGCCTGGTGCACTTCTGGGACCCGGCCTGCCCGTGCAATGTCGGCAACCAGCAACACCTGGGCGAGCTGATCGAGCAATACGCGCCCCAAGGCGTCGAGTTCTATGCCCTGCAAAAACCCGGCAGCCAAGGCCAACTGCCCGACAACCTGCGCGGCATGAAAACCCTCACCGCACTGCCCGGCGCCGATCAGGTACCGGCCAGCCCCGCCGTGGGGATCTGGGATCGCAACGGCAAGCTTGCGTATCTAGGGCCCTACAGCGAAGGGCTGACGTGCAACGCCAGTAACAGTTTTATCGAGCCGATCCTGAAATCCCTTGAAGCCGGACGCGAGGTGAATGCCACTCACACCCTGGCGGTGGGCTGCTATTGTTCGTGGCCTGAAGATCGTTAGTCACCCCATTCCCGATAAGGAAAGTTCATGAAGCGCGTCTTGCGGGCTCTCGCAGTTCTGCTGGTGCTGGTCGCCCTTGGCGCCGGCTGGTACGTATACAGCAAACAGCCTACCCGCCAGGGCACGGTCGAACTGGCCAACCTGCAACGCTCGGTCACGGTGCGCTACGACGACCGGGGCGTGCCGCATATCCGCGCCGAGAACGAGACCGACCTGTATCGCGCCCTGGGCTATGTGCATGCCCAGGACCGGCTGTTCCAGATGGAGATCATGCGGCGCCTGTCCCGTGGCGAGTTGGCCGAGGTGCTGGGCCCCAAGCTGCTGGAGACCGACAAGCTGTTTCGCAGCCTGCGCATTCGTGAACGGGCCTTGCGCTATGTGGAGCAGATGGACCACGACTCTGCACCCTGGAAGGCCCTGCAAGCCTATCTGGATGGGATCAATCAGTATCAGGACAGCCACGCCAGCCCCATGGAGTTCGACGTGCTGGGTATCCCCAAGCGCCGGTTCACCGCCGAAGACACCATCAGTGTCGCCGGGTACATGGCCTACAGTTTTGCCGCCGCATTTCGTACCGAACCGTTGCTGACCTACGTCCGCGACCAGTTGGGCGGCGAGTACCTGAAAGTCTTCGACCTCGACTGGCAACCCAACGGCGCGCTCAACCTCGCCGCCGGCGATTGGCAAACCCTCGGCGCCATCGCGTCCTTGAGCGAGCAGGCTCTGGCCGACAACGGCCTGCCGCAGTTCGAAGGCAGCAACGCCTGGGCCATTAGCGGCAGTCGTACCAAAAGCGGCAAACCGTTACTGGCGGGTGACCCGCATATTCGCTTCTCGGTGCCCTCGGTATGGTACGAGGCGCACCTGTCGGCGCCGGGTTTTGAGTTGTATGGCTATCACAACGCGCTGGTGCCGGTGGCGTTTCTGGGGCACAACCTGGATTTCGGCTGGAGCCTGACCATGTTCCAGAACGACGATGTCGACCTGATTGCCGAGAAGGTCAACCCGGACAACCCCAATCAGGTCTGGTACCAGGGCCGTTGGGTCGACATGACCAGCAGCGAACAACAGATCGCGGTGAAGGGCCAGGCGCCGGTTACCCTGACCCTGCGCAACTCTCCCCACGGCCCGATCATCAATGATGTGCTCGGCGAGAATGGCGGCAAGACGCCCATCGCCCTGTGGTGGGCGTTCCTCGACACCCAGAACCCGATCCTCGAAGGCTTCTACCAGCTCAACCGCGCCGACACCCTGGCCAAGGCCCGTGCGGCGGCGGCCAAGGTGTCGGCACCAGGGCTGAATATCGTGTGGGCCAATGCCAAGGGCGATATCGGCTGGTGGGCAGCGGCGCAGTTGCCGATCCGTCCGGCTGGCGTCAGTGCCGGGTTCATCCTCGACGGCAGCACCGCCCAGGCCGACAAGTTGGGCTTCTACCCCTTCAGCGCCAACCCTCAGGAAGAAAACCCGGCACGAGGCTACGTGGTGTCGGCCAATGCCCAGCCGGTATCGCCCACCGGCATGGAGATCCCCGGCTATTACAACCTGGCCGACCGTGGCCAGCAATTGAACGCGCAACTGAGCGACAAAAGCGTGAAGTGGGATGTGAACAACAGCCAGGCCTTGCAGTTGGGCACCACCACCGCCTTCGGCCCGCGACTGCTGGCGCCGCTGTTGCCGGTGCTGCGTGAGGTGGTCAAAGACCCGGCACAGCTGAAACTGGTGGAACAACTGGCCGCCTGGAAAGGCGACTACCCGCTTGATTCCACCAGCGCCACGCTGTTCAACCAGTTCCTGTTCAACCTCACCGACGCGGCCTTCCACCCTAAACTCGGCGACGCCATGTTCAAGACCCTGCTTACCACACGGGTCGTCGACGCCGCTTTGCCACGCCTGGCCGCCGACCCGGCCTCGCCTTGGTGGGACGGCAAGCGCGCCGACACTGTCAAACTCGCCTGGGACAACAGCCTGGCACACCTGAAGGCCACCTTCGGCGATGACCCGACCCAATGGCAGTGGGGCGAGGCGCATACCCTGACCCACGGCCACCCGCTCGGTTCACAGCCGCCATTGGACCTGATCTTCAATGCCGGCCCCTTCCCGGCCCCTGGCAGCCACGAAGTGCCGAACAACCAGTCAGCTGCCATCGGCCCGGCGCCGTGGCCGGTAACCTACGGCCCATCGACCCGGCGCCTGATCGACTTCGCCGATGTGGCTCACGCGTTGACCATCAACCCGGTCGGCCAAAGCGGCGTGCCGTTCGATCGGCACTACAGCGACCAGGCGCAGACGTATATCGAAGGCGGCTACGAGCAGGCGCATTTCAGTGATGAGGAAGTCACGGCCAACACCCGTGGCACCCTGAAACTGCTGCCCGCCCGATAGCGGCCGCTCAGCAAAAAATGTTTGGCTGACACACTGCTATCGGCGCTTAGACCGGCGCCGCAAAGTTGAGTCGCAACTGTTGCGGCGTCACGCCCAACCGGCGGTTGAACACACTACGCATATGCTGGGCGTCGCGAAAACCGCATTGGTAGGCCACGGTTTTCAGCGGCGCGTGGGTGCTTTCGAGCATCACCCGCGCCGCATCCACCCGTGCCCGCTCGACAAACTCCGCCGGGGTTATCCGCGCTTCACGGGCAAATACCCGAGAGAAATTACGCGCGCTCATGTTGGCGGCCTTGGCCAGATCGGCGATGGTCAAATCGCCAGTCAGGTTCGCCAATACATACAACTGCACCAGCGCCACCGCCGAGGTGTTCTCGGCGTGGGGCGTCAGGAACGGGCTGAACTGCGACTGCCCGCCCGAGCGCTGGGTGAACACCACCAGGCGCTTGGCCACGCTCAAGGCCACTTCCGGGCCATGGTCCTGGGCCAGCAGGTACAGCGACAAATCGATGCCCGCCGTGACCCCGGCCGAGGTGTAGAGGTTGCCGTCCTGTACGTAAAGGCGGTCGGCTTCGACCTGGGCCGAAGGGCACAGGCGCGCCAGGTCAGCGGCGTCGCCCCAATGGGTGGTGACGGTTTTGCCGTCCAGCAGACCGGCGCGGGCCAGCATGAAGGCGCCGTTGCAGATCGAGCCGAAGCGTTGCGCCCGGGCGGTGGCGCCCCGTAGCCACTCATCGAACTGAGCGCCGAACTCCTCGAAGGGCAACTGCGGGCCGCCGGCGACCAGCAGCAAGTCATAGGCTTGCAGGGCTTCGCTGTAATGCTTGTGGGCCTGAAGTGACAGGCCATTGGAAGCCGCCATCGTGCCGTGGCCGAAACCGATTACTTCCAACCGGTAATGATCTTGCGGCGCCAGGAAACGGTTGGCCTCGCAGAACACGTCCATAGGGCCGGTCACGTCCAGTGATTGAACGCCGGGAAAGATCAGGATCGCAACGGTTTTGTGCATGGGCAAACCTTATATCTCGGGCTGACGCAAAACCCCTGTGGGCGCTGGCTTGCCTGCAATGCAGACGACTCGGCCCATCAGGTATACCGAGGTGATGCTATCGCAGGCAAGCCAGTGCCCACATTTGATCGTGTACACCCTTGGCACGATGTCGCGCCAGATTGGCCGGGATCGCACCCTCGTCACCCTGGCCGCTTCACGCGTGCGCGACCAGACTGGATGCTTTCCACAGGAGAGCCACCATGACCACTTCCATCGCCGGCATCAAGATCCCCGACAGCGCCCTGGCCAAGGCCACTACCGAGTATATCCGCGACATCGAATCCGACCTGCTCTATCACCACTCGCGCCGGGTGTTTCTGTTTGGCGCGCTGAGCGGTGAACGCAAGCAGTTGGCCTACAACCCGGAGTTGCTCTACGTCGGTGCGATGTTCCATGACTTGGGCCTGGTGGAAGGTCATCGCAGTGACGACGAGCGCTTCGAGGTGGACGGCGCCAACGCGGCGGCGGCTTTTCTCAAACCCTACGGGCTGAGCGATGACGACATCGAACAGGTGTGGCTGTCCATTGCCCTGCACACCACGCCAGGCGTGCCGCAGCATCTGCGCCCGACCGTGGCACTGGTGACTGCCGGGGTTGAAATGGACGTGCTGGGCATGGACTACGCCGCGTTCAGCAACGTGCAGCGCGAAGCAGTGGTGCATGCGCATCCACGGGGCGAAGGGTTCAAGGAGTGCATCATCTGCGCCTTTGCCGACGGCTTGCGCCATCGCCCGCAGACCACGTTTGGCAACGTGAAGACCGATGTGCTGGTAGATCAGGCGCCGGGGTTCAGGCCGATGAATTTTGTCGAGGTGATTCGCACGTCGCCGTGGACTTGAAATGCAATCAACTGTGGGAGGGGGCAAGCCCCCTCCCGCATTGACCCGCACCCGTCTTTAGACCGGCGCTGGTGCCCGACGTTTGTCTGGCTGTTGCCAGCCATCCGCAGCGGCTTCTTCGATCGCTTGCTGAATGGCTTTCTTGCGATGCTCCTCAGCACGACGGCTGAAGAACCACACCAGGAAAGTCACCAGCGACACCGCCAACAGAATCAAACTGGCCACGGCGTTGATCTCGGGTTTAACCCCAAGGCGCACGGCCGAGAACACTTCCATCGGCAAGGTCGTCGAACCAGGGCCCGACACGAAGCTGGCCAGTACCAAGTCGTCCAGGGACAGCGCAAACGACATCATGCCGCCCGCCGCCAACGATGGGGCGATCATCGGGATGGTGATCAGGAAGAACACCTTCCACGGCCGCGCCCCCAGGTCCATTGCAGCCTCTTCGATCGACAGGTCCAGCTCACGCAAGCGCGCCGACACTACCACCGCCACATACGCTGCACAGAACGTGGTGTGAGCGATCCAGATGGTGACGATGCCCCTTTCCTGGGGCCAGCCGATCATCTGCGCCATCGCCACGAACAACAGCAACAGCGACAGACCGGTGATCACTTCCGGCATTACCAGCGGCGCGGTCACCAGGCCGCCGAACAGCGTGCGGCCCTTGAACTGGCTGATGCGTGTCAGCACAAACGCCGCCAAGGTGCCCAACGCCACTGCGGCGACCGCCGTGTAGCAGGCGATTTCCAGGGAGCGCGCCACCGAGCCCATCAGTTGGGTGTTGTCCAGCAAACCCACGTACCACTTGATCGACCAACCGCCCCACACCGTCACCAGCTTGGATTCGTTGAACGAGTAGATCACCAGGATCAGCATCGGCAGGTAGATGAACACCAACCCCGCCACCAGCATGAAGCTTGAGAAACTGACGCGCTTCATATCTTGCCCTCCAATTCTTTGGCTTGGCTGCGGTTAAACAGAATGATCGGCACGATCAGGATCGCCAGCATCACCACCGCCAAGGCAGACGCCACCGGCCAGTCACGGTTGTTGAAGAATTCTTGCCACAACACTTTACCGATCATCAGGGTTTCCGGGCCGCCGAGCAGTTCCGGAATCACGAACTCGCCCACCACCGGGATAAACACCAGCATGCAGCCGGCGATGATGCCGTTCTTGGACAGCGGCACGGTGATCTTCCAGAAGCTGTTGAAGGTGCTCGAACCCAGGTCGGACGCGGCTTCCAGCAGGCTCTGGTCGTGTTTCACCAGGTTGGCGTACAACGGCAGGATCATGAACGGCAGGTACGAATAGACCACGCCGATATACACCGCAATGTTGGTGTTGAGGATCTGCAGCGGCTCGTTGATCAGGCCCATGGACATGAGGAAGCCATTGAGCAGCCCGTTGTTGCTGAGGATGCCCATCCACGCATACACGCGGATCAGGATCGCGGTCCAGGTCGGCATCATGATCAGCAGCACCAGCACGGTCTGCATCTCTTTGCGCGCAGTGGCAATGGCGTAGGCCATCGGGTAGCCGATCAACAGGCACAGCAGCGTGCTGAAGAACGCCATCTTCAGCGAGCCCAGGTACGCGGCGATGTAAAGCTCGTCGCCCGCCAGCAGGCTGTAGTTGGCCAGGTTCAGCACCACTTGCAGCTTTTGCTCAACGTAGGTGTAGATCTCGGTGTACGGCGGGATCGCCACGTCGGCTTCGGCAAAGCTGATCTTCAGGACGATGAAGAACGGCAAGGCAAAAAACAGGAACAGCCACAGGAACGGAATCCCGATGACCACCTGCTTGCCGCTGGGGACGAGGCGGTTCAGGCGCCGCTTGAGCTTTTTTGTGTTCATGAGCGAAGTACCACGCCGCTGTCGTCTTCCCACCACACGTAAACCTGATCACCCCAGGTCGGCCGCTGGCCACGGCGCTCGGCGTTGGCCACGAAGGACTGCACCAGCTTGCCGCTCGGCAGCTCCACGTAGAACACCGAGTGGCCGCCCAGGTAGGCGATGTCGTGCACCTTGCCGCTGGACCAGTTGTGTTCGCAGGTCGGCATTTCGGTGGTCACCAGCAGTTTTTCCGGGCGAATCGCGTAGGTCACCGACTTGTCTTCCACCGACGTGGCGATGCCGTAGCCCACGTAGATGTCGCGGTCCAGGTCCGGGCACTTGAGCACCGCGTGGCCTTCGGCGTCGTCCACCACCTGGGTGTCGAAAATGTTGACGTTGCCGATGAACTCGCACACCAGGCGGCTGGTAGGGGTTTCGTAGATGTCGATCGGGCTGCCGATCTGGGCGATCCAGCCCAGATGCATGATCGCGATGCGCTCGGCCATCGTCATGGCCTCTTCCTGGTCGTGGGTCACCATCACGCAGGTCACGCCCACGCGCTCGATGATCTCGACCAGTTCAAGCTGCATCTGCGAACGCAGCTTCTTGTCGAGGGCGCCCATCGGCTCATCGAGCAGCAGCAGTTTCGGGCGCTTGGCCAGGGAGCGGGCCAGCGCCACACGCTGACGCTGGCCGCCGGACAACTGGTGCGGCTTGCGCTTGGCGTACTGGCTCATCTGCACCAGCTTGAGCATCTCGGCCACGCGGGCGTCGACTTCGGCCTTGGGGATCTTGTCCTGTTGCAGGCCGAACGCGATGTTCTGCGCCACGGTCATGTGTGGGAACAGGGCGTAGGACTGGAACATCATGTTGATCGGCCGCTCGTAGGGCGGCATATCGGTGATGTCCACACCGTCGAGGTAGATGCGGCCCTCGGTCGGGCGCTCGAAGCCTGCGAGCATGCGCAGCAAGGTGGACTTGCCCGAACCCGAACCGCCGAGCAAGGCGAAGATTTCGCCTTTCTTGATTTCCAGGGACACATCGTCCACGGCAATCGTCTCGTCGAACTTCTTCGTGACCCGGTCGATTTTGACCAGCACCTTCTTCGGTGTCTGGTCCCCTTCGAGGGCTTTCTTATAGGCGCCGGAGGCAACTGCCATTTACGAAACTCCCAAAAAAAAACAATGCAGTTCGCCGCAGCCGGCGAACCCAGGATAGTTTGAGCCTTACTTGCCCGTCTTGACCTTGGTCCAGCTACGGGTCATTAAACGTTGCACTTTCGGGGGTAGCTCGAAGTTGACGAATGTCCGATCGAGAACCGCCTGCGGTGGGTAAACCGCTTCGTCGGTGCGTATCGATTGCTCCATCAGTGTGTCCGCCCCAGGGTTAGGGTTGGCGTAACCGACGTAATCACTGACCTGGGCGATGACCTCAGGTTGCAGCAAATAGTTGATGTAGGCGTGGGCTTCCTTGAGGTTGGTGGCATCCTTGGGGATCGCCAGCACGTCAAACCACAAGTTGCCGCCTTCTTTCGGAATCGCGTAGGCGATGTTCACGCCCTTGCCTGCCTCAGCCGCACGGGCCTTGGCCTGGAACACATCGCCAGAGAAACCGGCCGCCACGCAGATGTTGCCGTTGGCCAGGTCCGAGATGTATTTGGAGGAATGGAAATAGGTCACGTAGGGCCGCACTTTGAGCAGCTTTTCTTCGGCCTTCTTGTAGTCGTCCGGGTTGGTGCTGTTGGGATCAAGGCCCATGTAGTTGAGTACCGCCGGCAGCATTTCATCTGCCGAGTCCATGAAGGACACACCGCAGGTGGCCAGCTTTTTCATGTTTTCCGGCTCGAACAGCACGGCCCAGGAGTCGATCTTGTCGACGCCCAGCACTTCCTTCACTTTGTCGACGTTGTAGCCGATGCCGTTGGTGCCCCACAGGTACGGCACGGCGTACTGGTTGCCTGGGTCGTTCTTTTCCAGGCGCTTGAGCAACGCTGGGTCAAGATTCGCGTAATTTGTCAGAAGCGACTTGTCGAGCTTCTGGAACGCCCCGGCCTTGATCTGCTTGCCGAGGAAGTGGTTGGACGGCACGACCACGTCGTAGCCGGTTCGCCCGGCCAGCAACTTGCCTTCCAGGGTTTCGTTGGAATCAAACACGTCATACACGGGCTTGATGCCGGTGGCCTTTTCGAAGTTGGCCAAGGTGTCGGTACCGATGTAGTCCGACCAGTTATAAATATGCACCGTCGATGCGGCCTGCACGCTGACCGCCAGCGTGATACCTGCACCCACCAGCATGGCTTGGCGAAATAAAGAAATTGGCAAGTGGAGGTCCTCTTAAATAGTTGGGCCTTAAAGTTGTTGCCCGGCAACAAAACCGGCGCGCAACTTACCCTCGATAAACCGATCCGGCAAAACTTTCTGTCATTTAATTATTTGTAGGAGCGAACCTGGGTGGGAGGGGGCTTGCTCCCGATAGCGGAGTGTCAGTCACTGGATCTGTTGCTGATACACCGCCATCGGGAGCAAGCCCCCTCCCACACAAGCCCACTCCCACAGGTCCTACGGGTTATTTACCGGATTTGATCTTGGTCCAGCTGCGCGTCATTTCACGCTGGGTTGCGGCTGGCAAATCAGCAATGGCGTAGAGCTTGGCTTGCACATCAGCTGGCGGGTAGATGCCCGGGTCGCTGGTGATGTCTTTGTCGACCAATGCAGTGGCCTTCTCGTTACCGTTCGGGAAGCGCACGCTGTCGGTGATCGACGCCATCACTTCAGGCTTGAGCAGGTAGTTCATGAACTTGTAAGCGGCGTCGACGTTTTCGGCATCTTTAGGGATGGCGACCATGTCGAAGAAGCTACCGGCGCCTTCTTTCGGAATGTCGTAGGCCACCTTGACCTTGCCACCGGCTTCAGCCGCGCGGGACTTGGCCTGCTGGATGTCACCCGAGTAACCCACGGCCACGCAGATGTTGCCGTTGGCGAGGTCCGAGATGTACTTGGACGAGTGGAAGTAGCCGATCGAAGGACGGATCTTCAGGAACAACGCTTCAGCTTGCTTGAGGTCGTCTTTCTTCTGGCTGTCGGTCGGCAGGCCCAGGTAATGCAGCGCAATCGGCAGCATTTCGGTTGGCGAATCGAGGAAGCTCACGCCGCAGCTTTTCAGCTTGGCGATGTTTTCAGGCTTGAGCAGCACGTCCCACGAATCGATCTTGTCCACGCCCAGCGCGGCCTTGACCTTCTCCGGGTTGTAGCCGATGCCGATGGAGCCCCACATGTATGGGAAGGCGTGCTTGTTGTCCGGGTCGCTGACCGACACGGCTTTGAGCAGGGACTTGTTCAGGTTGCCGTAGTTGGACAGCTTGGACGTGTCCAGCTCCTGGTAAACGCCGGCCTTGATCTGCTTGGCGAGGAAGTTGTTCGACGGCACGACGATGTCGTAGCCGGACTTGCCCGCCAGCAACTTGGCCTCAAGGGTCTCGTTGCTGTCAAAAACGTCGTACACCACTTTGATGCCCGACTCTTTTTCAAAGTTGGCGATGGTGTCCGGTGCAATGTAGTCGGACCAGTTGTAGACGTGCAGCACCTTATCGTCTGCCTGGGCCGCGCCCGCCATTGCGCCCATCAGGGACAAGGCGAGGAGGGTCTTGCCAGCGTTCTTCAAACCTAATGCCTTCATTTGGTGATGCTCCAATTTTTCTTTTTTGGGCCACGTTCTTTTATGTTCAGCGGCCCTTCCAGAGGGCAACAAAACAGGGCGACAGTCTGGCAAGTTAAGGGGCCGGCTTTCAACCAAAGCCCCTACATTTATAACTGCCCAGCGCGCTGCGCACTGAGCCTAGCACTTAGCCCTGCAATGCCGCCAAAGTCAGGTCCAGGCACGTGCGCGCCTTGGTCACCAACTCGTCAATCTCGGCCTTACTGATCACCAGCGGCGGCGAAATGATCATGGTGTCGCCCACGGCGCGCATGATCAGGCCATTGTTGAAGCAGAAGTTGCGGCAAATCATGCCCACGCCTTTGCCTTCATAACGCTTGCGGGTGGCCTTGTCCTGCACCAGTTCAATGGCGCCCAACAGACCCACACCGCGAACTTCGCCCACCAACGGGTGATCATTGAGCTCGCGCAGACGACGTTGCAAATAGGGTGCCGTTTCGCTGTTGACCTGCTCGATGATTTTTTCATCGCGCAGGATACGGATGTTTTCCAGGGCCACCGCGGCGGCCACCGGGTGACCGGAGTAGGTGAAACCGTGGTTGAAATCGCCGCCTTCGTTCAGCACCTCGACCACTTCGTCGCGCACGATCAGGCCGCCCATGGGGATGTAACCCGAGGTCAGGCCCTTGGCGATGGTCATCATGTCTGGCTTGAGGTCGTAGAAGTCGCTGCCGAACCACTCACCGGTACGGCCAAACCCGCAGATCACTTCGTCGGCGACAAACAGGATGTCGTACTTGGCGAGGATTTCCTTGATGCGCGGCCAGTAGGTGGCAGGCGGGACGATCACGCCGCCGGCGCCCTGGATCGGCTCGGCGATAAAGGCACCGACGGTGTCCACGCCCAGTTCGAGGATCTTCTCTTCCAACTGGTTGGCGGCCCAGATCCCGAACTCTTCGGGGCTCATGTCGCCGCCTTCGCCAAACCAGTACGGCTGGGCTATGTGGGTGATGCCCGGGATCGGCAAGTCGCCCTGTTCGTGCATATACGTCATGCCGCCCAGGCTCGCGCCGGCTACGGTAGAGCCGTGGTAGCCATTCTTGCGGCTGATGATGGTTTTCTTGTTCGGCTGGCCTTTGATCGCCCAGTAGTGGCGGACCATACGCAACATGGTGTCGTTGCCTTCGGAGCCGGAACCGGTGAAGAACACATGGTTCATCCCGGCAGGCGCGATGTCGGAAATGGCCTTGGCCAGTTCCAGCACCGGCGGGTGAGCGGTCTGGAAAAACAGGTTGTAGTACGGCAGTTCTTTCATTTGTTTGGCGGCGGCGTCAGCCAGTTCATCGCGACCGTAACCGATCGCCACGCACCACAGGCCGGCCATGCCGTCGAGGATCTTGTTGCCTTCGCTGTCCCACAAATACACGCCGTGGGCTTTGGTGATGATCCGTGGGCCTTTCTCTTTCAATTGCTTGAAGTCGCTGAACGGCGCCAGGTGGTGATCGTTGCTCAAGGCTTGCCATTCACGGGTTTGCGGGTTGTTGCTGGACATACCAATCTCCTAGACTTTTCAGTGAAGGGCGCGCCGTGTAAAGGGCGCGCCCGGCGCATCAGACGGCGAAGAGCAGGAATTCCCGCTCCCACGAACTGATCACGCGCTTGAAGTTTTCATGCTCGGCCCGCTTGACCGCGACGTAGCCTGTGATGAATTTCTGCCCCAGGTATTTCTCGATGGTCTTGCTGTTTTCCATGCGCTCCAGGGCGTCTTCGATGGTCAACGGCAGGCGCAGGTTGCGCCGCTCGTAACCACGACCTACCACTGGCGCGCTTGGGTTATGGCCTTCGACCATGCCGATGTAGCCACACAGCAGGCTGGCCGCAATGGCCAGGTACGGGTTGGCGTCGGCGCCCGGCAGGCGGTTTTCCACACGGCGGTTCTGCGGGCCGGCATCCGGTACGCGCAGGCCGACGGTGCGGTTTTCTTCGCCCCATTCCACGTTCACCGGCGCCGAGGTATCCGGCAGGAAGCGGCGGAAGGAGTTCACGTTGGGGGCGAACAACGGCAGCAATTCAGGGATGAATTTCTGCAGGCCGCCAATGTGGTTGAGGAACAGTTGGCTCATGCTCCCGTCTTCATTGGAGAAGACGTTCTTGCCGGTGGCGATGTCGATGATGCTCTGGTGCAGGTGCATCGCGCTGCCGGGCTCGCCGGTCATCGGCTTGGCCATGAAGGTGGCCGCCACGTTGTGCTTGAGCGCGGCCTCACGCATGGTGCGTTTGAACACCAGGATCTGGTCGGCCAGGGACAGCGCGTCGCCGTGACGGAAGTTGATTTCCATCTGCGCGGTGCCGTCTTCGTGGATCAGGGTGTCGAGGTCCAGTTCCTGCAGTTCGCACCAGTCGTAGACGTCTTCGAACAGCGGGTCGAATTCGTTGGCCGCTTCTATAGAGAAGGATTGGCGACCGGTCTCCGGGCGACCGGAACGGCCAATCGGCGGTTGCAGCGGGAAGTCCGGGTCTTCGCAGCGTTTGGTCAGGTAGAACTCCATCTCCGGCGCCACGATGGGCTGCCAGCCTTTGTCGGCGTAGAGCTGGAGGACTTTCTTGAGCACGTTGCGCGGCGACAGCTCGATCGGGTTGCCTTGCTTGTCGTAGGTGTCGTGGATCACCTGGGCGGTCGG
This sequence comes from Pseudomonas sp. S35, assembly GCF_009866765.1. Classification (NCBI taxonomy): domain Bacteria; kingdom Pseudomonadati; phylum Pseudomonadota; class Gammaproteobacteria; order Pseudomonadales; family Pseudomonadaceae; genus Pseudomonas; species Pseudomonas sp. S35. Next base: position 6,269,702 of record NZ_CP019431.1, read on the forward strand.
CTCGATGGCCCACGGCACAAGGAACACCGCGTTCTGGTCGGGGCGGCAGATCATGTCGATGTCGGCCGGGTCGAGCAGTTCGTAATAGATGTCGTCTTCGACATAGTCGCCGGTCACGGTCTGCAACAGCACACTCTCGGGCAGACGCATGCCTTTTTCGGCGATGAACTTGTTGGTCGGCGAGATCTTGCCCCGGGTGATGCCGGTGAGGTCGCCAATCATGCATTCGACTTCTGTGATCTTGTGGTCTTTCAACCAATCGGTGAGCTGGTCGAGGTTGTTACTCATAAATGCCTCTGGGCTGGGTTTCCTGGCATCCATTAAAGGCCAGGCGTTGGTTGACGCAGCATCCGCGTCGTTTTTTCATTCAGGGTAGGAGCTTACCTGCCATTTGCTGCAGCGTTGCATTCCTCACGCCAAAGTCGTGCACAATCTTGATCGGTTCCTTGGAAAGGAGCCGGTCAGGGGCAGTTGAGGTGGCAAAGAAAAGGTCGGACGGGCCGTCAAGAATATTGGCCGGTGCAGCGGCATTCACGCGGGGTGAACGGACTGCAGGAAACGCCTGGCACAAGCAGGCAGAGACGCCGAGCGGCGGCAGGTGAAACATGAAGCACCCCGGTATTATTGCTGTTATGGGTTTGAATCGAGCTTAGCCTTGTTCATTTTTTTACACAACACCCCCGTAAAAAATACAACACGGCCCGCTCAAGCCTGCGAGTCCCAAGCGGATCAAATGCAAAAAACCGCCCCAAAAAGCCCCAGAAATGCCTTCACAGCGCTTTTTTAGGGCAAAAAAGGCCTCGCTTGACTTCGGCATGCCGTTCGGGTTGACTGAAACCAGAAAAGATCAATGATTGATATTTTTAACAACAAAGGTGTTGCATCATGTCGGTACCCCCGCGTGCCGTTCAGCTTAACGAAGCGAACGCGTTCCTTAAGGATCATCCTGAGGTTCTGTACGTAGACCTTCTAATTGCGGATATGAATGGTGTGGTGCGCGGTAAGCGCATCGAACGCACCAGCCTCCACAAGGTTTACGAGAAGGGCATTAACCTGCCTGCCTCTTTATTTGCCCTGGATATCAATGGCTCGACGGTGGAAAGCACCGGCCTGGGTCTGGACATCGGTGATGCTGACCGAATCTGTTATCCAATCCCCGACACCCTGTGCAATGAGCCTTGGCAAAAGCGCCCTACCGCGCAACTGCTGATGACCATGCACGAACTTGAAGGTGAACCTTTCTTCGCCGATCCACGCGAAGTGCTCCGCCAAGTTGTAAGCAAATTTGACGACCTCGGTCTGACCATCTGCGCAGCCTTCGAGCTTGAGTTCTACCTGATCGACCAGGAGAACGTGAACGGCCGCCCACAACCGCCCCGCTCGCCGATCTCCGGCAAACGCCCGCACTCGACACAGGTCTACCTGATCGACGACCTCGACGAATACGTCGACTGCCTCCAGGACATTCTGGAAGGTGCCAAAGAGCAAGGCATCCCGGCTGACGCCATCGTCAAGGAAAGTGCCCCGGCGCAGTTCGAAGTGAACCTGCACCACGTCGCCGACCCGATCAAGGCGTGCGATTACGCGGTACTGCTCAAGCGCCTGATCAAGAACATCGCCTACGACCATGAGATGGACACCACCTTCATGGCCAAGCCTTACCCAGGCCAGGCAGGCAACGGGCTGCACGTGCACATTTCGATCCTGGACAAAGACGGCAAGAACATCTTTGCCAGCGAGGATCCCGAGCAGAACGCCGCATTGCGTCACGCGATCGGCGGTGTGCTGGAGACCCTACCCGCCCAGATGGCGTTCCTGTGCCCCAACGTCAACTCCTACCGTCGTTTCGGCGCACAGTTCTACGTGCCGAACTCGCCGTGCTGGGGCCTGGACAACCGCACCGTGGCGATTCGCGTACCGACCGGCTCGTCCGACGCCGTACGTATCGAACACCGTGTGGCCGGCGCCGATGCCAACCCTTACCTGCTGATGGCTTCGGTCCTGGCAGGCGTGCACCACGGTCTGACCAACAAGATCGAACCGGGCGCACCCGTGGAAGGCAACAGCTACGAGCAGAACGAGCAGAGCCTGCCGAACAACCTGCGCGATGCCCTGCGCGAGTTGGACGACAGCGAGGTGATGGCCAAGTACATCGATCCTAAATACATCGATATCTTCGTCGCCTGTAAGGAAAGTGAGCTGGAAGAGTTTGAACACTCCATCTCCGACCTTGAGTACAACTGGTACCTGCATACCGTTTAACCGGCGGCTGCATTAAATGTGGTGAGCGGGCTTGCTGTGGTGAGCGGGCTTGTCCCGCGCTGGGTGGCGAAGCCGCCCTAAACCAGACGCCGCATTCTGCCTGTCAGAATGCGGCGTTTTTATTGGGGCCGCTGCGCAGCCCAGCGCGGGGCAAGCCCGCTCACCACAAAAGTCCCCGATGGCGGGCTGGCAGACAACCCACCTCTGTGCTCATACAATGCCCGCTGCCTTGTAGGAGACTTCCATGACCACCCGCCCCGCCGCCCCTCGCAAACCCCGTGCCCGCAGCCAGGCCCGGATCGACGCGATCCTCGACGCCGCCCGCACCTTGCTGGCCGCCGAAGGCGTGGCGAGTTTGTCGATCTACAGCGTGGCCGAACGCGCGCAGATCCCACCGTCGTCGGTGTACCACTTTTTTGCCAGCGTGCCGGCGTTGTTGGAGGCATTGACGGCCGATGTGCACGCAGCGTTCCGAGCGGCGATTCAGGCGCCTATCGAGCATGATTCACTCAAGCACTGGCGCGACCTGTCCTGCATCGTCGAGCAGCGCATGCTCACCATCTACGAGCACGACGCCGCCGCCCGCCAACTGATTCTCGCCCAGCACGGCCTCACTGAAGTGACCCAGGCCGACCGTCAGCATGATCTGGAATTGGGGGATTTGATGCTGGCGGTGTTCAGCCGGCATTTCGACGTGCCGAGCCTGCCCACGGATGTGGATGTATTTGCCCTGGCGCTGGAATTGAGCGACCGCGTCTACGCGCGTTCGGTGCATCAGCATGGGCTGATTACGCCGCGGATGGCGGAGGAAGGGATGCGTGTGTTTGATGCGTATGTGGGGCTTTATTTACCGGCTTACCTGCCCAAGCGCCAAGCCTTGCGTTGACTGGGCCGGCCTCATCGGGGGCAAGCCCCCGATGAGGCCTCAAGACCAATCACAACTTGGCAATCGACACCTCGGTCGACTTCACAAAGGCAATCACTTCACTGCCAATCACCAGCTCCAGCTCTTTGACGGAGCGCGTGGTGATCACGGAAGTGACGATACCGGAGGCGGTCTGCACATCGATTTCCGACAGCACGTCGCCGACCACGATTTCCTTGATGGTGCCTTTGAACTGGTTACGCACGTTGATGGCTTTGATAGTCATGATGGTGTTCCTCTATGAGTTATTGAGCCCAACGCAGTTGCGTAGGCAGCGGTGAAACAGGTTCGGGTTCCGGCGGTGTGCCGGGCAACGACAGCACACGGTTGAGCACTTCGGCTTCCAACGCCGCCAGGCGATGTGAACCTCGGGCCCGTGGGCGCGGCAGGTCGACGATCAGGTCGAGGCCGATTTCGCCGTCTTCGATCAGGATCACCCGGTCGGCAATCGCCACGGCTTCGCTGACGTCATGAGTGACCAGCAACACGGTGAAACCGTGCTTCTGCCACAGGTTTTCGATCAGTTGCTGCATCTCGATGCGGGTCAGGGCATCCAGTGCGCCCAGCGGCTCGTCGAGCAACAGCAGGCGCGGTTGGTGGATCAGCGCGCGGGCCAGGGCAACACGTTGTTTCTGGCCACCGGACAACGCCGCCGGCCATTCATCGGCGCGCTCGGCCAGGCCGACCGCTTCCAGGGCCTCCAGCGCCTTGGGACGCCAGTTGCCTTTAAGGCCCAGGCCCACGTTGTCGATGATCTTTTTCCAGGGCAGCAAACGTGCTTCCTGGAACATCAGCCGCGTGTCTTCAATCGCTTCGCTCAGCGGTGCGGAACCGGCCAGCAGCTCGCCGCCGCTGGCCTTGTCCAGACCGGCCAGCAGACGCAGCAAGGTACTTTTGCCGCAACCGCTGCGACCCACCACGGCGACGAACTGGCCCGCCGGAATGTGCAAGTCAATCTCTTTGAGCACTTCCCGTGCGCCAAAGGATTTGCGCAATTTGCGCACCGCCAGGGGGATCCCCTTGAGCAGGCGCGGAGGTTGTTGAGCCGTCATGCCGCACCGCCTTTATTCACTTGATACGCCGGATGCCAGCGCAGCCAAACCCGCTCCAGGCCACGCGCAGCCAGGTCGGCCAGTTTGCCGAGAATCGCGTACATCACGATGGCCAGTACCACCACGTCGGTTTGCAGGAATTCACGGGCGTTCATCGCCAGGTAGCCGATACCCGAGCTGGCAGAGATGGTTTCCGCCACGATCAGCGTCAACCACATAAAGCCCAGGGCAAAGCGCACGCCCACCAAAATCGAGGGCAACGCGCCCGGCAGGATCACTTGCCAGAACAGGCTGAAACCGGACAAACCGTAGCTGCGCGACATTTCCA